>NZ_JAQQXP010000007.1 GCF_028595265.1 Alteromonas gilva | reverse complement strand
GGCACTCATTAAGAGTGTCACAACGACAATTCAAAATTTCGATATATTTAATTGAAGAGTTTGATCATGGCTCAGATTGAACGCTGGCGGCAGGCCTAACACATGCAAGTCGAACGGTAACATTTCTAGCTTGCTAGAAGATGACGAGTGGCGGACGGGTGAGTAATGCTTGGGAACTTGCCTTTGCGAGGGGGATAACAGTTGGAAACGACTGCTAATACCGCATAATGTTTTCGGACCAAACGGGGCTTAGGCTCCGGCGCAAAGAGAGGCCCAAGTGAGATTAGCTAGTTGGTAAGGTAACGGCTTACCAAGGCGACGATCTCTAGCTGTTCTGAGAGGAAGATCAGCCACACTGGGACTGAGACACGGCCCAGACTCCTACGGGAGGCAGCAGTGGGGAATATTGCACAATGGGGGAAACCCTGATGCAGCCATGCCGCGTGTGTGAAGAAGGCCTTCGGGTTGTAAAGCACTTTCAGTTGTGAGGAAAGGTTAGTAGTTAATACCTGCTAGCTGTGACGTTAGCAACAGAAGAAGCACCGGCTAACTCCGTGCCAGCAGCCGCGGTAATACGGAGGGTGCGAGCGTTAATCGGAATTACTGGGCGTAAAGCGCACGCAGGCGGTTTGTTAAGCTAGATGTGAAAGCCCCGGGCTCAACCTGGGATGGTCATTTAGAACTGGCAGGCTAGAGTCTTGGAGAGGGGAGTGGAATTCCAGGTGTAGCGGTGAAATGCGTAGATATCTGGAGGAACATCAGTGGCGAAGGCGGCTCCCTGGCCAAAGACTGACGCTCATGTGCGAAAGTGTGGGTAGCGAACAGGATTAGATACCCTGGTAGTCCACACCGTAAACGCTGTCTACTAGCTGTGTGTGAATTTAATTCGTGCGTAGCGAAGCTAACGCGATAAGTAGACCGCCTGGGGAGTACGGCCGCAAGGTTAAAACTCAAATGAATTGACGGGGGCCCGCACAAGCGGTGGAGCATGTGGTTTAATTCGATGCAACGCGAAGAACCTTACCTACACTTGACATGCAGAGAACTTTCCAGAGATGGATTGGTGCCTTCGGGAACTCTGACACAGGTGCTGCATGGCTGTCGTCAGCTCGTGTCGTGAGATGTTGGGTTAAGTCCCGCAACGAGCGCAACCCTTGTCCTTAGTTGCCAGCATTTAGTTGGGCACTCTAAGGAGACTGCCGGTGACAAACCGGAGGAAGGTGGGGACGACGTCAAGTCATCATGGCCCTTACGTGTAGGGCTACACACGTGCTACAATGGTATTTACAGAGGGAAGCGAGACAGCGATGTGGAGCGGACCCCTTAAAGAATATCGTAGTCCGGATCGGAGTCTGCAACTCGACTCCGTGAAGTCGGAATCGCTAGTAATCGCAGGTCAGAATACTGCGGTGAATACGTTCCCGGGCCTTGTACACACCGCCCGTCACACCATGGGAGTGGGATGCAAAAGAAGTAGTTAGTTTAACCTTCGGGAGAACGATTACCACTTTGTGTTTCATGACTGGGGTGAAGTCGTAACAAGGTAACCCTAGGGGAACCTGGGGTTGGATCACCTCCTTACGTAAAGTCGTTGGACGACTTGATG
>NZ_JAQQXP010000006.1:1691-3031 GCF_028595265.1 Alteromonas gilva | reverse complement strand
CCATCAACATCTAAATGTAAAGCCATTTAGGCGTTGTATGGTTAAGCCTCTCGGGCAATTAGTACAGGTTAGCTTAACGCCTTGCAACGCTTCCACACCCTGCCTATCAACGTTGTAGTCTACAACAACCCTTCCAGAGCTTAAAGCTCAGGGATGACTCATCTTGGGGCTCGCTTCCCGCTTAGATGCTTTCAGCGGTTATCGATTCCGAACTTGGCTACCGGGCAATGCCTTTGGCAAAACAACCCGAACACCAGCGGTTCGTCCACTCCGGTCCTCTCGTACTAGGAGCAGCTCCCCTCAATCATCCAACGCCCACACCAGATAGGGACCGAACTGTCTCACGACGTTCTAAACCCAGCTCGCGTACCACTTTAAATGGCGAACAGCCATACCCTTGGGACCGACTTCAGCCCCAGGATGTGATGAGCCGACATCGAGGTGCCAAACACCGCCGTCGATATGAACTCTTGGGCGGTATCAGCCTGTTATCCCCGGAGTACCTTTTATCCGTTGAGCGATGGCCCTTCCATACAGAACCACCGGATCACTATGACCTACTTTCGTACCTGCTCGACGTGTCTGTCTCGCAGTTAAGCTAGCTTATGCCATTGCACTAACCTCACGATGTCCGACCGTGATTAGCTAACCTTCGTGCTCCTCCGTTACTATTTGGGAGGAGACCGCCCCAGTCAAACTACCCACCAGACACTGTCCGCAACCCCGATAAGGGGCCAACGTTAGAACATCAAACATACAAGGGTGGTATTTCAAGGACGGCTCCACATCATCTGGCGACAATGCTTCGAAGCCTCCCACCTATCCTACACATGTAGGTTCAATGTTCAGTGCCAAGCTGTAGTAAAGGTTCACGGGGTCTTTCCGTCTAGGTGCGGGTACACAGCATCTTCACTGCGATTTCAATTTCACTGAGTCTCGGGTGGAGACAGCGTGGCCATGGTTACACCATTCGTGCAGGTCGGAACTTACCCGACAAGGAATTTCGCTACCTTAGGACCGTTATAGTTACGGCCGCCGTTTACCGGGGCTTCGATCAAGAGCTTCTCCGAAGATAACCCCATCAATTAACCTTCCGGCACCGGGCAGGTGTCACACCCTATACGTCCTCTTTCGAGTTTGCAGAGTGCTGTGTTTTTAATAAACAGTCCCAGCCACCTGGTCACTGCGGCCCCCGACAGCTTACCGCGTAAAGCGTTCACCATCAGGGGCGTACCTTCTCCCGAAGTTACGGTACAATTTTGCCGAGTTCCTTCACCCGAGTTCTCTCAAGCGCCTTAGTATTCTCTACCTGACCACCTGTGTCGGTTTGGGGTACGGTT
>NZ_JAQQXP010000006.1:0-1591 GCF_028595265.1 Alteromonas gilva | reverse complement strand
ACATAATCATAAGTTTAGAAGCTTTTCCTGGAAGCAGGGCATCAACAACTTCACCACCTTGGTGGCTCGTCTCGTGTCTCGGCCTTAGAATTCCGGATTTACCTAAAATTCCAGCCTACTCACTTTCACTTGGACAACCAACGCCAAGCTTGTTTAGCCTTCTCCGTCCCTCCATCACTGATTATATAAGTACGGGAATATTAACCCGTTTCCCATCGACTACGCATTTCTGCCTCGCCTTAGGGGCCGACTTACCCTGCCCTGATTAGCATGGGACAGGAAACCTTGGTCTTCCGGCGTGGGGGTTTTTCACCCCCATTATCGTTACTCATGTCAGCATTCGCACTTCTGATACCTCCACCAGACTTCACAGTCCAGCTTCAGCGGCTTACAGAACGCTCCCCTACCCAAAGTACAAGTACTTTGCCGCAGCTTCGGTATATTGCTTAGCCCCGTTACATCTTCCGCGCAGGCCGACTCGACTAGTGAGCTATTACGCTTTCTTTAAAGGGTGGCTGCTTCTAAGCCAACCTCCTAGCTGTCTGGGCCTTCCCACATCGTTTCCCACTTAGCAATATTTTGGGACCTTAGCTGGCGGTCTGGGTTGTTTCCCTCTTCACGACGGACGTTAGCACCCGCCGTGTGTCTCCCGGATAGTTCTCATTGGTATTCGGAGTTTGCAAAGGGTTGGTAAGTCGGGATGACCCCCTAGCCTTAACAGTGCTCTACCCCCAATGGAATTCGTCCGAGGCTCTACCTAAATAGATTTCGGGGAGAACCAGCTATCTCCCGGTTTGATTGGCCTTTCACCCCCAGCCACAGGTCATCTCCTAACTTTTCAACGTTAGTGAGTTCGGTCCTCCAGTTGATGTTACTCAACCTTCAACCTGCCCATGGCTAGATCACCGGGTTTCGGGTCTATACCTAGCAACTAAACGCGCAGTTAACACTCGCTTTCGCTACGGCTCCCCTAAACGGTTAACCTTGCTACTAAATATAAGTCGCTGACCCATTATACAAAAGGTACGCAGTCACCCCTAAAGGCTCCCACTGCTTGTACGTATACGGTTTCAGGTTCTATTTCACTCCCCTCACAGGGGTTCTTTTCGCCTTTCCCTCACGGTACTGGTTCACTATCGGTCAGTTAGGAGTATTTAGCCTTGGAGGATGGTCCCCCCATCTTCAGTCAGGATAACACGTGTCCCGACCTACTTAATATGTAAACAAAGCATCTTCATGTACGGGGCTATCACCCTGTATCGCTCAACTTTCCAGAAGATTCCACTAATACTTTGCTTATCGGCTGCTCCCCGTTCGCTCGCCGCTACTAAGGGAATCTCAATTGATTTCTTTTCCTAAGGGTACTTAGATGTTTCAGTTCCCCTCGTTCGCCTCTGCATGCTATGTATTCACATACAGATACACTAAAAGTGTGGGTTTCCCCATTCGGAAATCTATGGCTCAAATGCGTTTTGTCAACTCACCATAGCTTATCGCAGACTTACACGTCCTTCATCGCCTCTAACTGCCAAGGCATCCACCGTATACGCTTAGTCACTTAACCATACAACCCTAAATAGCTTCTGAGTGC
>NZ_JAQQXP010000005.1 GCF_028595265.1 Alteromonas gilva | reverse complement strand
AGCGGCGATGGTAGTGTGGGGTCTCCCCATGTGAGAGTAGCACACCGCCAGGCTCCAATTAAGAAGAAGGCCCACTCAAATGAGTGGGCCTTTTTTGTTTCTGCCCGAAAATAGCAATAACGCTAACACGCCTGGTATATCACGCGCTGTCATGTATATCGCAATAAACAGCGTGCTCACGCTTTGCTACTTCACTACTTCACTTTTCACTACCACTGTTTTGAACACGATTAATTACCAACAGACCCACTAAACCCGCGCCCGTTTAAAAAACCAAAAGGAGCCGGTTATGGTATATTAACGACCTATTTCGACACTCAGGAAGTAACCATTGATACAGGAGTCGTTTAAGAGCCGGGGCTTTGTCGCTGGCGATACAATAGTAAACCGAAAAGGTGAACGTATAGATCTGTCTGTACTTCCTGCATTTCTCAGAACATTACTGGTTACCGATGGCACCGTTACCAAATCACTGGAAGCCTATTTCTGGGAGCCGGTAATGGTTAATAATACTCTTCAGGATGTGCTGTCGTCGGTGAGTAATACCATTGCGTTAACAAAAGAAGAAGGCCAACGTTACCTGCATCGTAAGGTCAATTTGAGCGGTGTCAAAACCACAACGGTTTATGCTTTTGCAGATTCCTATATCAATTTAAGTTTGCTGTCAGCTGACACCGCAGAAAAATTAATTGCGAACAAAATCGGTATAGGTGAGTTATTACGTGACGAGGGGCTCGAAACCTACCGGGAAATTCTCGATATTGGCACTGTTAGTGACGCTTTAGAAGATAAGTCTGTGACTGAGCAATGCGCTTACCGGACTTACGTCATCAAAGTGTCCGGAGCAATAGCAATAGAAATCACCGAGTGGTTTCCGTTTTCTGCTTATTGCTAGCGGCGACGGATTGCTGCGAAAAATACACAGCAAGGGGCAGTAGTTAGTTAACCGCTAGGCAATAAAAAGGGCGCTAACGCGCCCTTGATTTGGTTGAGTGTGCTGATTAAACCCGTTCAAATATCGTTGCAATACCCTGACCAAGGCCGATACACATGGTCGCTAACCCCACCGACTTGTTGTTCGCTTCCATCAGGTTGAGCAACGTCGTGCTGATCCGTGACCCGGAGCATCCCAGTGGGTGGCCAAGTGCTATGGCACCACCGTTGAGGTTCACGTTGTCATCATATTTATCCAGCCAACCCAGCTGTTTAATACAGCTTAACGCTTGTGCTGCAAAGGCTTCGTTGAACTCGGCAATCTCAATATCATCCATGCTCATGCCGGCTCGCTTAAGGGCTTTCTGGGTAGCGGGTACCGGGCCATAGCCCATGATTGCCGCATCGCAACCTGCTACACCCATTGCGCGGATTTTCGCCCGGGGCGTCAGGCCCAGAGCTTTAGCGCGCTCAGCAGACATCAATAACATGGCGGATGCACCGTCAGAAATGGCCGACGCGTTACCAGCGGTAACAGTGCCGTTTACCGGATCGAATACTGGTCGCAGGCCTGATAGTGTGTCGGTGGTGGTCTCAGGACGAATAACTTCATCGTGATCAATAAGCTTTAGTACGCCGTCGGCATCATGACCTTCGGTGGGCACGATTTCGTTAGCCCAACGGCCTTCCAGGTGAGCCTGATGAGCGCGTTGATGCGAGCGCGCACCGAAAGCATCCTGCATTTCGCGGGTAATGCCATTTTGACGGCCCAGCAATTCGGCGGTCATGCCCATATTGCCCGACGCTTTCGCGGTATATTTAGCCAGTCCCGGATGAAAGTCCAAATTGAACGTCATCGGTACGTGCCCCATGTGTTCAACACCACCGATCATGTATACATCTCCCTGACCGGTCATGATACCACGGCTGGCATCGTGCAATGCCTGCATTGACGATCCGCATAAACGGTTAACGGTGACTGCGGCAGTGCTGCGTGGAATATTGGTTAACAGTTGTGCGTTACGGGCAACATTGAACCCCTGTTCTTTAGTTTGTTGCACACAGCCCCAGATAATGTCTTCAATTTCGCTGGGATCAACACCGGGATTTCTCGCCAGCAGCGCGCTCATCAGATGTGCGGAAAGCGTTTCGGCGCGAACGTTTCTGAAAACACCACCCTTGGAACGACCCATGGGGGTACGAATACAGTCTATTACTACGACATCTTTCATTATTTATTCTCCTAAGGTGATTATGCGAAGTATGACTTACCGTCTGCGGCCATTTTTCGTACGCCGTCAGTAATTTGGTAAATCGGCCCAAGATGAGCGTATTTGTCGGCAAGTTCGACAAAATTCGCTAATCCCATAGTTTCAATATAACGGAAAATACCGCCGCGGAAGGGGGGGAAGCCCAGACCATAAATGAGCGCCATATCAGCTTCTTCAGCACTTGCCACAATGCCTTCTTCCAGGCAGCGAATCGCTTCGTTGGCCATAGGAATCATCAGGCGGGCAATAATTTCCTCGCTAGTGAATGTCTGTTCATCAGATTGCTGTGGCTTAATCAGGGCATAGGCCTCTTCTGCCGCATCCTTGGTGGGTTTGCCGCGCTTATCCTTGCTAAAGTTATAAAAGCCCTTGCCGTTCTTTTTGCCGAGGCGATCGTTTTTAAACAATAGCGTTACCGGATCATTGGCTATCTTTTGCATCCGCTCCGGGATGCCGTCGGCCATTACCGAGGCGGCGTGATCGGCAGTGTCCATGCCCACGACGTCCAGCAGATAGGCAGGACCCATAGGCCAGCCAAACTGTTTCTCCATCACTTTATCTACGGCGGTAAAGTCGGCGCCGTCAAGAACCAGTTTGGAGAAGCCGGCAAAGTAAGGGAATAATACCCGGTTGACCAGAAAGCCAGGGCAATCGTTAACCACAATCGGGGTTTTACCCATCTTAAGCGTGGTAGCGACGACGGTGGCAATGGTGTCGTCTGAGGTTTTCTCACCGCGGATAATTTCTACCAGGGGCATGCGATGTACCGGATTAAAGAAATGCATGCCACAGAATAACTCAGGCCGCTCAAGGCTTTCGGCTAACTGGTTTATCGAAATAGTCGACGTGTTGGAACACAAAATCGTCTCATTGCCAACATGCTGCTCGGTTTCTTTCAGTACCGAGCTCTTCACTTTCGGGTTTTCAACAACCGCTTCGATCACCATGTCGACATCTTTTATGGCGCTGTATTCTAAAGTAGGGGTAATGCTGTTAAGGGTTGACGCCATTTTATCGGCGTCAACTTTGCCTAATTGCATCCCTTTGTTAAGAATTTTCGCAGCTTCAGACAGGCCCAGGTCCAGCGCCTTCTGATTGATGTCTTTCATAATTACCGGCAAGCCTTTCACTGCGCTTTGATAGGAGATACCGCCACCCATAATACCAGCGCCGAGCACGGCGTTAGTGGTTACAGTTTTAGTGGCTGACTTAGACAGTTTTTTACCTTTGCCTTTCACCAACTGGTCGGCCAGGAAAATGCCTACCTGCGCTTTCGCTGCATCGGTTTTGGCGAGTTTTACAAAACCCTGGTTTTCCAGCGCAAGAGCGCCGTCACGGTCCAGACCTGCGGCATTTTTAACGGTTTCAACCATCATATGCGGCGCCGGGTAATGCTTGCCTGCTTTGGCGGCAACAAATGCCTGTGCGGTAGAGAAACTCATCATAGCTTCGTTGCTGTTCAGTTTCAGCGGGGCCTTTTTGGTTGTACGGCGTGCCAGCCAGTCAAGTCGACCTGCGATGGCGTCGTTAACCATACTAAGAGCAGCGTCAACGAGCTTTTCAGGTGCAACCAGGGCGTCAATGGCGCCTTCATCCAGTGCTTGCTGACCTTTACGGTCTTTACCTGTGGTCATCCACTCCAAAGCGTTATCAGAGCCAATTAGTCGGGGCAGGCGCACTGTGCCACCAAAGCCGGGCATCAGGCCTAACTTAACTTCAGGCAGGCCAATGGCGGCGGTGGTATCCGCAACCCGCAGGTCACAAGCCAGCGCCATTTCGCAACCGCCGCCTAATGCGAAGCCGTTAATAGCGGCAATCGTCGGTACGGCTAAATCTTCAAAGCGGTCAAATACTTGCGACGTTCTGGCAACCCATTCAAGTATTTCTTCTTCCGGTTGCTCGAACATCGCCGTGAACTCAGTGATATCAGCGCCAACAATAAATGCGGATTTTACGCTACGGACTACAACACCTTTAACATCAGGATCGCTAGCAATCGCCTGGGTTGCTTTATCTAATTCATCGATCGTCTGGCGGTCAAATTTATTAACCGATCCAGCCGCGTCAAACACTAACTCGGCTATACCGTTATCTAACAGCCCAACCGTTAGATTTTGGCCTTCGTAAATCATTGTTGTCTCCTTTCAGCATCACGCATGAAATTAAAAGTTGTAGGGAGGCGCGTACTCTTTATAACCCCTGATTCTTTCCAATGCAGAGTTAAATTTCAACACAAATTCAAACGACTGTTTCAATTTTGCTGTATAAATGGCATCAAAGCTAATGTTTTCAAGCCGTCAGAGGCCTATTTAATTTACTTATAGTTGTGTATAGCAGGCGTTTTTACGGCGGTGACACTGCCACCTTCGACCTGCCAGGGGGCATAACCTGCTTGATTGGTGCAGCTTACTCCCTATGAGGGTAGCATCGCTGATGGCTTTTTGCCCAGCTAGTTGTCGCGCATCATTTATTTAAAAAGGCTGTTATGCGTCAGTGAATAGGCTTAAACTGAATTGTGTAGACTGATATCAACTGGCAACAGAGGAGATGCTGTGCGGGAATCGTTTTGGCTAGTATTGTTTGCATGTGCAAGCTATATCGTATGCCAGTCATCCTGGGCAGAGGATGGCGCCTTGCGCAATCAGCAACGCGAGCAATTTTTAAGCCTTGAAAAACAACTGAACTCGCTGCCTGTTTCGAAATTGCCGGCTATTCATGCCGATATTGAAGAGTTAGCGAATTATCCGTTAGTGCCTTACCTGAAACTGCGGCTGGCAGAACGTACCCTGGCAAATCTCAGTGATGACACCGTTGAGGCGTTTCTCGCCCGCTATGCCGGTACACCCATTGCTGATCGGTTACGCAAGCGCTGGCTGGATTTACTCAGTCAAAGAGCGCGCAAAGCGGTTTTCATCGACGCCTATCAACCGGGACTCGGCACTCGTTACACCTGTACCTACCTCGACTATCAGCTACAACTTACAGACACTCCCGATTACTGGTTCGAACAAGTTGATGACCTGTGGCTGTCGGGTGACTCGCAGCCCAAAGAGTGTGATCCGGTATTTGCGGTGTGGAAAAAAAACGGACGGATGACCACAGACATGGTGTTACAACGTGTCGAAAAGGTGATTCGCGGTGGTGACCGTAATTTACTGGGATATTTGCAACGCCGCCTGCCGGATTCTTATCATTACCTGGTAGCCTTGTGGCGTGCCACACACCGTAATCCAACAACCGTACTCAGGTACAGGGAGTTTCCTGGCCGTTATCCGCGCTGGGAGCGGCCTGTTCTGTACTACGGGCTTATTCGTCTAGCGTGGCAGTCGCCGGAAAAAGCAATCAAAGCATTTCAGTACTGGCAGGACAAGGTTAGCTTTAATGATGTGCAAATTCGTGAGATTGAACGCGCGATTGCGATTAATTCAGTGCTCGAAGGTGAGTCCAGTGCCGAAGAGTGGTTATCCAGAGCGAATGTTCCGGCGGCGGATGAGGACGTGCGTCACTGGCATCTTGCCTATTGGCTGCGGCAACGGGACTGGGCCAAGGTACTCAGTGTTATTGAGTCAGCGCCGCCTGAGGAGCAACAACAAAGCGCATTGAGGTATTGGCGCGCTCGTAGCTTAGGGGAGCTGGGATTCCATCAGGAACAACAGCAACTGTTCACTGCACTTGCAGATGAACGACACTACTATGGGTTTTTGGCGAGCGCCCGCTTACAACAGCAACCACAACTTGCCGACAGACCCCTGGTAGTCAGTGACTACACAATAGCGAAAGTAAGCACAGTACCCGCGGTACAGCGCTCCTATGAATGGTTCAAGTTAGGGCGTTTTGTGGAGGCAAGGCGCGAGTGGTACCATTTAAACCAGCGACTCACCAACGCGGAACAACACGCGGCAACCCTGATTGCCAGCGACTGGGGCTGGCACGACCAGGCTATCATAGGATTTGCCAATACAGGGTACTACAGCGATGTGAAACGCCGTTTTCCGCTGGCGTTTGCTGACGAGTTCCGTCAGCGGGCGAGTCAGCATGACGTTGATCAAGCGTTTGCCATGGCCATCGCCCGCCGGGAAAGCTCCTTTATGGTCGACGCCGTCTCCCCGGCTGGTGCGCGGGGCCTGATGCAACTGATGCCGGGTACCGTCAATTACATCAGTAAACAGAAGGTCAGTTACAGTTCGCTGCTCCAACCTGAACAAAACCTTGAGTTTGGCATGCAGTATCTGAAATACCTCAACGATAAGCTCAACCATAATCCGGTACTGGTATCTGCATCTTATAACGCTGGTTGGCGGCGGGTTTTGCAGTGGCTGCCGACGGAGGGGGAGCAGGAACTTGATATCTGGATAGAGAACATTCCCTATCACGAGACCCGACATTACGTCAAAGCGGTGATGGCGTACCGGTATATATATCAGGTTCAGCTGGGGCAGCAATCCGAGTTATTTGACACTTTAAGTCGCATGAAAGTGTCGGCGGACAGCCTGACTTTACCCTGATCAAATGGTAGGGTTACGCAAAATTAAATGATAAAAACGACAGAGGCACTATGACAGAGCAAGATGACCTGTATGCAGCGCATATCGACATACTTCAACAGCGCACACGCGAGGCCGTTGAGCGCGAGGGAATTGAAGGATTGGTAATTCATTCAGGTCAGAGTAAACGTTTGTTTCTTGATGACAACCATTATCCGTTTAAGGTCAATCCCCAGTTTAAAGCTTGGTTACCGGTTATTGACAATCCCAATTGCTGGCTCGTGGTCAATGGCATAGATAAACCCAAACTGATCTTTTACCGGCCCTTGGATTTTTGGCATAAAGTGCCGCCTGAGCCTGATGATTTTTGGGTGGATTGTTTTGATATCGTGATGCTAAAGCAAGCTGATATGGTGGAAAAACACCTTCCCTATGACAAGTCTGGTTTTGCTTATGTGGGCGAGTATATCGAAGTGGCCGGGGCCCTTGGTTTTGAAAATGTTAACCCCGACCGCGCCTTGCATTATTTGCACTATCACCGGGCTTACAAAACCGATTACGAGCTGGCCTGTATGCGCGAGGCGAATAAAGTAGCGGTAGCAGGACATAAAGCAGCGGCGGCCGCATTTAATGCTGGCGAAAGTGAATTCAATATTAATTTAGCGTATAACGCTGCCACCCAGCAGGGTGATAATGACGTGCCTTACACCGGCATTGTGGCACTTAATGAGCATTGCTCAATTTTGCATTACATGCATTATGATACGCTCAAGCCTGCCAGCCACCGTTCTTTCTTAATTGATGCCGGGGCAAACTTTAATGGTTATGCTGCGGATATAACCCGAACCTACAGCTTTGGTAAGACTATTTTCAGTGAGTTAATCAGCCAGTTAAATAGCCTGACCATTGAGCTTATTGGCCAACTCAAACCGGGTATTGATTACGCCGACATTCACCGCAGCGCCCATCGCGGGATTGCTAACATTCTGGTGAATGCCGGATTAGTTAATCTGAGCGCAGAGGATTGTGTGGCACAAGGCATTACCCGCACGTTTTTCCCCCATGGCATTGGCCACTTTTTAGGTCTGCAGGTGCACGATGTGGGCGGTTTGATTGCCGATGACCGTGGCACGCCAAACCCGGCTCCCGAGGATCATCCGTTTTTGCGTTGCACACGCACGGTCGAAGCACGCCAGGTCTTTACAATTGAGCCAGGCCTGTATTTTATTGACTCACTGTTGGCGGACCTCAAATCAAGTGAGGCAACCAAATACATTAACTGGGATAAAGTTGACCAGTACCGACCCTATGGCGGCATACGGATTGAAGACAATATTATCGTACACCGCGATAACAATGAAAATATGACCAGGCTGGCCGGCTTAGACTAGCCTTCTGTATTAACAAGCGACAGGCGGAAAATCATTGACAGACACCGCGGTTATTAACGTAGTGCTAATAGCGCTGATTGCCGGGTTAGCAATGCCTGCAGGGGCGCTATTGGCATGTGCAGAAGGCGTGTTTCCTGCCTGGCTGGATGAAGAGCTCCGCCATGGTGTTTTGGCCATGGGGGCGGGTGCATTACTCTCTGCTGTGGCACTTGTGTTGGTGCCTGATGGTTTGGCAGAGCTTGGAATTTTAAGTGCGTGCGGGAGTTTTTTGGCTGGCGCCCTGGCATTTATGGCACTGGATATCTGGCTGGCCCGAAATCAGTTGCCGGCGAGCCAGCTCGCCTCCATGTTGTCAGACTTTGTACCCGAGTCAATTGCCCTGGGCACAACCGCGGCACTTGGCGGCGGCAGTTTATTGCTTGGCGTGTTAGTGGCAGTGCAAAACTTTCCTGAAGGCTTTAATGCCTATCGCGAACTCAGGGCGGCAGGACATTACAGCCGTAAGCGACTGCTGGTTATGTTTACCCTGATGGCGTTGCTGGGGCCGCTGATGGCGCTGGTAGGGTATTATTGGCTGGCTCAGTATACCGCTTTGGTTGCGGGCATCATGTTATTTGCCGCTGGCGGAATTCTCTATTCAGTACTGCAGGATATTGCGCCCCAGGTGCGTATGGACAACGCCTGGGCACCGCCACTTGGCGGCATCTTCGGATTTATGATTGGAATGCTTGGGTCAATGCTTTAGGGCTACTGACCCTTGCTGTGCATTTTTGCAGCAGCCCCTAATTATTGCGGTCAACCGCAATATGGGCCAGTGCAATCAACGCTTGTTTGTAGTCGCTGTCGGGCACGGCATTGAGCGCAGAAATCGCCATGTCGGCTTGCTCAAAGGCTTTTTGTCGGGTGTAGTCAAGCGCCCCAGTCTCCTGCATAACGCTAAAGATACGATCAAAGTGGGGTAAGCCGTTCGCCTCTTCAATGGCCGCACGAATGAGGGCTTTGTCGTCGTCGTTGGCGTGCCACATGGCGTAGAGTAATGGCAAGGTTGGTTTACCTTCAGCCAGATCATCACCGGCGTTTTTGCCCATTGCCTCACTGTCGGACTCATAGTCAAGAATGTCGTCGGCAAGCTGAAACGCGGTGCCCAGGTGTTTTCCGTAGGCCTGCATTGCCTGTTCGATTGCTGTGCTTTGTTGGGTGATTACGGCAGCCAATTGCGTGGCCGCTTCGAACAGGCGCGCTGTTTTACCATAGATAACATCAAAGTAGCTGTCTTCCGAGGTGTCGGGATCGTTACAGTTCATCAACTGCTGTACTTCGCCCTGGGCAATTCTGTTTGTTGAATCAGACAGGATTTCCATAACGCGCATATTTTGCAAAGAAACCATCATTTGGAATGAGCGGGTATATAAGAAGTCACCCACAAGTACGCTCGCCTGGTTACCGAACAAGGCGTTTGCGGTTTCGCGACCACGGCGCATCGTGGACTCATCAACGACATCATCATGCAGCAATGTGGCGGTATGAATAAACTCAATAATCGCAGCCAGTGTGTGGTGTTGCTGGCTATTAATCTGTAATGCACGGGCAGCCAGCACGGTTAGCAGTGGACGCAAACGTTTACCGCCGCTGTTTACGATGTAAAAACCGAGTTGATTGATCAACGCCACGTCTGAATCAACTTGTTGCTGGATCAGTTGATTAACTGCCTGCATATCCGATTCTGCCAGCGCTTTGATTTGATCAATATTCATAACGTGATTTGGAGCCCGAAGTATTCGTCTTAACTGGCAGCAGATTGTACATAAATATTATCGTCTATCCAGCGAATTACCGCAAAATGCCAATAAATTAACGCGGCGGGTCTCTTAGCCAGTACAAAAATCCAGAGCCTTGGGTGGCAACAGACGATTTGCAACCTTATTTATTGTCGGCAAATAACTCCTGTTCTGGCCGCTGATTTTGCTTTTTGAACGGTTGTTAAACGTGCTAAAATGCCGTGTTTGGTGGCGTTGAGCTCTTCCCGTTCGAAAAATGAACTTTTTTCAAAAAGTGGCTTGAGATAAAAATTGTATTCGCGTACAATTCGCGCCCTGTTTTAGAATATTGACGCGCAATAGGCGCAGAGCGGAGAAAGTTATGTACGCGGTTTTCCAAAGTGGTGGTAAACAACACCGTGTGGCCGAAGGTCAAACCGTCCGTCTTGAAAAGATTGAAGTCGCTCCTGGCGACAGTGTAGAGTTTGATAACGTATTAATGGTTAGCAACGGTGATGACGTAAAAATCGGCACACCTCTTGTTGCCGGTGGTAAAGTGACAGCTGAAGTGGTTACTCACGGACGTGGCGATAAAGTAAAAATCGTTAAGTTCCGTCGTCGTAAGCACTCGCGCAAGCAGGCTGGTCACCGTCAGTGGTTCACAGAAGTGAAAATCACTGGTATCAACGCATAATAGGAGCATACACACATGGCACACAAAAAGGCTGGTGGTAGTACCAAAAACGGTCGCGACTCAGAAAGTAAACGTTTAGGTGTTAAGCGTTTTGGTGGTGAGTCTGTGTTAGCTGGCAACATTATTGTTAGACAACGCGGCACAAGATTCCACGCAGGTAACAACATGGGTATTGGTAAAGATCACACCCTGTTCGCATTATCTGACGGTAAAGTTAAGTTCGAAGTTAAAGGACCTAACAACCGTAAGTTTGTGAGCATTGTTGCTGAGTAAAGCGCAATCGTTCATTGATTTGAAAAACCCCGCGCTTGCGGGGTTTTTTATTGCGAGTAAGATTATAGTGGTAACGACGCTTATTAAGCATGTCACTAATTTAAGCGCGTAGCTAGCAAGCTATTGAGTAACTGCAGGGCAATTCACGTTCCGCAGTTAACAACATAACGATTAATAACGAATCGATTAACATAACGTACACGTTGTTTAATGATTCGGGCCGGGGTAAACATGAAATTTGTAGATGAAGCTGAAATTAGAGTTGAAGCGGGAGATGGCGGCAACGGTACCATAGGTTTTCGTCGTGAAAAATATGTTCCCAAAGGCGGTCCCGATGGAGGCGATGGGGGCGATGGCGGCAGTGTATATCTGCAAGCTGACGAAAACCTCAACACATTAATCGATTATCGGTTTGAGCGATTTCACCGTGCTGAGCGAGGCCAGAACGGCCAGGGTAGTAATTGTACCGGCCGGGGTGGAGAAGACCTGACGCTGGGCGTACCGGTTGGCACACGCGCAACCGACGCAGATACGCAGGAAGTACTGGGCGACTTAACCCGCCACGGCCAGCGTCTGAAGGTGGCGCAGGGCGGATTCCATGGTCTTGGTAATGCGCGCTTTAAGAGCAGTGTTAATCGTGTTCCGCGGCAAAAAACCGATGGCACCCCCGGTGAGATTCGCAATCTTAAACTCGAACTGATGTTACTCGCGGATGTTGGTTTGTTGGGGCTGCCCAATGCCGGCAAATCGACGTTTATTCGCTCGGTATCGGCGGCTAAACCAAAGGTTGCAGATTACCCGTTTACCACCTTAGTGCCTAATTTAGGGGTGGTAAGGCAGGATGCCCAGCGTAGTTTCGTGATTGCCGATATCCCCGGTTTGATTGAGGGTGCCGCCGAAGGTGCTGGTTTAGGCATCCGTTTTCTGAAGCACCTGGAGCGTTGTCGCGTGCTATTGCACATGATTGATCTTATGCCGGCTGATCAGTCAGACCCGGTGGAAAATGCGCTGACAATCATCAATGAGTTAGAGAAATACAGCCCCAAGCTGGCCAGCAAGCCACGCTGGTTGGTCTTTAATAAAATTGATTTGTTGCTCGAAGACGAAGCCAAAGAGTTATGCGAGCAAATAATCAGTAAGCTTGACTGGCAAGGACCCGTTTTCCATATTTCCGCGTTTCAGCGTTTGGGTTTAGATCCTCTGTGTCACGAAATTATGAATTACCTTGAAACTCTGCCAGACGAAATGGAAGAGGAACAGGACAAAAAAGACGTCGAGTTTAACTGGGACACTTATCATCACAATGCCGTTGCCGATCATGAGGCAGAGGATGACTGGGATGATGACGATGATGACGATGATTATGACGTTGAAGTGGTTTACCGTAAGTAGCGTGAAGCGGGAGTGGTAGAAGTGAAAATTGCGATGATTGCAGCCATGGCTCATAACAGAGTGATTGGTAAAGATAATCAAATGCCGTGGCACATGCCAGCCGATTTAGCGCACTTTAAACGTACCACACTGGGCAAACCCGTCATCATGGGGCGTAAAACCTATGAGTCAATCGGACGCGCCTTACCGGGCAGGTTAAATATCGTGCTCACCAGCGATAGCGCATATTCACTGGCCGACGCAACGGTGGTTAACAGCATTGACGCAGCGCTAGCACAGGCAAAGAGTGAGGCGACGGACGAGGCAATGATCATTGGTGGTGGGGCGATTTATACCAGCTTATTACCCCGGGCCGATCGCTTGTATCTAACCTTTATCGATGCTGACGTTGCAGGTGATACCTACTTTCCTGACTATGCCAAGCAGGGAAAGTGGCGTGAACTGAGCAAAGAGACCCATCCGTCAGACCAGAAAAACCAATTCGGCTATACCTTTGTGACGCTGGAGCGTGAATCGCTGTAGGCGTTTATCAGCAGACCACTGCGTAACCGGCATTGAACCCCATGTTGAATTAAATATGGGTTGGTAAAGAATGGGATTGAGTGTGTCTGATAGTGCTATTGAGGTGTCAGACACCGACCCACAGCAATGTGAAATTGAATTTCATGTCGCTGTGGGCAATGTCTTTGATGGTTGCCGAAACGTATCGCTTAGCTTAAACGGCTAAATACACTTTCTAAATCCAGTCCCTGATGACTTAACATATCCTTCAGGCGGCGCAGCCCTTCGACCTGTATTTGACGAACCCGTTCACGGGTAAGACCAATTTCAGCGCCTACATCCTCGAGTGTTGAAGGTTCATAACCCATCAGTCCAAAGCGTCTTGCCAGTACTTCTCGCTGTTTTGGATTAAGCTCTTGCAGCCAGTTAACAATATTTAATTTAATATTGCTGTCTTGCAACTGGTCTTCAGGGCTTGACTCGTTATCGTCAGCCAGAATGTCCAGCAAAGCCTTATCGTTGTCACCACCAATGGGAGTGTCAACCGAACTAATACGTTCGTTCAGGCGAAGCATTTTACTGACTTCATCGATAGGTTTGTCGAGGTGAAGCGCAATATCTTCTGCCGTTGGTTCGTGATCCAGCTCCTGAGCCAGCTCTCTTGCCGCACGCAAATAAACGTTAAGCTCCTTTACCACATGAATGGGTAAACGAATCGTACGGGTTTGGTTCATAATGGCACGTTCAATGGTTTGACGTATCCACCATGTTGCATAAGTCGAAAATCTGAAACCGCGTTCCGGATCAAACTTTTCAACGGCCCTAATTAAACCCAGATTACCTTCTTCAATCAGGTCAAGCAGTGCCAGACCACGGTTGTTGTAGCGTCTGGCTATTTTAACGACTAATCGTAAGTTGCTTACGATCATACGTTTGCGAGAAGCTTCACAACCTTTCAGTGCCCGGCGGGCAAAATGGACTTCTTCCTCTGCGGTTAGCAGCGGCGAATAACCTATTTCGCTTAGGTATAACTGTGTTGCATCAAGTGTTTTGGTTACTTCTTCCTGGTTTGTCCAAGTGTCAGACTTGGCTTTTGTGTTTTCTTCGTCGAATACACCGGTGTCTTTGCTAGTTTCTACGACTTCGGTATGTTCTGTTTCGTCTTGGGGTGTTGCGTCGATGACAGCGATATTTTGTTGACCCACAACTGTATCTCCTGCGTTGTTTTACCTTACGACGTTCTCCTGTTTCTCATGAATTATTATTATTTATTGTTATTATTATTGTGTTACTGGTAGATACTTCATCGGTTCGACTGCTTTCCCCCGATACCTTATTTCAAAATGAAGTTTTACTGACGTAGTGCCGGTATCCCCCATTTCTGCAATTTGTTGCCCAACGTTAACCCATTCGCGCTCTTTAACTACTATCCGGCTGTTGTGCGCATAAGCACTCAAAAAGGAATCGGTGTGTTTTATGATTATCAGGTTACCGTATCCCCGCAGCGCGTTGCCTGCATAAACCACTTTCCCGGCTGCCGCAGCGTTAACCTGGCTGCCATGTTGGGCATAAATGTCGAGACCGGTTTTAGTTGCCTCTTCATTGCTGTTGGTTAACTCAACCCGACCTTGCGCAGGCCATTGCCAGCGCTCAACTCTGGGCGGAAAACTTGGGTTGGTTTTTTTACTGACGTTATCCCTGACCGAAGTTTCTTTAGTACCACGTTCGCCACTACTTTTTGGCGTGTTAACATCTGGTTCACAATCACAATACGCCTCGCTATCTCTTTGGTCAATAGACTTTTTTGTATTCTTTTTGCTGGTTGGTCCAGTCATTTTATTGACAGTTTGCGTTTTTTTTGACGCCTTCAAAGAGGGCTGTAAATCCAGTAATTGCCCAGGGTAAATGTCGTAGGGTTTTGTCAGGTTGTTCCATTTGGCAAGATCAGCATAGTCATTGCCGGTATACCAGGCAATGGCATACAATGTGTCGCCCGATTGTACGGTGTAGGTGGTTTGTTGGGGTAAATCCTGAGGATAATGCTGACTGTTCAACACCGTCACCGGTGCCGGTGTTCCAGGCCCTGCGCACGCAGCCAGCAATAACACCAACGTTATTACTGTCGCAGCGAAACAACGTTGATGTGGCTGGCAGCGTTGGAGAGACATCATCTGAGCAGCAGGTAAGCAGCCACAGCAATAAGTACTACCATCCAGCCAAGCACTTCAATATATTTACGCAGTTGCGCTTCCATATTGGCTCCGCCCCATTTCATGAGTGCCGCGACCAGGTAAAATCTGGCTCCCCGGCCAACGGCTGAGGCTATCAGAAAAGGTAAGAATGCCATCTGCAAAAAACCGGCACTGATAGTAAATATCTTATACGGTATGGGGGAAAAGCCGGCCAAAAAGACCACCCATACGCCGTAAGACTCAAACCATGTCATCGTGGTTTCTAGTTTATGGCTATAGCCAGCCGATTCGATCATCGGCTGTAACCAGCTCTCAAAGGCAAACAGGCCTAACAGGTACCCGGCTATACCGCCTACTATTGAAGCAATCGTAGTGATGAGCGCAAATCGCCAGGCTTTGTCTGGCTGCGATAACGACATAGGGGCAAGCATAACATCCGGTGGAACAGGGAAAATCACCGATTCGGCAAAACTCAAGGTTGCCAGGTAGCGACTGGCATTAGGGTGCTTTGCCCACCGCAAGGCAAGGTCATAACAGGGTTGAAACAACTTCACAGGAGCTCTCCGGCAACAAGTGGGACAAAGCGAACCGACTCAATAGTGTTGCTTATCAGTTGATCCTCCATTTTATCTATACAAAGTAATTGCTGCTGATCATCCCCGACGGGAATCACTAGGCGCCCGCCTTCCCTTAATTGGTCGGTGAGGGCTTCAGGTACCCGACTGGCCGCTGCAGTAACGATAATACAGTCATATGGTCCCTTGCTTTGCCAGCCTTGCCAGCCGTCGCCATGCTTCATCTTTACATTGTGTAAGTCGAGCTGGTTCATGCGCCGTTTAGCTTGAAACTGCAGTGTTTTTATTCGCTCAACAGAGAATACCTGGGGGAATAACAATGCCAGAATGGCAGTCTGATAACCGGAACCGGTGCCGATCTCCAACACTGAATTAGCCGGGTTTGGCGCAGCTAATAACAGCTCGCTCATTTTGGCAACAATGTAGGGTTGTGAAATCGTTTGACCCTGCCCTATAGGCAGAGCGGTATTCTGATAAGCCTTGTGTTGCAACGCATCGGGTAAAAAATGCTCCCGTGGTACGCTGGCCACGGCATTTAATACCTGCTGATTAACGATTCCTTCGTCACACAGCAATTGTGCCAGCGCGTCACCTTTTCGTGTTGATCTCATGATGGTCAATTCTTATTCTTTAATTTTTAAAGGTCATGTTACATTTCGAGCCACTTTTCCATTTCGTCTATGCTGTCGTGTGCGGTCATATCGACGCTGAGAGGCGTTACCGAACAGTAGCCGTTGGCAATGGCGTGAAAGTCCGTTCCCGGTCCGGCATCCTGTTCTGCGCCGGCAGGCCCGTACCAGTAGATCTCACGGTTAAAAGCATCTGCCGCTTTGACCATACCTTCGGCGCGATGGCGGCGGCCTTGCCGGGTGACCTTTACACCGGCCAGCTCATCGTAGGGCAGATCAGGCACATTGACATTTAATATCTGATTGGCCGGTAATGGATGCGTTATAAGTTTGCGGATGATATCTATCACTACCTGAGCGGCGGTTTCAAAGTGACCACCATCGTAGTTGCATAAGGATACTGCAATAGCGGGCAGGCCCATATAACGGCCTTCGGTTGCCGCTGCAACGGTGCCTGAGTAAATGACGTCATCACCAAGGTTGGCGCCGTGGTTAATGCCCGATACGACCAGCTCAGGATCTTCCTCTAAAAAGCAGTTTACGCCCAGATGTACGCAATCAGAGGGCGTACCATTTACCGCGTAAAAGCCATTGTCCATTTTCTGGATACGCAATGGCTGATGTAATGACAGGGCATTACTGGCACCGCTGCAATTTCGATCCGGTGCAATAACCGTAACATCATGTTCGCTGGCTAACGCGGTGTACAAAGTGGCGATGCCTTTGGCAAACACGCTATCGTCATTACTCAATAATATTTTCATAAGCAGTATTTGTACTCACATCAGTTAATAGACAGGCACCCAACCTCAGGCCAGTTCAATGGTATTGAGACACTCACGTAATACCGATGTGGCAAAACAGCCTGGAGGCAGGAAAAAACTTACGATTAATGTATCACCTTGGCGGTCGCATTCAAGTTGTTGCGGCCAAATAATCGCGGCGCGGCGATCCTGAGTTAGCCTCTGACTTGCCAGGTACGCCGTTAATGCGGAATATTGTTCTGCCAATTCTTGTTCAAAAGCCAGAGCCTGCCCCAGCGAATCGAGTTTGCCGTCGCCCCAGAGCGGTACCGTCGTAGACAAATCGCGTTCTTGCAAGCGTCGGTTCAGCTCACTACAGTCTTCTTCGGCAACAAAGATGCTGTTAGAGCCAGACAAGTTCACCACATCGCCAGTGTTAACAGTGGTTAGCAAGCCTGCACTAATGCGTGCCGACAGCATGTCGTTAAACAGCCAGCTACGTAAGGCCGACAGCGCCATAGAACGTTTATTGCGGTTTTTGATAACCTCGCCGTTGAGCATTCGCTCGGCCAGCAATAGGTTGCCACCACGGCTGGTTTCGCCTTGTTCGCTGATGCGTTGTACGCCAAAACGCTGGCTGCCAAAGTAGTTAGGCACGCCTTCATCTGCCGCGCGGTGCAAGCGCTCGATAACCTGCTCAGGATCAGACACTTCACGCAGCGTAATGGTGAAGGTGTTGCCTTTTAGCTGACCCGTTCGCAGTTTTTTGTTGTGCCGTTGGGTGTGTAATATCCGTGTGCCGGCAAGGGTGAAACCTGACCAGTCAAATTCGGCCTTACCGGGGAGATGTATGCCAAACCATTGCTGTGTGACGGCGTATTTATCCTTGCGACCAGCATAGGTAACCTGACGCAGCGGCAACTTACAAAAGCTCGCCAGTTGCTCTGCCACGTAAGCGGTATTCAAACCGGCTTTTTCCAGCTCAATATAAATGTGTTCGCCTTCGCCGGTCAGCTTGTAACCAAGGTGCTCGCGGACCTTAAAGTCGGTAAGTTGCTGTTTAAGCAGGCCAGTGCTCGTCGGCTGGCCAAATAAATACTGCCACTCAGAGGTATCCAGCGCGATCATTTGGCTGCCGCCGTAATGAGCACTACGGCATGGGCCGCTATCCCTTCTTTACGTCCGGTAAAGCCTAATTTTTCTGTGGTGGTGGCTTTTACATTGATTTGGTCATATTCAACGTTGCAATCAGTGGCCAGTATATGGCGCATCGAATCGATGTGAGGTGCCATCTTTGGGGCCTGAGCAATAATGGTCATGTCGGCGTTAACCAGTTGGTAACCCAGTGCCCGAAGTTGCGCAATGACCTGTCGTAACAGATCGCGACTATCGGCACCCGCAAAGGCACTGTCGGTATCAGGGAAGTGTTTGCCGATATCGCCCAGCGCCGCGGCGCCAAGCAAGGCATCGCACAGCGCGTGTATCAATACATCACCATCGGAATGAGCGAGCAAACCATAGTCGTAATCAATGCTCACTCCGCCTATGATTATGGGGCCGTTGCCGCCAAATTTATGTACGTCATAGCCATGACCAATTCTCATTGTGAAAGGTTACCTGTTTGAGAAGTCTCCATGAGACTTTGTTGTAAATAAAACCGGGCGAGGGGTAAGTCTGCAGGGCGGGTAATTTTAATATTCGCCGGATCGCTGTCGAGTAACATTACCTGATGGCCAGCGAACTCCATCGCGGAGGCTTCATCGGTAACCGTTACGCCCGCAGCCAGCGCACTATCGATAGCCTGCAGCAGTGCCTGTGCCGGAAACAGTTGTGGCGTTAACGCATGCCATAAGTTGTCGCGGTTTTCGGTATGCGCCACGACTGGCTGGGCTGTCGCCCCGGATAAAGCCCGTTTCATGGTATCGCGTACCGGTGTGGCTAAAATTGCACCGCCAAAGCCAGGTCGTCGGGTCATCGCAATGAGCTGGTCAAGATCGTCATGGTTGACACAAGGACGCGCTGCATCGTGCACCAATGCCCATTCATCATCTGCCAGTGTGCTAAGGGCGTTGCGCACCGAATCGGCCCGGGAATCGCCCCCGTTAACTGTTGTTAACCAGGGTGCGTTGCTGACCGCCAGTGTCGAAAAGTAGTCATCACCGGGGCTTAATGCCACGATAACGCGCGTGATGTCAGGGTGTGCCGCCAGTTTTAACAGCGTATGTTCAAGGATAGTCTGGTCGCCGATGGTTAAGTACTGTTTAGGGCGATCGGCTTGCATTCGCGACCCCACCCCTGCCGCAGGAACAACGGCAACAACCTTACTGATGGTCATGTATTATTCTTCTTCAGGGGGCAAAATGCGGTAAAAGGTTTCGCCACGCTTAATTAAGCCCAGCTCGTTTCTGGCGCGCTCTTCTACGGCTTCCAGGCCTATAGTTAAGTCATTAATATCGGCTTTAAGCAGCGCATTGCGCTGTACCAGGTTCGCATTTTGACGACGTTGCTTTTCGACTTCCTGTTGCTTGGCAAGGTAATCTGACACGCTGTTTTTACCCAGCCACAGGCGATATTGTAATGCACTGAGCATTATCACCAGAACCAGTAAAATCAGCCTATCTCGCCACACAAGAAAACCCAATGTAATTAAAATCCGTCAGGTATTATGCCGTTGTGACGGACTAACGTCCATTCAGTTTGTCGAACAGTTTATTAAGTAGTTTGTCTTTTTGCTTGTCGACGACATTTTTCAATGATGCCTGGAGTAATTCCTGCAAGGCGGCTTCATCGTTTTGGGATGCTTTAATCCAGGTGTTGATATCGCCAAGTTCACTGCTCAGCATGTCATTTTGCTCGCCTACCATGCTTTGTAATTTGCGGTTGAGTTCATCGAGTTTATCCTGTTGTGAGGCGCTCAGAGTGGCCAGAGCAGCGCCTGCTAACTGGTTGTCCAAATCCGATGAAAAGCCAAAATCAGGCGCATTTAAAGAGCCACTTATATCCATTTGTATATCCAGACTCGACAGGCTGCCCAACAGATCAGCCACCGCTCTGGTAATTTTGTTACTACCAGTGGCCGCCATGGCGAGTTTTGTCAGGTCGATGCTCCCGCTGCCATCCAATGCGTTGTCGGTAATGGTTAATGAGCCGGCAGTGGCCAGCAGCGCTTGTTTGATGGATGCGTCGAGCTTTGCGTTGTCGCTCAACCTGATACTCTCCAGCAGCAGGCCGGCAATTTGCCATGTCTGACTGGCATCTAATCCATTCTCGTCGAGAAAGAACTGTCCTTTGGTGGTGAATGACTGTTTACCATCAGCGACCGAGTTCAGCAAAAACGTAGTGGGGTTGCCGAAAATACTGTGTACGTTAGTGATATTTTCCCAGTCGCCGGTCAGCAGCGTATCCTGCCAGTTCACCGATACGTTGGCTTTACGGATTAACACTTGCAGGGGCGAGCCTGCGTCAGTGGCCGTCTCGGTATTATCATCGCCGCCCTTAAGTAGCGGCACGATAAGGTCAAATGCAGTAAACAGGTAACTATTGTACTGGGCTGCCTTATCGCCAAACACGGCCTCAGTTAATTGCGAGAGCGCCGCGTGATCGCCAGCGTAGATACCCTGTAGTAATGCATAGTCTTGCTGGGGCGCTGTTTTTAGTTCTTGCAGTGACGCTGACAGGGCTTTTCTGGCCGTTGAGGCTTTTTCTTTAAAATTAGTCACAAGCGCCTTATCGGCACGGATTTCTTGTTTTAATGCATCGAAAGCTTCTTTGGCCTTGGCCAGTTCTGCCGGGCTTTTATAGTCGGTTTCTAAGAGCTGTTTTACTTGCTTTTTATAGTAGTCCAGACGCGCCTTATCGGGCAGTTGCTGGTAATCGTTCTGTAGTTCATCGGCATAGACGGCATAGGTTTGTTGGGCATTTTGAACCGCTGCGGTGGTTTTCAGCGGTGAACGCTCGAGCAGTTCATCTACTTCAGGTAAGGCTTCTTTGGCTTCACTTAACAGCGTATCAAAGCTTTTCCCGGTTGGCTGGCGTAATACCTCACCGCGACTTTGACGTGGCTGATTAAATGCCACATCAAGAATCGACAATTGATTCATAATGAGTTGGTCATTCAATAATGCCATGACGTCTACATCACCGCGCATGTTGCCGACGACTAATTGATTGCGAAGTGGGTCTCTGGCATCGGTAAACTGAATGGTGTCAATGTCAACGGTAACAGGGAACAGGCTATGACTGACGTCGGTGATATTCACCTCTGCACCATGGGCCTCGGAAAGCTGTGATTCTAAAACACTCTTTATTACGGTGTTAGCGAATAGCCAGTAAAGCACTATCGGCGTTATCAGAATCACTATCAACCAGAGGGTTATTTTTCCTGCTCGGCTTTGCATTGCTCGCTCCTTAGTCATGGATTGTCTGCCAGAGGCAGTCACTGCTGAACATCGCATTGCTATGTAATGCGTCCAGGCTGCCTTGACGCTTTAGTGTACGCCGGTTAATGTGGCATTAATGATACTGTTGTTTACAGTTTTTTTGTTCCCGGTAAAATGCGGGAGAGTTGCCATCCACATTACCATTAACAACAGCGAAACCGGTAAAGCCGGGCGCGCAGTGATCTGTATTCCTATTACCGCGTTTAAATTTGGTGACCATATTAATTTTATTACGAATGAAAGTATACAAGGGGTTCAATGTTAACTAAAAACACGTTTACTACCGAAAGCCCGGTCCGCCAGTTGATTCGAGACTATTATCGAATTCCCGAGACTGACGCGGTCGACCAAATCCTGCCAATAGCAGAAGTCAACCCGCGGGCGCGCAGTCGCGCCTGGGAGCGGGCCCGCAGGATGGTATTAAAGATTCGACGCGATCAGGAAGGTCACGGCGGCGTAGACGCGCTGCTTAATGAATATTCGTTGTCGACCTCTGAAGGGGTAGTACTCATGTGTCTTGCCGAAGCGTTGCTGCGTGTACCGGATAAAGAGACCCAGGATGAACTGATCCGCGACAAATTATCTAAAGGTCAGTGGACGCCGCATTTAGGCAACAGTGAATCACTCTTTGTGAACGCGTCTTCCTGGGGATTATTGTTTACCGGCAACATGGTTAACTATGCCGACAAGCGTAAAAGCGAACAGTTTGGCTTGTTGAAAAAAACCTTAGGCCGCCTCGGTGAGCCGGTAATTCGTCGCGCAATGAATATAGCAATGCGTGTTATGGGACGCCAGTTTGTTATGGGCGAAACCATTGAAGATGCGGTAGAGCGTGCTCAGGAAAAAGAAAAAAAGGGCTATGTTTATTCATATGATATGTTGGGCGAAGGTGCCCGCACGTCCCATGATGCCGACCGCTATTATGAGGCCTATGTCAAAGCCATCAAGGTAATTGGTAAAGCCGCAGCAGGCAGAGGGCCGCGCAAATCGCCGGGTATTTCGGTAAAATTGTCGGCCATTCATCCACGCTTTGAATTCTCTCATTACGAACGTGCCATGGAAGAAATTCCCGCTAAGCTTAAAGCGTTGTGCATGATGGCCAAGGAGTACGATATTGGTCTGACTGTCGACGCTGAAGAAGCTGATCGGCTGGAGACCTCGCTGGACATCATCGAAAAAGTCTTTCGCGACCCGGACTTACAGGGCTGGGAAGGTTTTGGACTGGCGGTACAGGCCTATCAAAAACGCGCCATACACGTTATCGAATGGCTTCGGGAACTCACCGTCGATGTAGGTCGTAAAATGATGGTGCGGTTGGTAAAAGGCGCGTACTGGGATACCGAAATTAAGGTCACGCAACTGGCCGGTGTCGATGCCTTTCCGGTATTTACCCGTAAATCGTCAACGGATGTGTCTTACCATGCCTGTGCAAACCAGCTATTGGAATATCGTGACACCATTTATCCGCAGTTTGCCACTCACAATGCGTATACCGCATCGGTGATTGTTGAGCTGGCCGGCGATGATAAGAAAGGGTTTGAGTTTCAGTGCCTGCATGGCATGGGCGACACCTTGTATGACCAGGTGGTAACAGAAGAACACATTCAGTGTCGGGTGTATGCACCTGTTGGTGTACACGAAGATCTCCTTGCTTATCTGGTTCGTCGTTTATTGGAAAACGGCGCCAACTCGTCGTTTGTGAATGCGATCGTTGATGATAGTAAGCCCGTTGAAGCGTTGCTGGAAGATCCGGTCGAAATCACCCAACGGTTAACGTACCGCTACAACAAACAAATCAACCAGGCGTCAGATTTGTATGCCCCTGAGCGGGTTAACTCAAAAGGCATGGATCTGACTGACCTGAATACGGTTAATACCCTTAAGTACAATCTGAGCCGGTGGGCGCGTCAGTATGTTGTGAATGAGGATGCATTGCCCGACAACGCTGTAGCGGTGCGTAATCCGGCGAATCTGAACGATATTGTGGGTTATCATCATTATGCTGATGAGGCGGCAATAAAACAGGCGCTCGACAATGCTCACAAGGGTTATAAAGAATGGTCAGAGCGCTCTATGAGTGAGCGGGCCATTGTGCTCAACCAGATTGCCGACTCGCTGGAACGCCATATGGATGAGCTTATTGCCATTTGTATTCGCGAAGCCGGTAAAGTGGCACAGGACTCCATTGACGAAGTGCGCGAGGCCGTAGACTTCTGCCGTTATTATGCGGCCCGGTCTGTGGAGCTGGGGCAGGACGAACGCCTGGTATCACGCGGCGTTGTGCTGTGTATTAGTCCGTGGAACTTCCCGCTGGCCATTTTTATGGGCCAGGTGGTCGCAGCATTGGCAACGGGCAATACCGTTGTAGCCAAACCCGCAGAGCAAACCAGCATGATTGCGACAAGAGCGGTAGAAATGATGCGCTCGGTCGGCTTACCTGACAACGCATTGCAGTTGATTGTCGCCAAGGGCCCTGATGTTGGTAAGGTACTGTTACCGGACGAGCGTATAAAAGCGGTCATGTTTACCGGTTCTACACAAACCGGAACCTATATTTCTAAAACGCTGGCTCAGCGCGGCGGCGAACAGGTACCACTGATTGCCGAAACCGGCGGTCAGAACTGTATGATTGTCGATTCGACTGCACTACCTGAGCAGGTAGTGGATGATGTTATCCATTCGGGTTTCCAAAGTGCCGGGCAGCGCTGCTCTGCGTTACGGGTAATGTTTGTACAGGAAGACATAGCTGACAACCTGATTAAAATGCTCAGCGGTGCAGTAAAAGAGCTTACTATTGATGATCCGGCCTGGCTCAGCACCGATGTTGGCCCGGTGATCGATAAGAAAGCGCTGGCGGCATTGAAAGAGCACGAAGAGTATATGCAGGACAACGGCAAGCTGTTGTTCCAGTCTGAACTTCCTGAGCATGCTAAGGACGGTACCTTCTACCCGCCCACGCTGTATGAGATTGAAGATCTCAGTGTTCTTAAGCGCGAAGTTTTCGGCCCGGTAGTACATGTGGTGCGGTTTAAAGGTAAGAACCTCGACAACGTGCTCAAGCAAATCAATGACACCGGGTACGGGCTCACCATGGGTGTACACTCACGCATTGAGGAACGGGCTTATGAGCTGGCCGGCCGTAGCCGGGTCGGTAATGTATACATAAACCGCAACATGATTGGCGCCATTGTTGGTGTTCAACCCTTTGGCGGTCGCGGTCTGTCGGGTACCGGACCAAAAGCTGGTGGTCCCAACTATCTGCCTCGCCTGATGATGGAAAAGGCAACGCCTAAGCCCACCATTCTTGATGAGCCAGAGAACATCGATGATGCACTGCTTGGCGGAGAAAAACAGTCCGAGGAAGCGGCCAGCATTATGAAAAATGCCACCGATACCGAAGAGGCGTGGCGTCATACACCGCTGAATGAGCGGATATCCAAAGTACGTCAGTTACTGGCCAAACTGGCTACCGTTGACAGTGTCGAAGAGTTGGCTGACGACCTTAACCGGACGCTGGCATCGGCCCGCTCACAGCTTATCAGTATAGATAAGAAACTCGGCAAGCCGACCATACTGCCGGGGCCAACGGGTGAGTCGAATAAACTTTACCTGGAGCCGCGTGGCATACTGGTTTGTTTTGCGGATAAAGAGGTAACATTCGAATACTGGATGTTGTCAATCGTCACCGCGCTGGCGACCGGAAACTGCGTAGTTTCTGTCGTGTCTGATTTGTTCTACGAAGAAGCGCTGGCAGTAAAAGAGAAATTTAAATCCTGTGGTGCGCCGGATGCGGTATTCCAGGTAGCGAAACTCAGTCACATGAGCGCGCTATTGATGGAAGAAAAGCTTGCTGGCGTCGTGGTTGACAGTGGTACCGAACGTACTGCCCAGATAGCAGCAATGCTGGCTGAGCGTGAGGGCGCGATACTGCCGGTGATTACCGCCGAGTATAACGATAAGCTTATTCAGCGACTCATTACTGAGAAAACCATTAGCGTAGATACCACCGCATCAGGGGGTAATACGTCTCTGATGACATTGGTAGACGAAGACGACTGATTGGTTGGGTAACTCTCATAAAAACTAAAAGGGCGCCTCATCAGGCGCCCTTTTTATATTGCGTTTCAGTCGTTGTTAAATCACAGCCGGTAGAATACCGCGCTTAGCTTATGTTACATCCAGGAGTCATTGCGGCGACGCCGTTTGGGAATAAACGTAACCAGAATGCCAATCAATAATCCCGCTCCCGCCACAATGCCGCCGTAGCTAAACATTCGATAGCGCTCTATATCATCTTGTTTGCTGATCTGTCCCTCCAGACCTGCAATGGTTTGGCGGGAATTTGCCAGCTCCGCTTCCAGCTCAGCAATTTGTTGTCGTGCACCAGCCAAATCTTGTGCGATGGCGGTATTGCGTGTCTGCATACGATCCAGTTGTGCACTGCTGTCTGCCAGTCGCTGGCTCAGTTGCGGCAATTGCGCACGACGGGAAATAGTATCGATGATGTACTGGCTTTCTACCCACCCCTCGCGACCGTCAGCGTCGTTGATTTTTGTGAATTCATTCTCACTGTCCGTTTCCAGAACGGTTACCGGTTCGCCAGCTTCGATTGAGCCTAATATCCGATAATTACGACTCGGGCCCGAATGAATAAAAATGAATAAATCATCGGCAATGTAGTGCTCGCTGTCGAGCATGTTGGTGGTTGATGAGTCCTGAGCCATAACCGGCGAAGCAGACACTATCAGACCAAAAAGAAGAGTTAGCAAACGCATGTTTTTCTCAACGTCATGAAAATATTCCCTGATGTTAGGGGCTGATCAGCCTAAAGGCAAGGGTAGGATAGCGATAACTGTAAGTATTGCTAAAAGATTACGTGGCAGGTAATGTACCAGCCATGTCCTGCATTTGCTGATGAGCATCAATTTTCCCATGTCGGAAACCGAAATTAAATTTGTCCTGCGTGAGGATCCGCTCCCCACGCTAAAGAAAACAATATTCCCTGCATTAACCCAACAAAGTGTCACTGTTGCAGACAAAGGCCAGATAGAACTTCTGAATGATTACTACGACACCGCCGACCATTTGTTTCAGCAACATAAAATCGGCATGCGTGTGCGAGGCGAAAATGGCAGCTATGAGCAAACGGTTAAGACCCAGGGGCAGGTCAGTGGTGGTTTGCATAAAAGGTTGGAATACAATGTCGACTTAACTGACGATACCCCTGATCTGACCTTATTCAGTGAGGTAAACTGGCCGAAAGGAACCAATGCTCAGCAGCTGAATGATCAGTTGGAAAAACAATTTGGTACTCACTTTACCCGCTCGGTGTTTGATATTCGCTATGATGATGCCGAAATCGAATTGGTCTTTGATAGCGGCAGTGTAATTGCGCCGCCTAACGAAGCGCCGCTGTGCGAAATAGAATTAGAGTTAAAACAAGGTGAACTAGGCCGATTATTTGATTTGGCCGGTGAGCTTGCCGTATCACTGCCGGTGCGCCTGAGTGATACCTCTAAGGCGGCTCAGGGTTACCAGCTCCTGCACGGTGTCAGTAATAAGGTGCAATCACTGCCTGACTTTTTGCCTCTGGACGAGACCATCACAACCGAAGCTGCATTCTGCCGTGCGATGGAGTGCGGTCTGCAGCACTGGCAAGTGCATGAACACCGTTATTTTGAAACCGGCGCAACTAAAATGCTCACCGAAATCGCCAGGGCTGTGCATATGTTACTGCAAACCGTGTCGTTGTATTTGCCGGTGCTGCAGTGTCCGGAATTATTGCGCTTACATAAAAACCTGCTGGCCTACGCTGATAACTGGCTATGGCAGGATGATCTGCAAAGCCTGCGTTTGTTACTGTCAAAAAAGAGCCTGTTCAATAAAAAGTTATCCCGGTATCCGGCCCTGCTCAGTTATCTGCAGGGACGACAGGCCGGTTTAGTGCAGGCCCACGATCCGGCAACCCGATTGTTTCAGTCACAACCATCGGTGTTAAAGCTTGATATTGCGCGGTTGTTACAAGAGAAGCCCTGGCGTAATTCGGCGCAGGATTATGACCTACCTTTGATGGACCATGCCAAGGGCTGGCTCTCACAAGGCTGGCAAACCATACAACAAACCATGCCAATCAAGCGCCGCATGTATGCATCTAACTATACATCGGTTGAAATGCTGTTACGGCAAACCCTGTTTAACGGCTTTTTGCTGGCCGATCTATTTGAAGACAGCCGGGGCCATTTTCGCGCGCCCTGGTTAGATATTCTTACTGGTATTGACGAGCTCAATGCCTTGCTCCTGCTCAAAAAATCTATTTTTGATGCCGAACTGGCTGAGCAGCAGGAACTGTTGGAGTGGGTACACGAAAAAACCCACAGCTTGCTGGCTGTTATGGAGCGTAGCCGACAGGTTGCACTAAGCGGCGAAATATACTGGTAACGGCAACTGGGGGATAAAGATTAGCGTGCAGTGCTATGCTTGTCTTTAACGCCCGCGGTTTGTCTCCATTACCCGCCATGGTTGCCGTGGCGCTTTAGCTATACATGGCGGTGTATTTTTCCGCTAACTGATCCAGCGATTCCCGATGTGCCGGATCCGGCTCTATACACTCTACAGGACAGACGGTCATGCAACTGGGTTGGTCATAGTGACCCACACATTCGGTGCATCTGGCAGCGTCGATCTGGTATATCCCGGCATCTGAGCTAATCGCTTGATTAGGACACTCTGGCGGGCAAAGATCACAATTGATGCAGTCGTCAGTAATCAATAAAGCCATGCAACACCTCTGGTTCTGCGTAGGGTATGAGGTTAATTTAACCACCCTTAAATTTTTATGCAAAGCCAGAATAGCTTGGGTTTGATGCAGGTCAACAACGGGGATACGTCAGCGCTGTTAATGACTGTCAAAGTAGGCGTTTAACAACTGCTGGGTAAATTGTGTGCGCAGATAAAAGCCTCGCGGACGGGTTTTTATGCGACCACCATCAGGCCCAATCGCATCGGTGAGCACCTTGCCGCTGGCCGCTTTAGGACGTATGTGCAATGCATGCCCATGGCGGGCCGTAATGGACTCTACTTTACCTAAGGCAATGAGTTCGGTGAGCTCTTCCCAGTCCCTGGCCAGCATGGCATCCTGCTGAGGACTGGGTTGCCATAAAAAGGGCGTGGCCAGTCGTCGTTCGGCAACAGGAATTTGTCGTTCTCCTTCGATAGGTACCCATAAAACACACTGCAGTTTGTTTTTTACATTGCTGGTTTGCCAACTTGTCAGGGGCGGTGCCAGTAGCGGGGCTATGCACACATAGGTGGTTTCTAAAGGCCTGGCCTGCTGGTCAATTGGCAGGGTCTTGAGTTCAACACCCAGTTCGGGGAAGTCCTGTTGTGGCTTCGAGCCGGCCGTGGCACCCAGCCATAGCTCAATGAGCTGGCCACTCCAACCTTTATTGCGCTTAAAATCACGGGGCGTTGCAATATTGGCCATGTCGGCGAGTTCGCCAAGACTGAGGCCGGCAATGGCACGGGCGCGTTGTTCAAGTTCGGCTAAATTGGCTGGAGCGGATGAGGGTACTTGCAAATCTTCTATCCCTTATAAACCCTTTACGTTAAACATTTGTGATATTTACTTTGAATGAACAAAGGTTTGTGAAAGAATGCTAGCACAGAACATTATAGAGTGCCCGGGAGTCTGAGTGATAGATACCGATGGATTCCGTGCGAATGTGGGCATAGTGATTTGCAACAAAATCGGACAAGTATTTTGGGCAAGACGTTATGGCCAACATTCATGGCAGTTTCCCCAAGGCGGAATAGATGAAGGGGAAACTGTAGAGCAGGCTATGTATCGAGAGTTGCACGAAGAAGTAGGTCTTACGCCTAAGGATGTAAGCATTTTAAGTGTGACGCGCAATTGGGTGCGATACAAACTGCCGAAGCGGTTAATAAGGCAAGGTAGCAATCCGGTCTGCATAGGACAAAAGCAAAAGTGGTTTTTACTACAGCTTGATTGCCAGGATAAAGATGTAGATGTATTAAACTCAGGACATCCTGAGTTTGATGATTGGCGCTGGGTAAGCTATTGGTACCCGGTGAGAAACGTAGTGTCGTTTAAGCGTGACGTGTATCGGCGGGTTATGAAGGAGTTTGCCGGCACAGTGATGACTTCGCAGCCCCGACATCAGCATAATCATTCCAAGCAAAATCGCCGCAGACGGCGAGGGTAAAGGGTGGCTCCCGGTGGCAGAACCAGCTCGTAAAAACAGTATTCTTAGTGTTTTAAAAAGTATTGTTCAGGAGGTTAACCAGATACCCCGGTTAACCGACGCGCTGTTTCGTCTGGCCGAACGGGTTAAGCAAACCATGGGCGTTGACTCCTGTTCGATTTATCTGGCCGACTACGCGGCGCAGGCGTTTGTGTTAAAGGCAACCGATGGCCTGGCCCCCGACGCCGTCGAGTTGGTTAAAATTGGTTTTTCTGAGGGCCTGATAGGCTTAGTTGGTCAGCGGGAAGAACCTCTTAATATCCAGGATGCGCCCAACCACCCCCGTTTTAAACATTACCCCGAAGTTAAAGAAGAAAACTATCACGCCTTTTTAGGTACGCCGATTATCCATCAGCGTAAAGTGCTGGGCGTCATTACCATGCAGCAAAGCGCAAAACGTAAATTCAGCGAAGATGAAGAAGCGTTTTTGGTGACTCTCGCGGCACAGATTGCTCTGGAAATATCCAACGCGGAAACCCGTGGCGCACTCAATCCGTCGGTTGGAATGTACGTCGGGAATTTACAGAAAAACGTCCGGGGTGTGCCGGGTTCACCGGGTCTGGCAATGGGCGTCGGTTACTCACCCCATGCGGCGTATACCTTAGCCACCTGGATTGTAAAAGAGTCAGATCAGACCCAGCAGGAAATTGAGTATTACCGCAAGGGGGTGGAACAAACGCGCGCCCATGTTGAAGTGCTTTCACAGCGTTTAGAGGGTCAGGTACCTGACGACGTCCGGGCAATTTTTCAGCTTTATCATCAGCTACTTGATGCCAATAGCCTGGGGCGTGAAGTCGAAGCAAAAATACGTGAAGGCTGGGACGCGGCGTCATCACTGAAGCTGGTGGTAGAGGCCTATGCTGCACGTTTTGAGGCGATGGACGATCCCTACATGCGGGAGCGGGCCATTGATATTGTTGATTTATCCAACCGCATACTGGTAAACATATTACAGATCATCAACGGTCACAAAGACGTTGTTAACAGTGGTTTTCCTACCGAGCCGAGTATTCTGGTAGCCGAAGAAGTGTCGGCTCCGATGCTGGCAGAATTCCCCAAGGAGTTCCTGGCGGGGATCATTTCAATTCGTGGTTCGAATAACTCTCACGCAGCTATCCTTGCTCGCGCAATGGGCGTTCCCGCGGTAATGGGATGCCAGAATGTGTCACCTACGCTGTTAGAGAAAAAGGCTATCTTGCTGGACGGCTATGCGGGTGAAGTCATCGTTTCGCCGGAAAAGGCAATTCAGGCGGAGTTTAGCCAGCTCATCAAAGAAGAGCAGGTGCTTGCCCAGCGCATCGAGCGGGAGGCGGATAAACCCAGTGAAAGCGAAGACGGTTGCAGTATGGACCTGTTGGTTAACGCGGGCTTATCGGCAGAAATAGAAACTGCCGTGCATTCGGGCAAGGTCGGGATTGGTCTGTACCGCACCGAAATTCCGTTCATGATGCGCGAACGTTTTCCCTCTGAGAGTGAGCAGGTGGAGCTGTACCGCAATGTGTTACTGGCCGCCCCCCAGCGCGAAATCGTAATGCGTACGCTGGATGTGGGGGGCGATAAACCACTGCCCTATTTCCCAATAACCGAAGAAAACCCCTTTTTAGGCTGGCGTGGTATACGGTTAACCCTGGATCATCCCGAGATATTTCTGGTGCAGGTCAGAGCGATGCTGCGTGCCAGCATAGGCTTAAAAAATCTGAGTATCATGTTACCCATGATTTCCAGTGTCGGTGAGGTTAACGAAGCGCGACGTCTGGTAGAACAAGCCTTTTTCGAAGTTGAAGAAGAAGCCCAGATAAAAGGCGAGCAACTGCACCGGCCGCGTCTGGGGATCATGCTGGAAGTACCATCGGTGCTGTACCAGTTGCCTCAATTGGCAAGTAAAGTTGATTTCTTTTCGGTTGGCAGCAACGATCTGACACAATATTTGCTCGCGGTAGACCGCAACAATACGCGGGTCGCCAGTTTATATAACAGTTATCACCCGGCAGTTTTGTCGGCCCTGTACGATATTGCTAAACAATCCGCTGAACAAAATATTCCGGTGTCTATTTGTGGTGAAATTGCCGGTGAGCCCGGAGGCGCTATTTTGCTCATGGGCATGGGCTACCGAAAGCTGAGTATGAATGCCTTTAACCTGCGTAAAATTAACTGGGTTATTCGCAACGTAAAGCTTTGCGAAAGCCAGGCCTTATTGAAAAGTGCGCTCTCGTCTGATAGCTATGAAGAAGTTTTTCATCATATTAATCAATATCTCGAAGTAAAAGGTCTGGGTGGCCTGGTCCGGGCTGGCTCATAATCAACAGGTGACTCATCGCGCTGTCACTGCCACACAGAATTATGCTCCGGATATGATATGCTGGCGCCCTGAATTGACTGGAGATAAAGCGTGGAACCGCTGTTAGTTATTTTTCTGAGTTGCATGGCGCTGGGTATGCTTACCGGCACACTGGCGGGTATGCTGGGCATTGGCGGTGGGCTTATTATTGTACCAGTGCTTACCCTGTTACTGAGTGGCATTGGGGGGATCGGTGCTGAACTTGCCATGCCAATGGCCATCGCAACCTCATTATTTACCATTATAGTGACCGGTTTTTTTTCAGCGAAAGCACATTATTCGCTCGGTAACATAGTCCCGAAACTGATTATCTGGTGCTGCGCTGGCATTGCAGTGGGAGCCGTAGCCGGGGCGCAATTAGCAAGCGTCTTACCAGCGCAAACCCTGGCCCGGGTGTTTGCGGTATTGGTCATCCTTATTGCACTGCAAATGGTGTTTGGTCGTAAAACCGCCTCAAAACATCACTATACACCAACCATTTTGGTGGTTGTTGGTGTGATAGTTGGCACCGTATCAGCGCTGATGGGGATTGGCGGTGGCGCTTTGCTGGTGCCTGCTCTGGTGTGGTTTCAGGTCCCTCTTCGCCAGGCCATAGGATGTGCCGCCGTGAGCGGGCTGGTTATTGCCATGTTCGGCACCGGTAGTTTTATTTATGCCGGTTGGGGACTGCCGACCCTGCCGCCATGGTCGCTGGGTTATGTGTTTTTGCCGGCAGGTTTAGGCATAATGGCAACCTCGGTGTTTACTGCTGGATTTGGTGCTCGTTTAGGGCAGAATATGCCAACAGCGTTACTTAAAAATATTTTAGCCGGACTGCTGGTTATCGTTAGCATCCGCATGATTATAGGAATGGAATAGTACATGGCCGAAGCAGATTTTCTGGTATTTCCCAATATCGACCCGATCATTGTGAGCCTTGGCCCACTGAGTGTGCGTTGGTATGGGATGATGTATTTACTTGGCTTTATAGCGGCCTACATACTGGCAAAAAAACGCTTACGGTCAACACCGTGGAGCCGTGAACAACTCAGCGACCTGTTGTTCTGGGGCTTTGTGGGCGTGATCATCGGAGGCCGGATTGGTTATGTGTTTTTCTACCAGTTTGAGCTGTTTATGCAGGATCCATTGTACCTGTTTAAAATACACACCGGCGGTATGTCATTCCACGGTGGTTTGCTTGGTGTTATTGCTGCCATGGCATGGCAGGCAAAACGTCTCAATGCAACGTTTTTACAGGTCGCTGATTTTATTGCGCCTCTGGTACCAATCGGCCTGGGCGCCGGTCGCATCGGTAATTTTTTAAATGCCGAACTGTGGGGGCGAACTACCGATGTGCCCTGGGCAATCATATTTCCGGGCGCGGGGCCGCTGCCGCGTCATCCTTCGCAGCTTTATGAGTTCGCCCTGGAAGGGGTGGTGTTATTTGTTATATTGTGGCTGTATTCAGCGAGGCCACGGCCAACCGGTGCAGTGGGTGGTTTATTTCTGATAGGCTATGGACTGTTCAGGTTTATTGTTGAATTTTACCGTGAGCCGGATGCGCATATCGGTTTGTATCAGATTGGCTTAAGCCAGGGGCAAATTTTATGTGTGCCGATGATCGTATTGGGCGCAGGTTTAATGATCTATGCCTATAAAACAAAATCAGTGACGCCAGCGTCAACACAAGCTGCAAACAAGAATTAAATGTCATGAAAGAATATTTAGCATTAATGCGTCATGTCAGAGACAACGGCGTTAAAAAAGAAGATCGCACCGGCACCGGTACCTTAAGTGTGTTTGGCTATCAGATGCGTTTTGATCTGAGTGAGGGGTTTCCCTTAGTCACTACCAAAAAGTGTCACCTACGTTCTATTATTCACGAGCTGCTTTGGTTTCTAAAAGGCGAAACCAATATTGCTTATCTAAAAGAGAATGGCGTGTCGATTTGGGATGAGTGGGCAACCGAAGACGGCGAGCTCGGGCCGGTGTATGGACATCAGTGGCGCAGCTGGGCCAGTGACAATGGCGAAACCGTTGATCAAATTGCCCAACTGATTGAGCAAATAAAAACTAATCCCGACTCCCGGCGTTTAATAGTGAGTGCCTGGAATCCAGCGGTATTGCCAGACACGTCTATGTCTCCCAAAGAGAATGCCGCAAACGGAAAACAGGCTTTACCGCCGTGCCATACCTTGTTTCAGTTTTATGTTCTGGAAGGCAAGTTATCTTGTCAGTTGTATCAGCGCAGTGGTGATATTTTCCTCGGCGTGCCCTTCAATATTGCCAGTTATGCCTTGTTGACCCTGATGGTTGCACAGGTGTGCGACTTAGAGCCCGGCGACTTTATTCACACGCTGGGCGACGCGCACTTGTATGTAAACCATCTGGAACAAACCGATTTACAGCTTAGCCGTGAGCCTTATGCCCGTCCTGTCATGAAACTTAATCCGGCAGTAAAAGACATTTTCGGTTTTAGTATTGACGACTTCACTCTGGAAAATTATCAGTGTCATCCACACATTAAAGCGCCGGTTGCTATTTAAGGCCCGGGTATGACTAAAACCAACGTTTTAATCTGCGATGATTCGGCTTTCGCTCGCAAGCAAATGGCACGCGCCGTGCCTGATGGCTGGGAGGTCGATATTCATTTTGCGGTTAACGGGATGAACGCCATCGAGCAAATTCACCAGGGTAACGGCGATGTGATGTTTCTGGATTTGAACATGCCGGTCATGGACGGTTATCAAACGATGGAAATTATCCGCAAAGAGGACTTGCCCTGCCTGGTTATCGTGGTATCTGGTGATGTTCAGCCTGAAGCGCGGCAACGCATGCTGGCCAAAGGCGCTCTGGACTTTATTCGCAAGCCTATCGATAACGATAAGTTAAGTACCTTGCTTAAGCAGTATGGTATTTACACCGGTGACAGTGCGGCGACGCAGCGCACGCTGCAAGCGGCGATTTCGCCTGCCAGCGAAACGGAAATGTTCGATGCCTTCCGTGAAGTAGTGAATGTCGCTATGGGTCGAGCCGGCGAAAACCTGGCCCGACTGCTTAACGAGTTCATTGATTTACCCATTCCTAATGTCAACGTTATCGAAAATAACGAACTTCATATGGCCATTGCTGAAATAAACCGCAACGAGAGTGTCTCAGCGGTTTCTAAAGGCTTTGTGAGTGCGGGGATACATGGGGAAGCACTGGTACTGTTTAACGATACTGAATTTGCCAGCATCATTGAACTGCTTAATTACCATCAGTTATCGGCGGCCCCTGCGCAGCTGGAAGCACTCATGGATATTTCGAATATTATCATCGGTGCCTGCCTGAACGGGCTGTCCGAGCAGCTCAACGTGACGTTTAGTCACAGCTCACCAATCATCTTAGGGCGTAACCGGGAACTTGAGAGTATTCTGACCACTACCAGGCAGCGTTGGAGCCGCATTGTGGCTGTAGAAGTCTGCTTTGCGATTAAGCACAAAGGGGTCAATTTTGATCTGCTGTTGCTGTTTCCCGAAAAGTCGATGGAGCGGATTTACTCACGACTGGTAGGTACGGAGGGGTAGTCATGTCCGATAGTATGGAAGACATCAATCGTCAGCACTGGATGCATGATCTGTTAGGTTCGCTGGAAGTGGGCATAGTGGTGCTCGACCGTAACTTTAAGGTTGAAGTGTGGAACCAGTTTATGGAAAACCACAGTAATCTGCGCCCCAGCCAAATCGTGGGACAGTCTCTGTTCACACACTTCCCCGAAATTGACGCAGAATGGTTAGCGCTTAAGAGTGAACCGGTATTTAATTTAAAGACGCCGGTGTTTTTAATTTGGGAACAGCGCCCCTACTTATTTAAGTTTGATTGTAACCGGCCTATTACCTCAGAACTCGATTACATGTACCAGAATGTGACGTTGTTTCCCCTCTCGTCGCTAACGGGTAAGGTCGATAGATTATGTATGCTGGTGTACGACGTAACTGTGCAGGCCAGCAGCAGGCTGAATATTGAAGGGTTGAATAAGCAGTTAACACAGATGAGCAGGGTCGATGGCCTTACCCGGTTATTTAACCGTCGTTACTGGCAGGAGCGCTTTGGGAATATCTTTAAGCTCGCCAAGCGCAGAGGCTCTGTAGACACCGCTATGATGCTCGATATTGACCACTTTAAGGCGGTCAATGATACCTATGGTCATCAGTGCGGAGACAAAGTGATTCAGGCGCTGGCAGCAATCATTAAAGATACCGTGCGCGAAACTGACCTGGCTGGCCGCTACGGTGGCGAAGAGTTCGCGATTATTTTACGTGACTCAAATAGTGACAATGCACAAGAAGTGGCTGAGCGCATTCGGGTTGCCGCCGAAAACATGGCCGTCACGCACGATGGGCAAACCGTGAGGTTTACTGTTAGTCTGGGGCTGGCGGCGTTTAATATGCAGGATGACAACGAAATGCAGTGGCTTGAACGGGCTGATCAGGCATTGTATAAAGCAAAAGAAAATGGCCGTAACCAGTGGGTGACAGGCTAAAGCTGGCAGCGACGACAGCTTTTTTTGTCACGTCACACTTGCCGGTTACCGGGCCGGTCGCCTTCAATACGCCTGATCTGGTGTCTTAGCCTGTACAAAATAAATAAGCTCGGAATGACCATTAAGGCCGTCAGAATAAAAAACAGCGTCCAGTTACCGCCCAGTTTATCCACCAGTACGCCGCTGCTTGATGCCAGCAAGGTACGGCTGAGTACGCTCAATGACGCCATTAAGGCATATTGAGTGGCCGAAAAAGCCCGATTACACAGCAGAGATATAAAGGCCACCATGGCAACGGTACTCCAGGCCGCAGTAAAGCCATCGAGAATAATAGTAGCCATAAACCAGCCTTTATGCGGGCCAATTTCAGCCATCCAGGCAAACATTAAATTGCTCGCAGCCATGGCTGAGCCAGCAATAAGCAAACCGCGAAAAATGCCGTAATGAATATTGACCATGCCACCGATGACTGAAAATATGATGGTTACCCACCAGTTAAGCAATTTTGAGTAAGTGCCAATATCGCTGTTGCTAAATCCGATTTCTTTGTAAAACACAATGCTCATTCTGCCCAGAAAGGCCTCGCCAATTTTGAACAGGAATATAAACAATAAAATCTGTAAGGCCAGGCGCGCACCACTGCGCTGGAAGAATTCGCGGAAAGGCTCAACCAGGCTTACCAATAGCCAACTCGCTATTTTACTGAACAGCGATGAGCGGTGGTTTAGTAATGCCTGATAACGTTGTGTTGCCTGTGCTAATAGTGAAGCGCGGTCAACCACGGGCTCTTTGGCCCAGAAGACCGATAGCAAACACAGCGACATAATGGCTGCGAGTAACAGATAGATCTGCTGCCATTCCCAACCCGGCAGATCGGCGACTAAAAAAGGAATGGCACCCAAACCGCCGTAGCCCGTCCACCATCCGGCGGTGGCCAGCGACGATGCAGCCGACATGGTGTCATTTTCATGCTGGCCGATAGTATCAATACGAAAGGCATCGATGGCGATGTCCTGGGTAGCCGAGCTAATGGCAATAATTAAGCCGCACAGGGCAATCTGATACAGCGCAGTTTGCGCATCCAGCGTCGACATCCACACGCAGCTGAGGATCATAATAACCTGCATCTGTGCTATCCAGCCGCGCCGTTGACCGAGCAACAGCGGCTTTACCCGGTCGAGTATGGGCGCCCACAAAAAGTTGATTGAATACACCGCAAAGATAGCGCCAAACAAACCGATTGCTGATCGCGATAGCGACTCGTCTTTGAGCCAGGCGGTTAATACCGAACCAATCATTACCCACGGAAAGCCACTGGCAATGCCAAACACAAAGATACTCAGTAGTCGCCTGTCGCGAAAGAAAACTAAAGAAGAAAACACTTAATAAAGCTCGGATTGTTTATTATTGTAAGTGTATTGGATCACGTATGTTGATTGGCTGCAAGTAAAACTCAGGGTCTTTAGTAAAGACCGCGTAAATTGGGGTAGGATAAAAAATACAGTTAAGGACGAAGCCCGATACAATCCATGGGATACACCGACTCACCGCGCAGGTACGCCACGCAATTAACCAGTTCTTCTTTTAATACTGTATCGCTGATTAATTGATCTTCGCGCCAGTAATGAATTTGATGTAACAGGTGCCAGAAAACACGCTCTTTATGTGAGCCCGGCTCTAAATCATCGCTGCGATACAAAGACCATTCTTCCAGCGTATCCCAAAAGAAAAAGTTAAGCTCCTTATACTCCAGACTACCTTGCCAGAATGCCCGCAAATAAAAACACAGCTGCCGCGACTTTTCCTCAATAAACTGACTTATGCTCACGTCATGTTCTCACTGGTATATCATAGACGAAGTATAGTCCAAATTTGTAAAAACAATGTCTAAATGCGGTAAACAGAATCGTTTTTATTTGCAACTAAGTGTGTCAGCGACGCCTGCCAGTCTGCGTAGCGATTAGAGAATTAATGGTCTTATTTGTTGTGCTGCTGCGTTGCCGCGCATCGTTTTTAAGAAGTCATTGAGTATATTGTATTTTCGGTAACAGAATTATTTGCTCATCATATTAACTACCAACCAAGGTATCTTACCCAACTGTAAATTTCCTGGCCCAGCCAGACACTCCCGGTACCAGGAATTCGCGTAGACGCGCCGCCGTAATATTGATTGGTTGTAAACATTCTTTGCCGATAATGGGGTTTCAGGCTCACTGCAGCCGCTTCTTTTCGTGATTGTACAGTGGCCGTTTGCCAGTGACTGAGGGTGGGGATACTGATGTCGAGCAGCGGATAAGTGCTCTGTGCCAGCCAGTCAACCAGTGCCTGGTTTTGTTGTCTTGCCGGCCAGAAAGCGCCGATACTGACTAATGTATCGGGCGCGCTAAGTAAATTGTTATGCAATGCATCAAGCAATACCGCCGACGTCATACCTTCGGCCACAATAAACGTGTAACCCTTATACTGACTGGCGTACTGGTAGGCAGCATTAACCAGCCCGATTATTTGCAAGCGGTAGCTGTCGTAATCGATAGGGGAATTGAGTAAGTTTGCTACTGGCTTGGGATTATCGGTAACCGTTGATTGCGTTGCCAGGGCCTGGGTAAAGTCAGTCGGAACCAGCAACGTGCGCCAGCCTTTTTGCTTTAATGTGTCCGCAAGGACCAAACCGGTATCAAGGTTTAACGAAGGTGACTGAGTCGACACCAGAACAATAGCGATACCACGCACCATGGGCACCGATGGTTCAACCTCAAGCGCCGGTATTTGTTGATCGGCAACCGCTAAACTGCGTAGCTCATCATCCTGAAAATAACGGCTCAGGTCGTCCATGGTATTGGCACAGACGGCCGGAACAGCCAGCCACAGGCTGACGATAACCGTTGTTATTATTCGGCTCATAGGCGGCATCAACATTTATCATGGGTTAACTGAGTCGGTGTTAAGGGTATCGGCTGACACCTGAAAAAGTTAAGCCGGAGAGTTAAAGGGCGGCGGTGTGTAATTACCAAAGGGTAAGGGGGCGCAAAACTGCATTACTTTATTACTGGTCGGGTGGTTAAACTGCAGTGATTCAGCATGTAACTGCAGCCGCGGGGCGCTGCCCACAACTGCGTCGCTGCCGTAGAGACGATCGCCTAAAATAGGGTGGCCAAGAGCAAGCATATGTACCCGTAATTGATGAGATCGGCCTGTCACCGGCACCAGGGCTACGAGGGTTTCCTGCTCTGACTGACTGACCACCTCATAGTGAGTCAGGGCGGGCTTGCCATGCTCGGCATCGACCATTTGCCGGGGCCGGTTAGGCCAGTCACAAATCAGTGGCAGATCGACACTGCCTGAAGGTTTGGCAAGTTTGCCGGCCACCCGGGCATAGTAGCGTTTGGCCGTTTGGCGCAGCTCAAACTGTTTAGAGAGCAAGCGGTGACTATCTTTGTGCTGGGCAACGACCATAACGCCGGACGTTGCCATATCAAGACGGTGAACAATCCGTGCATGGGGGAAAACCCGCTGCAGCCGTGAAATCAGCGAGTCTTTGTGCGCTGGTGCTTTGCCCGGCACGCTCAGTAAGCCGCTGGGTTTGTTGACCACGATAATATCATCATCGTAGTACAACAGCTGCAGATACGGCGTAAGGGGCGGCGCGTAAATGAAGTCCGGATTGGCCGTTCTGGTTGCTGCATCCATTGGTCAGTCTTTGCCTCTAGCCATCAGGGGTTATTGACCAGCACGCGCACAGCATCGAGCTGTACATCGCTGTCCCGTAACACTTTGGTCAGGGCCGTCATTTGTGTTTGCAAAAACGCTATTTCACTGTCACGAATGGCCGGGTTCTGCTTTTGCAGATCGGTGAGACGCTGGATCTCTGCCCCCAGGGTACCTTGCATCCTTTGCATGGCTTCACTTAACACGTGGTTAGCTTCCTGATGTGCCTGCTCACGGGCACTGTGCAGATGTTGCTGCAGCTGTGGTGTGAGCGCCTGGATCAACTGTTGCGCTATCTTACGGCCAATTTTACGGTGCGCGCTGGTGGCTAAATCTGATGACTGACCCTTCGCATCGAGACAAATTCTAATCGGTGTCGGCGGCAGGAAGCGCTCTAACTGCAACGCTGGTGGCGCTTTCGCGGATAGAATAAAGAGCGTTTCGAGGTAATAGGCACCTTTGGGCTGGCTACTGTCGGCCACAAAGCCGACGCTGCTTTTACCATAAATATCAGTAAGCACCATTTCGATAGCATGATGCACCAGCGGATGATCCCAGGTTAAAAAGTGGACGTTTTCCAAAGTGGTGGCGGTGCGACGCCGATAGGTGACGGTCATCCCTTCCGGATCGAGTCCGGGTAAATGGCCTATCATCGACTCGGTAGGGCGCAGAATAAAACAGTCCTGGCCTTTTTCTTCCTGCTGCACACCGATAGCATCAAACAGACGACCCGCGAACTTAGGTAGATCGGCCGCGCTATCCAGTGCAATAATTTCTTCTAACAAGCTGTCCACGCGCCCAACACCGGCTGCGTTAAGCTCCAGCAGTTTATCGCGACCGGCGTCGAGGCGCGCTTTGAGTTCGCTGTTTAATTGCTGGCTCTGAGAGATCAATTCTGCCTGTAAGTCGGTGTCGAAAGGAGTGAGGCAGTTCATGATTAAACTCTCTTCGACAGACTCAAATACTTTACCGCCGGTTGGGCAGGTTTGCTCAAAGGCGTTTAAACCTTCGTGATACCATTTTAGCAGCACCGACTGGGCTGACTCTTCAATCACCGGAACGTGGATCTGAATATCTTCAGTTTGGCCAATTCTGTCTAAGCGGCCAATGCGCTGTTCAAGCAGGTCCGGGGTCAGGGGTAAGTCAAACAGGACCAGGTGGTGGGCGAACTGGAAGTTACGGCCCTCACTACCTATTTCACTACACAATAGGATCTGCGCGCCCTCATCGGGGTCGGCAAAGTAGTGAGCGGCCTTGTCGCGTTCAACAATACTCATACCTTCGTGGAAAACGGCCTGACGGATACCGGTGCGTACCCGAATGGTTTCTGCCAGTTGCTGAGCGGTACCAGCGTGTGCACAAATTAACAGTACTTTAGCGGGTTTAATCTCCGGCAGCAGGTTGAGTAACCACTCTACGCGCGGGTCGGCGTCAATCCACAAATCCTGCACGTCAGGCTGGCGTTCAGGAAACAGCGCTTCCGACAGCGATGTGATGGTATCAATCTGATACAGCTCAGGTTGCGGTAGTGGATAAGCATGCAGATGACGCGACGGGAACCCTTCTATTGCGGCGCGACGATTTCTGAACAGCAGGCGGCCGGTACCATGACAATCAATTAACTGATGCAAGAGCGCATCTCTGCTTTCAGGTGAACTTAAGTCATCAAACTGTGCCATGATCTCTGGCGCGAGTTGATTGAGCCGGGCTATATCCTCTTGGTTTAACGCGTCACCATCGATAAGCGGAGAGACCGCATCGGCCAGTGCCGTATACTGCGACTCCTCGTTTAAAAAGGTGTTGTAGTCGTAAAAACGCGCCGGATCGAGCAAGCGTAATCGGGCAAAATGGCTTTCATGGCCGAGTTGATCGGGCGTGGCGGTGAGCAGCAACACGCCTGGTGTGGCTTGAGCGAGTGATTCGATAGTCTGATACTCTACCGATGGCTCATCGGCGGCCCAGGCCAGGTGATGGGCTTCATCCACGACCAGTAAATCCCAGCTTGCCTGTTGTATTTGTTGCTGTCGCTTGGGATGGCTGGTGAGCCAGTTGAGGCCGCATAAGATCAACTGGTCGTTATCAAAGGGATTATCACTTTCGTCTTCCAGCGCCACACAGCGGCTTTCATCGTAAATCGCAAAGGCCAGATTCACTCGCCGCAGCATTTCAACCAGCCACTGATGAAGTAAGGTATCAGGCACTACAATCAACACCCGTGAGGCGCGGCCTGTCAGTATTTGCTGGTGGATAATCAGCGCCGCTTCAATGGTTTTACCCAGGCCGACTTCATCAGCCAACAAAACCCGAGGCGCATAACGGCTACCCACTTCAGAGGCGATATGCAACTGATGCGGGATCAGCTCAATACGCGCCCCCACCATACCAATGGTCGAAGACTGGGCGTGTTTATGCTGATTCGCAAACGCGTTGTAGCGGATATCAAACCATTTGGGGTGATCAAACTGATAATTGAATAAGCGTTTTTCAGGCTGATTCAGGCGTATATGGTGATCCAGGTGGGGTTCGGCCAGGGTGGCAGCTTCTTTGGTATCTTCACGTATACCCTGATAAATGAGCACGCCCTGTTGCTCACTGACCGTTTCGACACACAGACTCCAGCCTTCCTGTGATTTAACCGTGTCGCCTGCTGCAAAGGTAAGGCGGGTAAGCGGTGCTTCCGCTTTGGTATAAATACGGCTTTCTTCAGTAGCTGGATATAGCACTTCTATAGAGCGAAAGTCGATGCGAATAATGGCACCCAGGCCAAGCTCAGTTTCGGTGTTACTCAGCCAGCGCTGGCCAATGGCAAATTGTGTGTCGGTACTCATTTTTTACTGCTCCGTGATAACCGGGAGGCGTATTGTACTGATCCCGCCCGTAGCTGTCTTGATCAATATAGCAATCCTGACAAATCTTGCCGTCGATTGAGACAATTCTGTGCTTTTTGCCGCCGATGGGCGACGGCAATAAAGGATTTATTTACAGAATTTTGCCGAAAAAAAGTGAATAACTCAGCAAACTGCATTATGGTGGAGTTGATGGTCGATGTGATGCGGAGTATCAATCGGCTCAGCGCCCAGCGCATTGGCAGCTCCGTGAACATCGGCTCGTTATAGCACGTCGCAATTAAGACGAGCTTGGTCATGTTCATTGGAGTAACGGATGCCAAGAAATAGCAATGCAGACACCAGAATTTATGTGCTGGACACCAATATCCTGCTACACGAACCTCTCGCCTTCCTGTCTTTTAAAGAAAATGATGTAGTAGTACCTATGACGGTACTGGAGGAACTCGACTACATCAAAGACAGCAAAAAAGATGTCGCACGCGACGCCCGGGTTTGTATACGCGCAATGGAAGATTTGTTGAGTGACGCCACCCCGGACGAAATGCTTGCCGGTGTATCATTAAGTGGTTTAGGGGCCGGCGAAAACCGACCCACCGGGACGCTGTCGATTTATGCTGATTTGAACATGGCGGAGTCACAGCAAATCTTTGCCAGCGATGAAAACGATAACCGTATTATTAACGTTGCGCTGCATTTGCAAACCGTGTTTGCCTCTCAGCAAGTAGTACTGGTTACCAAAGATATTAACATGCGCCTGAAAGCGAAAGGTGCTGGCCTTGCTCACGTTGAAGATTACCGAACTGACCAGCTTATTTCAGACATAAAGTATCTGACCAAAGGCTACCACCAGTTTGAGGGGGATTTTTGGCAACGCGTTAAGTCGGTGGACAGTCGCTCTGAAGGGCGTGACACCATTCATACAGTGCCGCGTTCGTTATTACCAGAAGCCTATGTGAACGAATTTCTGCTCGACGACAGCAAGCAGTTTGCCGGCATAGTCGAGTCGATGACCAGCGATGAAATGGACATTCTTGATCTTGGTTTCGACCGCTTAATGTCGCGTACTGCCTGGGGGATAACGCCCAAAAATATAGGCCAGGCAATGGCCCTGCATTCGCTGCTCGACCCGCACATTGATCTGGTGATCCTGACCGGTCCTGCCGGCAGCGGGAAAACCTTGCTGGCGCTCGCTGCGGCACTTGAAATGGTGGTAGAGCGGAATATGTACGATAAGATTATTGTCACCCGCAATACCCCTGAAATTGCCGAATCCATCGGCTTCCTGCCGGGCACTGAGGAAGAGAAAATGGCGCCCTGGCTGGCGGCAATAACCGACTCCCTGGAAGTGCTTCACAAGCACGATGAAAACACCAAAGGGTCTATGAGCTATATCATGGAGAAAGCCAATATTCAGTTTAAATCGGTTAACTTTATGCGCGGGCGCAGTATTCAGAATGCTATTGTTATTCTGGATGAGTCGCAAAACCTCACCGCGTCGCAACTTAAGACCATTATTACCCGGTGCGGTGAAGGTACCAAGCTGATATGCAGTGGCAACCTGGCGCAAATCGACAGTAATTATCTGTCAGCGGTGACATCGGGCTTAACCTATCTGGTTGAGAAATTTAAGGACTTCTCCGGCAGTGCCACCATTAACTTGGATGGTGTGGTGCGTTCGCGCCTGGCGGACTTTGCTGAAAACCATATGTGATAAAGTATTGCCTGTTGGGTGGTATGCCTGACAGGCGCTTTTACTGCTTAGGACTGGCGGCCGGTGGAATGACTTCCAGCGTGTATTGTAAAGAGGCGATCTGCTGTTTGGTGAGATCACTCACTTCGCCCAGCGGCAAGTGCGCTGGCCCGGTGGGGTCGAGCAGTACATAGGGCAATCCCTCAATGAGTAAAGTGGTGTCTTTCGTCAGCGGTGTTAACGCAATGGCCAGCAGGGCATGATTGTTCAGTAATACCAGCCGCATGGCGTTTGCCGGCAGAAATGCCCTTATCAAGGCCGCAGTAAGTACTGACTTACTGTCGCAGTCACCAACATTTTGGTTGAGAACCGCCAGCGGTGGTGAGAAGCCAGAACCATTACTCGACACCCGGTTGGTCAGTTCATCGTAAGGAATAGACTGTACCCAGCTTAGCAATAGGTTGAGATACGATCTCGCATTCGCCTGTTGGTCTACAATCTCATATAGAGACTGCGCCAAGGGGATCAACGGTAGCGTACTTTCTTCGATATATCTGACATGATTTGGCTTAATGGCCTTTTGCAGCAGTGGGGTAGTGTAGCGCTCAAAATAGCGCTCGGCTAAATAGCTATTCATGGCTTGTTCCTGGGTTGCTTTAAGATCAGCCTGGAGCGTATTGATGACCTCCTGGCGTTTACCGGTAAGGGAAAACTCCAGCGAATCATAACGCTTAGTCAGGCTAAAGCGAGCAACGCGCGGATCGATTTCCTGCGCCGCTTGTATGAGGGCAATTTCAACAGCACGCAGGGCCAGGTTAGGATTATAGTTGACCTGCTGAATGGGTAATGACTGGGTACTTTCAAGAGGTAACACAAACGAGATTTTGCGGGGATTGTTATTGTGATCCAACCAACCATAGGTGTACTTCATTCCCTCGGCATTGGGTACGCGCTGATAGAGAATTTGCTCGCCATAGGACGCCTGGCACACAGCTAGCCATAAAGCACCACAACATAATGATCGAATAACGCTATTCATTCCCGCTAACATCACTGGTAAGGAAATTCACCCCATCATTCAGTATAGTACAGATAAAAGCCTGTACATAGTTTGCGCTTGTTGCCAAATCACTGGCTACGTAGTGGGGCTTTATTACCGGTGTGGGGGGTATTTATCATGCGCGGACGAGATAACAGGTGAAGTAGCCACCACAACGCAAACATGTTGAGGCGGCTTGTTGTCGGTTAGCATTGCCCTACTGCTGTGCTAGATGGGGTTCAAACCAATTGAGTTTATGTTGCAGACTGACAACGCCGCCAACGATAATTAATACCGGCGGTTTCATTTGCGCCAGTTCCGGATGAGCGCTGATGTTGCTCAGTGTTCCGGTAATCACTTTTTGTTGCTGGGTTGTCGCCGAGCGAATAAGTGCGATGGGCGTAGAGGCTGGCAATCCATGCGCAATTAATCGCTCACAAATAATCGGCAGGCCAGTCAATCCCATGTAAAACACGATAGTTTGATTGGGTTGTGCCAGTGATGACCAGTTAAGGTCAATGCTGCCATCTTTTAAATGGCCTGTTGCAAACACCACTGACTGGGCATGGTCACGATGGGTGAGAGGGATCCCGGCATAGGAACCCGCGCCCGCGGCAGCGGTAATGCCCGGCACTACCTGAAATTCGATATTCTCTTCGATGAGTCGTTGAATTTCTTCGCCACCGCGTCCAAAAATGAAAGGGTCGCCGCCTTTAAGACGAACCACGCGGTTGCCTTCTTTGGCGTACTTAATCAACAACTGGTTAATATCGTCCTGTGGCAGAGTATGCACACTCCTGGCTTTGCCTACGTACACTTTTTCGGCATCACGGCGCACTAACTCGAGAATTTGCGGTGACACCAGGCGGTCGTAGATCACAACATCCGCTTTTTGCATTAAACGCAACGCTCTGAATGTCAGCAAATCGGGGTCACCGGGGCCGGCCCCTACCAGATAAACCTGCCCTTGCGTTTGTTTATTTTCAGCGGCGGCTTGCAGTGCCGCGTTGAATTTTTCCTCAGCGCGCTCAGCATTGCCTTGTGTCACTTCTTCAGCAATATCACCATCGAGCACTGATTCCCAAAAATAACGCCGCGCCGTAACAGAGCTTAAGGCGTGTTTAACGCGTTCGCGGAATCGTTCAGAAAACGCCCCCAACTTGCTGATATTCGCCGGGATCAATGATTCGAGCTTTTGTCGTAAGTAACGCAGGAGTACCGGTGCATTACCGCCACTGCTCATGGCGATGACAACCGGCGAGCGGTCAATAATAGAAGGGGTAATAAAGCCGCACAGCGGCGTATTGTCAACCACATTCACCAACAAGCCGAGAGCGGTTGCCTTGGCATGTATATCAGCGTTGAGAGCTTCGTCGCTGGTGGCCACAAACACCACCCGAACATTTGCCAGATCGTCATCTTCAAACGGGCGCTGGCAAAGAGTGACCTGGTCGGAATCGGCAAGGTGTTTAACAGTGGCACATACATCAGGTGCAACAATTTTGACCTGGGCATGGCTTTTAAGCAGTAATTCGAGTTTGCGAGCTGCTACTTCGCCTGCCCCCACAATGAGGCAGGACAGATCATTAGTATCAATAAATAGTGGAAAGTAACGCATCTCAAACTCTTTATTCAGTTATCTGGCGTTAAGTTTGCCCTGATAAACATATTTTTAAAACGAATTAAAAAATATTTTTTAGAGCCTTTAGTTATTTCCCGCGTGGCTTGCTTTTACGTTTTGCCGGGGGCTTATCCGACCATTCACGTATTGCCAGACGCTGACCAGCAACTCTCGTACCCTGCAGGGTTTGCTTGGTTTCTGCAGGCATGCTGTCGGGTAAATCCACGGTACTAAAAGTATCGTAAATTTCGATAGCACCAATATGCTTGCTGTCTATATTGGCTTCATTAGCGATAGCGCCAACGATATTACCGGGTTTTACGCCATGGGTATGACCCACTTCAATACGGAAACGTTGCTTACCCTCATCCGGCTTGCGGCTCTCACGCGGTGATTTGCGACGCGTATCTCGCCCTTTAGGGGCGCTGTCACGACGTCCGCTGTCGCGGCGTGAATCATCGAATTTAGGTTTGCTGTGCAGATCCGGGCGGTCCGATTCTTTAAGCAATAACGGCTCGTCACCCTGGGCAATTTTTACCAATGCCGCCAACAGTACTTCCGGGCTGGCTTCAATTTCCTCAACCAGCATATCTACGATTGGCATCAGACTTTCGATGTTTTCGTCTTTGGTTGCCTCAGAGATACTGTGCTTAAATTTACTTAAGCGGGTTTGGTTAAGCTCTGTGATAGACGGGATCGGCATCGACTCAATGGTTTGACGAGTAGCCTTTTCGATGGCGAACAGCATGCGTTTTTCGCGGTGCGAGATAAACAAAATCGCATCACCGGCGCGGCCAGCACGACCGGTACGGCCAATTCGGTGAACGTAGCTTTCAGTGTCATAAGGAATATCAAAGTTTACCACGTGACTAACGCGTTCAACATCGAGACCACGCGCTACAACATCAGTGGCAACTAAGATGTCTATCTTGCCCTGTTTGAGACGATCAACGGTGCGCTCTCTGGATGACTGCGGGATATCGCCATTCAACGGCTCAACGTCGAACCCACGGGCCGCCAGTTTCTCAGCCAGTTCAAGAGTTGCCGTTTTAGTGCGAACAAAGATAATCATGCCGTCAAACGGCTCGACTTCCATAATTCTGGTCAGTGCTTCCAGTTTATGGTGGCCAGCTATCTGACAATAGCGCTGACGGATAGTGCTTGCGGTACTTACCTTAGACGCAATTTTCACATGCTTGGGATCATTAAGGTAACGCTGGGCTATCTTCTTAATCGGCGCTGGCATGGTGGCTGAAAATAGCGCAGTCTGACGCTCTTTTGGCGCATGGCTCAGAATGAGTTCTACGTCATCAATGAACCCCATTCGTAGCATTTCGTCGGCTTCATCGAGCACTAAAAATTTAAGTTGGTCCAGTTTCAGTGTGCCACGTTTAATATGGTCGATAACACGTCCGGGCGTACCCACAATAACTTGCACGCCACGTTTTAACTGACGAATCTGGTTGTCGTACGACTGACCGCCATAAACTGGCAGTACACGTATTTTTTTCGAGAAACTGGCGTAAGCCTGAAACGCTTCGGCAACCTGGATAGCCAGTTCGCGCGTAGGTGCCAGCACCAGCAGTTGCGGATAATTACTTTCTACGTCCAGGTTTGCTAGCATAGGTAACGCGAACGCCGCTGTTTTACCTGTACCGGTTTGTGCTTGCCCTAATAAATCGTTACCCGCAAGCAGCAGAGGTATGCTTTCAGCTTGAATTGGTGACGGTTTCTCATAGCCAACTTTCTCTAAGGCTTGTAAGATAGGAGGCGGAAGATTGAGATCTTTGAAGGTCAGTTCGACATTTGTATCGACATTTGTAGTCATTAAATTACGGATCCTGAATAACTCGGATTGGCATAGCAGAAAGCCAGCGGCATTATTAAAACACTATTATAGGTCATTCGCAGTGTGGATACCACGACTGTATTAGGAATACCCAAAGGTTCTTTAAAGGGTAAGTCATAAAATAACAATTGCAAGGTATGCTATATGAATAAAAAGTCGTTTAACCCGCGCACATTAGCGGGTGCAGTACTGGTTACAGTATGTTGTTTTACAATATCCGGATGTAGCAAAAAAACCAGTGATGAGCATATTCTTGCGGCCAGGCAGTTTAGCCAGGCTGGCGACCTGCAAGCGGCTGTTATTGAATATAAAAGTGCCGTACAAAAGGCACCTGATGACCCCCAGGCACGGTTTGAATTAGCCAAAACTTATCTTGAAAGTAAAGACTATGCCGCCGCAGAAAAAGAATTTAACCGGGCGCTTGAACTGGGTTATGCCGCAGCAGAAGTGATTCCTTACTTATCCCGCTCCTACCATGAAACAGATTCTGAACTTGCTTTAGCTGATATTGATCATAACGACAGTAACCTGACATCAGTTGAGCGAGCCGAGGTGAGCTACTACAAATTAGAAGCATTAGTTAGTCTCGAAAAAAAGGAAGCGGCAAAAGCGCTGCTTAGTGACATTGCCGATATAGATACGACCAGCGCCTATAAAGGTCTGGCATTGGCTCTCGGTAGTATTTTAGATGAGGATTATGAAGGCGCGCTGGCGCGTGTTAACGAAGTTCACAAGCAGGCGCCATTAAACAAAGATGTGTTATTGCAGCAGGCGCGTTTAAACTGGTTTCTTAAAAATACCGATGACGCCATTACCGCTTACGATAATTACCTTGACGTTGCGCCCGATGATGCCGAAACAAAGTTCATTTTTTCAGCCATTCTGGTTGAAACAAAACGCTTTAAACAGGCATTGCCGCTGGTTGATGACTTACTGCAATATAACGAAAATAATCCCCTGTTGAATCAATTCAAAGGGTTAATCGAAGTCAGTGAAAATCAGTATCAAAAGGCCCTGACGCATTTTGAAAAGGCCATTTTAAATAATAACTCTGACCAACTGTCACGGTTAATGGCAGGTTTCAGCGCATATCAATTAAAAGACTTTGCCACTGCAACACAGCATTTGTCCATGGTGGCTACCGCCTTACCGTCTTCGCATCCGGCATTAAGAATGCTTGCCGACAGTTTATTGCAACAAGGCGAAAATGAAGAAGCAAGTGTTGTACTGGACATGGTCGATGGTGAAGTCGACAACGACGTATTGCTGTTCTCTAAAGCCGGTTATCAACTGCTGCAAAGCGGCAATGTAGTCGGCGCACAAAAAATGGTGAACAAAACTGTGCCTCTGGCTACGTCGGCACAAGAGCTAACCCGCCTGGGCGTGCTGCAATTATCGCTGAACGATGCGGCAGGGTTAGTTAATTTAGAAGCGGCCGTTGAAAAAGCGCCTGAACTGTCAACCGGGCAGCAAACCTTGGCCAATGCGTATTTAGCGACGAGACAGTTCGACAAAGCACTTGATACCGCCACCAAATGGCAGCAAGCCGAGCCAAAAAGCGCATTACCGTGGCTGACGATCGCCAAGATCCACCTTGCTCAAAAACAACTCGACCAGGCCGAGCAGGCAATTAGTGAAGCCGAGAAATTTACCGAAAACAATTTGCAGGTCCAGCTTCAAAAAGTTGCACTGGAAATGGCCAGGGAGCAGTCTGATAAAGCCCTGGAGGCCCTCAACACCGCATTGCAAATAGATCCGCTGAATCAAACCTCGCTGGCACTTTTGTATGTTATTCACAGCCAGCTGCAAACGCAGCAAAAGGCCACCGACTATATACAAAACGTCATTAAAGAAAATCCTGATAGTGCGGTACCTAAAGTGGTGTTAGCGCGTATTTATCTGGGCGAGCAAAAGTTTAAGCAAGGCCTGGACGTGCTGGCGAAGGTCGATGCTGAAAATGACGCTCCCACTATCTACTGGGACACCAAAGGGCGATTGCTATTAGCGAACAAGCAATTTTCTCAGGCTGAAGATCATTACCAAAAATGGTTGGCGCAGCAACCAACCAACAAAGCGGCCACAATGAGCCTGGCTATGCTACTGGATATGCAGGGTCAGTTCCGGGCGGGCGAAGAGTTAATATCAGCATTCCTGGAAAAGAACCCTGATGTCCAGGCAGAAGTCGTTAAGGCCTACTTTCATGCGATGTTGAGAGAGCCCGAAAAAGCCGAGAAAATTTTAAGTAAACTTAGCCCGGAGGCGCGCAATATTCCGTTTGTGAAGGGCATAGATGCGCGTTTGCAGATTGCTAAACAAGACTATGAGTCTGCGCTGCCAAACGCATTGGCCGCTTATCAGGCAATGCCTAATGTGCGCGGTTTAGCGCTGGCGATGCTGAGCTACGATAACACCGGACAAACAGAGAAGGGCTTTGCTCTGCTTAAGGAGTTTGTTGATGAAAACCCAGACAATAACCAGGCATTATTGATGTACGCTGAGCGCCTGATAGCACGCGATGTGACTAAATCTATCAGTGTATATGAAACTATCATCCAGGCTCAGCCCGGTAATGCCATAGCGCTTAACAACCTCGCTTTTCTGGAATTTGAGCAGGGACTGTTAGATAAAGCAGAAGCGCATGCGCGTCAGGCCATGAAAATTGCCCCGACCTCGGTGGATATTGTGGATACCTTAGGGCAAATTTTGATCGCGAAGGGGCAAATGAAAAACGCCAAGTCTGCATACGACACGGTTATTGCCGATGACATACAAAGTGATGAGATTTATTTAAACTATGTTGAATTACTGTTGAAAATGGATATGAAGGAATTAGCGAGCCGGCGGATAACGGAGCGTGAGTTTACGTCAACGCAGTCTCAAGAGCGGCTTGCACAACTGCAAAGCACGTTCAGCTTGTAGCAAGAGCGTGCCGAAAATCGGCCCTGATGATGTCAGCGTTATCGGGGCCGACACGTTACCACCGGGGTATCTTACCACCCTGGTAATTTACCCTTACACAGTCCAATATCTGCCCGCAGCATCGCCAATTTTGCCAGTTTACTGATATGATGCAGCTATCTAATAGCACACCTAAAAAAACGAATAAGAGTGAAGGCTAATGACAAGACAGAATATTTTAGTTGTATGTGGGGCCTTAATGGCAACCCTCATTTTAACTGCCGGACGCAGTTATGCAGAAAGTGCTGACCGCTACATCGAGGCCGAAAGTCAGGTTACCACTGAACATGAAACCAAAATTAATGGCAACCGGGTACGCTACAGCGCTGAGATTGGCACGCAACCGGTGTGGGATGATGAAGGGGGTGCAGTAGCCACTTTACATTACACCTACTACAAACGCAGTGATGTTAAGGATGACACTACCCGACCATTGTTGATCAGTTTTAACGGTGGGCCAGGTTCGGCGTCCGTGTGGATGCACATTGCCTACACGGGACCCAAAATTCTCAACATTGACGATGAGGGCTATCCGCTACAACCCTACGGCATAAAATCGAATCCGTACTCGGTGTTGGACGTCGCAGATATCGTGTACGTTAATCCGGTTAATACCGGGTATAGCCGGGTGTTGAAAGATGATAAAGGTGAACTGCCATCTAAAGACAGCCAGCAGAAAATGTTCTTCGGGGTCAACGCTGACATTGCTTATCTGGCCGAGTGGCTGAATACCTTTGTGACCCGTAAAAACCGTTGGCGCTCGCCTAAATATCTGATTGGCGAAAGTTATGGTACAACCCGCGTGTCGGGCTTAGCGCTGGAGTTGCAAAACAGTCAGTGGATGTACTTAAACGGCGTAATACTGGTGTCACCAACCGATCTCGGTATTGAACGCGACGGTCCGGTAAAGATTGCCAACCGATTACCCTATTTTGCTGCGACCGCGTGGCATCACAAGCTATTAAAACCTGAGTATCAGGCTATGGCACTGGAAGACTTTTTGCCACAGGTGGAGTCGTTTGCGCTCAACGAGCTGATGCCAGCAATAGCTGAAGGTGGCTTTATCAGCGAGCAAAAGAAGCAGGCTGTTATTCAACAGGTAGCCGCGTATTCCGGTTTATCAGAGGCGGCCATTGCGCAGAATAATTTAGCCGTGAGTACCAGTTATTTTTGGAAAGAGCTGCTTCGTGATGAAAGCAAAACAGTAGGGCGCCTGGATAGCCGTTATCTTGGTCTGGACCGCCAGGACAGTGGCAGCCGTCCGGATTACAATGCTGAATTAACATCGTGGCTGCACTCCTTTACACCGGCGTTAAACTACTACCTGCGCGAAGAACTCAATTATAAAACCGATGTAAAATACAATATGTTTGGTCCGGTGCATCCCTGGGACAGATCAAATGACACTACTGGCGAAAATCTGAGTAAAGCCATGGCCGCCAATCCGTTTTTAAATGTGATGATCCAGGCGGGCTATTATGATGGCGCTACCAACTATTTTGATGCCAAGTATTCGATGTGGCAACTTGATCCCAGTGGCAAAATGAAACAACGCCTGAGCTTTAAGGGCTATCGCAGCGGGCATATGATGTATTTGCGTCGTGAGGATTTAAAAACCGCGAACGACGATATTCGTACCTTTATTAAAGCGAGCTTACCGGCCAATGACCAACCCGCAAGGTATCGCCGTTAGTCTTTGAACCTCACAGTAAGCCTTGCAAGCGAGGCTAGTAATGCGCCCTCATTATGGGCGCATTCCAATGCCACCGCTGTAACTAGCGTTTATTGCTGATGTTATCGATTTTGTGCTCAAGGCGATGTAAATGCGCGGCGATATCCTCAATGGTGGGCTCATCCTGATGCGCTTCGCGATAGGCTTTGGCGTTCTCTTCTTCCATTACATTCACCACAATGCCAATCACCATGTTTAAAAACGCAAAAGCGGTAAAGAAGATAAAGCTTAAGTAAAAAAGCCAGCTCAGCGGATACACTTCCATGGTTTCGTACATCACATCGGTCCAGTCTTCAAATGTCATCACTCGGAATAGCGTGAGCAGTGAAATGGTAATATCACCCCACAGAACCGGGTTTATTTCTTCAAATAATGTACTGCCGATCGCCGCGTAGATATAAAAAATAATAAACATCAATAGCATGACATAGCCGAGCTGAGGCAATGCTTTGACCAGCGAAATCAGCAGCAGTCGTAATTCGGGAATGATTGATATCATCCGTAGAACCCGAAATACCCTCACTAACCTCGCGATGAGTGCAGTATCACTATTTTCCAGGGGCATGAGGCTGACAAGCACGATCAGGGTATCAAAGCAGTTCCAGAAACTTTTAAAGAAGTGTAATTTATTTTTTTCGCCAAGAAAGCGAATGGCTATTTCAACCAGAAAGAACGCGCTGATAAGCCAGTCCAGTATGTTGGTAATACGATTCACTGTGCTGGGCATGTCATAGGTTTTTGCGCCTACGAGTAGTGCTGAAAAAAGGATAACTGCTATGACAAAAAGCTCAAAGGCTTTGTTGGAACGCAGCAGTTCAAATTTGGTTTGTAACTGAATTGCCTTCATATTTTATTAGTTTCGATTGAGAACCGTTGGTGAATCAGTTTATACTGAATCGTTGTTAATCTTTAGGCGGTATCATGGACGACAGTAGCGAGAATTTGCAAGCAAAATTAGCCCACCTTTCCGATCATCTGGATAATTGTTCACCGACAGTTGATGAGGCCCGGGACATTAAAGCGGCAATACAGGATATCATCGAGCGACTCGATGCATTGCAAAGCCCGAAACGCTGAGGGCGTCAGTCACGTATGCCTGTAATCTTTGCTGTGAACTTTTACACCTGCACAAAAAAACGCGCTCTTACAGCGCGTTTTTTTATGGCTTGTGCAGCCGCAATTACTCGGCAGCGCTGGCCTGTTGTAACCCTTTGCTGACCAGTTCTATATCGGTCGCGTTAAGGTTGCCGGCGGCTTGCTTGAGCGTGATCATAGCCTGAATAAAGTCGTAACGGGCACCGGATAAATTAGCGCGCGCGTCGAACAGGTTACGGGTACTGTTTAACACATCAACAATCGTACGGGTACCCACGTCAAAGCCCGCTTCGGTGGCTTTTAATGCACTATCTGCCGATAGTACCGCTTGCTCCAGTGCGCGTATGGTAGAGATGGCAGCTTTAACATCATTGTAAGAGCTGCGAACCGACTGGATTGTCTGGCGGTGTGCCAGTTCTAAATCTTCCCCTGCTGCCACGAATTGCGCTCGGGCGCGATCTGTCTGTGCCGATACCGAGCCACCCTGGTAGATGGGCACGTTCAGTGAAATACCTATGCTCTGACTGTCCTGAAATGGCGTTTCATTCTCGAAAAACGGTGAGGTCACTTTCGATTTTGAACTGCCGTAGGAAGCATTTAATCCCAGCGTTGGTAAGTGTCCGGCAGAGGCAATATCAATGTCCATTTTAGCAACGTCCATCGACAGGCGTTGTGCTAATAACGTGAGGTTTGAGTTCTCAGCGATTTCTAACCAGTCAGTGACATCCTGTGGTGAAGGCGCGGCGGCAGAAAAACGTTCGGTATTCAGTACATACAGATTGTCATGGTACTTACCGGTGATAACTCGCAGTGCTTCACGTGCCAGTTCAATGCGGTTTTCGGCGACAATTTCCTGGGCTACCGTGCTATCGAAGTTGGCCTGCGCTTCGTGTACATCGGTAATGGCTGTCAGTCCTACCTCAAAGCGTTGTTTAGTTTGCTCAAGCTGACGCTCAATGGCGCGTTTTTCAGCGCGTACAAAATCCAGGTTGTCCTGCGCTCTTAGTACATCCAGATAAGCTGTCACGGTGCGAACGATAAGCTCCTGAACTGCTGCTGCATAGGTCGCATCGCTTTGTTCGGCAGTGAGTTCTGCCTGGTCTAAACCTAACCAGCGGGAATGATCGTACAATGACATGTTAAGATCGACACCCCAACTGGTGCTATCGCGATCGACTTCTACATCAACAATTTCAAAAGTGGGGTTACCCTCTTCGTCTTCTCTCTGGATATTCTGGGTTGATTCACTGGTTGAGGTGGTATAACCCAGTGAGCCAGAAATTTGTGGCAACAGCTGTGCCCGGCTAAGCGGAATAGCCTGGTACGCAGCGTCACGCTGTGCTTTTGCTCGGTTTACCACAGGATCGTTGGCCATGGCTTGTTGATAAACGTCCAATAAGCTATCTGCTAATACTGGTGTTGTCATTCCTAACCCAAGCATTAGCGATAAAAGTGTTTTTTTCATGTTTTCGCCTTCAATCTAAACTGTGTTTATTATCTTCAGAGTGTTTATTAACGACCTGCTGTACAAACGAAACAGGGCCGGCCACTGTTCTATGGGCGACACTCGCTTCTGGAACTATGCTTAACCGTGATGTCATACTTTAAGAAAAACAAGCATTAAATGACACATTAAAGTCGTAACAGAGCATGCGTAAGTGTAACAGAATATGTGTCTGTTATACTCGTTTACCCACGGATGAATAGAACATCATATTATAAATACACGCGTGATCGTAAATAACTATTTTCGTATATTAACTGGTTTAAACAATAAAAGAGAATGCAATGACAGCGAAAATTCAACGTTTCAACTCACAGGACGTGGAGATTATAACTAAAGAACCATTATACGAGGGTTTCTTTGATATGGTTCGCTACGACTTTAGACACAAAAAGTATGACGGTAGCTGGACCGAAACCATTAGCCGCGAGATCTTTGAGCGGGGGCACGCAGCGGCGGTTCTTCCCTACGATCCGGTTACCCGGGAATTTGTGCTGATTGAGCAGGTGCGTGTTGGCGCGTTGCCTACCTCAGACAAGCCGTGGTTAATCGAAATCATCGCTGGGATTATCGACGAGGGTGAAACTGCAGAGAATGTGTGTTTGCGTGAGGCGCAGGAAGAGGCCGGCATCGAACTGACACATTTAACCAAAGCGCTGAGTTACCTGCCGAGCCCCGGGGGCACCACCGAGCGGTTGCATATTTATGTCGCGGCTACTGACTCGACCAAAGCCGATGGGATTCATGGTTTAGCGGAAGAGTCGGAGGATATTTTAGTGCTTCGGGTTGGCGAAGAAACCGTCAGAAAATGGCTTGCTGATGGTAAAATAGACAACGCCGCAAGCATTATTGCGTTACAATGGTTTTTTATGAACAAGCAAACTTTATTACAGCAGTGGCAACACGGTGACAAATAAACAGCGCAAGTACGTTCCAAATCTGCCCACCTTACAAGCAATTTGTGAGCGTAATTATGTGCACCTGTTAGCCATGTTACCTGACTGCGATACCGCCGAATTAACGTACCGCTTTACGGCCGGGCATGGCCTGACTTATCGCATTCAAATTCTGGATTCGGCGCGTTACACCAGTACCCTGTTGGTTGAACAAATCAGTCTCAGTGCACCGGATTATTTGAAGCCTGCGATGACCGTCAGGCTGTATCATGATGCGCGCATGGCAGAAGTTCTTTCCAGTCAGAATGCCGGCGCACTGGCACCCTCTTATCAATACCCCAACGCCAAAATGCGCTTACGTAACGAAAAGCATATGGTGAACCTGTTTTTAACTGAGTGGCTGCATTTTTGTCATAACCACAATGCCCGGCCCATAGCCTCCGTTTAAATGAAACTGGTTCAGATTTCCGACTGCCACCTTTTTGCTGCGCCCGACCAGGCAGGTTACGCAAACATCAGTCCTGCCCGTTCGTTAAGTAAGGTATTGCAAGCTGTGGCTGCAGAAAAGCCCGATGGTGTATTAGTTACCGGTGATATCAGTGGTGACGGAAGCGCGTTGAGTTATCAGCTGTTCTTATCTTTGATGGCGTATTATTGTGGCGACCTTAACTGGCGTGTAATACCCGGTAATCACGATAACAACAGCGGGTTTTCAGGGCATTTGTCTAATCAGTGGCTAAAGCCGGGCCAGCCCTGGCAAGTCGGCGACACTATTGTACATGGGCTGGACACCCGCGATCAGGGAACCCTGGGCTACGTGTGCGAAAAGCAGCTGATGGTGATTGCCGGGGCGATAGCGGCGCAAGCCGATAATGTCCACGTGTTGGCATTGCACCATCATCCGGTACCTACGCAGAGTTGGATGGACAAACACGCCTTGCGTAATACCCAGGCGCTATCGGACTTTGTACTGGCAAATCCGATTGCCATGCTGTTGCACGGTCATATTCATGCCGATTATGCTGCGCAGTTAAACGGTTGCCCGGTGTATGGAGTACCGTCAACCTGTTGGCAATGGCAGTTAAGTAAAGACTTTGGCGTATCAGATGCGCCCGCAGGTTATCGAATTATTACCAGTGATAGCGCTAAGCTCAGTACCACAATTGTGAGGATTGCATGAACTGCATTTTGTATTTGCATGGTTTTTTAAGTTCACCACACTCAATCAAGGCGCAGCAAACCCGGGCTTACCTGCAAAATCAGCATCCTGATGTCGAATTTATTTGCCCTGAGCTATCCAATTCTCCTGCCCGGCTGGCGGCACAGCTTAACGACCTGCTCACACAACAGCCAAAGATCCTGACGCAGGGGTTACGGGTGATTGGCAGTTCGATGGGCGGTTATCTGGCTACCTGGCTGGTGGAGCAATTCGGTGGGCGTGCGGTACTGATAAACCCCGCCGTGAAACCCTTCGAGTTGCTGCAGGATTACCTCGGCGAACATGAAAATCCGTATACGAATAAACGTTTTATTTTACGCAGTGATGATATCGACCATATTCGTGATTTTTATCAACCTGTATTGGCTAACCCGCAGCGCTATCACGTATTGTTGCAAACCGGTGATGAAACGCTCGACTATCGACTTGCGGCAGCGCACTATGAAGGCGCGTCGGTGTGTATTGAGCAAGGTGGCGATCACAGCTTCGTTGGATATGAAGATCACCTTGGCGAAATTATGCGCTTCTTGCAAGGTCGTCAGGATTGACTAACCCGCGTACACGAGGCGAATTGCGCTCACGTCGGGCGCCTGATAACATCATTGCACTCGTTGCAATTTTAGCCGACAGTGCTGGCAGTTTCATTGCTATGCGTGTGCAGCCCAACATAAAGAATAATCATAACAATGTCGAACCAATATAATTCAGATGCAATTGAAGTCCTAAATGGTCTGGAGCCGGTTAAACGGCGTCCGGGAATGTATACCGATACGACCCGACCCAACCATCTTGGTCAGGAAGTTATTGATAACAGCGTTGATGAAGCCCTGGCCGGACATGCCACAAATATAAAGGTAGTGCTGCACGAAGATCAGTCGTTGGAAGTGGTTGATGATGGGCGCGGCATGCCAGTGGATATTCACCCGGAGGAAAAAATTTCCGGCGTCGAATTGATCATGACCAAGCTGCACGCCGGGGGTAAGTTCTCCAATAAAAACTATGAATACTCAGGTGGTTTGCACGGGGTAGGAATTTCGGTTGTGAATGCGCTGTCTAACCGGGTCGAAGTGACCATTCGCCGCGACAGTCAGGTATATTTAATTGTCTTTGCCGATGGCGACCGCATTGAAGATTTAAAGGTTATCGATACCTGTGGCCGGCGCAACACAGGTACCAGTGTTCGTTTCTGGCCAGATCCGCAGTACTTCGATTCAGCAAAATTTTCGGTTGCGAAGCTGTGCCATAATTTGCGTGCTAAAGCAGTATTGTGTCCGGGCCTGCGCATCAGGTTTGACGATAAAATAAGCAAAGAAAGTCACGAGTGGTACTACGAAGATGGCTTACAGGATTATTTGCTCAGCGCCGTAAAAGAATACATAACCCTGCCTGACGATGTGCCCTTTACCGGCAGCTTCAGTGGCAATGGTGAAGCGGCGGACTGGGCAGTCATGTGGCTGCCCGAGGGCGGCGAACTGACCACCGAAAGTTATGTAAACCTGATACCCACTGCTCAGGGCGGGACGCATGTAAACGGTTTGCGGCAGGGGCTGCTTGAGTCTATGCGGGAGTTTTGTGAGTTTCGCAATTTACTGCCGCGTGGCGTAAAGCTCACTCCCGATGATATCTGGGATCGCTGCGCCTATATTTTATCAACCAAAATGCACGACCCACAGTTTGCCGGTCAAACCAAAGAACGCTTGTCGTCACGACAGGCGTCGGCTTTTGTCTCTGGTGTGGTTAAAGACGCCTTCAGTTTGTGGCTTAACCAACATACCGACGTGGCCGAAGGGCTGGCCGAGATGTGTATCAATAATGCCCAGCGTCGCCTTCGTCAGAACAAAAAAGTCGCACGTAAAAAAGTCACCCAGGGACCGGCTTTACCCGGTAAGCTCACCGACTGTGGTTCGCAGGATATCACCCAGTCTGAACTGTTCCTGGTAGAAGGTGACTCGGCAGGGGGATCTGCTAAGCAAGCCCGCGACCGTGAGTTTCAGGCGATTATGCCGTTACGCGGAAAAATACTGAACAGCTGGGAAGTGGACTCAGGGCAAATTCTCGCCTCACAGGAAATTCACGATATTTCAGTAGCACTAGGTATCGATCCGGACTCCGAAGATTTAACCGGTTTACGCTATGGTAAAATCTGTATCCTGGCAGATGCCGACTCTGACGGGCTGCATATTGCCACCTTACTCTGCGCCTTGTTCGTGCGCCATTTCCGTTCATTGGTTAACGCCGGTCACGTGTATGTGGCGATGCCTCCGCTGTATCGTATTGATGTGGGCAAAGAGGTCTTTTACGCCCTTGACGACGCAGAAAAACAGGGCATCCTCGACCGTATTGAAGCCGATAAAAAGCGCGGAAAAGTCAACGTACAGCGCTTTAAAGGATTGGGCGAAATGAACCCGTTACAATTGCGTGAAACCACCATGGACCCCAATACGCGCCGTTTGGTTCAGCTCACCGCTGATGACAGCGAAGATATGATGGAGATGATGGACATGCTACTGGCCAAGAAGCGCTCCGGCGATCGCAAGCAATGGCTGGAAAGTAAAGGCAACCTGGCCGAGGTGATATAATTGTCGATTCCAGCACCAGGTTATGAAATTTGAAGGGAAAGCATGAATTAAGTGCCAATTAAATGGCTTTGTGAGTGGTTCTCAAATGTTGGTTTTGCTTTTGAGTTGCCGATAAGCGTACACATTCCTTGCACAGAGTCGGTTTAAAATTTCGAACCAAAACATATAGGTCAAAGCATATCCTTCTTTAATAATTGCGACTTCTCATGACGCCATGGTAATTTCGCTATCGATATTGACCGACTTCTCGCTCGCGTAATTCTTTTTCTGCTCCATGCTGGTTGATGCTCTCGTTTACTATCAGCGGAAACGGCAATGCTTCACTGGTGCCAATCAAGCATTGCCGAACTAGGCGCCGAACAATTGCGTTCCATCAAATAGTCATTAGGTGCTCTTGTTGGGGAAAATTAAATTTATTGTTTGGTCAATTATTAGTCGAATTTATTTTCAACGTGGCAATAAAATCGGCAAAGGTCATTCTTGTATCTACATCGGTGAACACGCTTATCTTCCTGTTTGCTATTTCCTCACCATAAGTTGAGTCATCGTTAATACACCTTGCGTTTAAGTCTGGAAATTTACTTGATTAGGGGCTCAGTGCACTGAGCAATATCATGGTATTAAGGAACCGCCCATCTCTATAAAATCAGACAATGTTGCACATAAGTTGTAGAGCCAATGTGTGACGGGTGAAACAGGGTTTAAAATCGTTCCGTATTTCTGCGGCTGAATATTGAACTTGCCGATATGTTGTTAGCGGAATTTGCCAAATTGGAATATTGCTTTGTTCAACGACGTATTGCGCCGCGACCAGATCTGTCGACAAGTTATATTCCCAACCGCCTTCTTGATAATTGCCACCGCCAATCCAAGTAACTGACATCTTATTGGCAATAGGTGGGTCAAGTTTTAAGTCCTCTGCTCAGTTCGTTAGCGGGCCCCCGACCGTTATAATTAAAGGTAACTCATCATTTCTCGTTGCCGCTTCTACTATTGCAAGTGCCGCAGCTGACGGTTGGTTATCATCGCGTGTAGCGCTTACGTCCCTGCCTGCAGCAAAAGGAGCTGGGTGAGCTTCATTAGTTGTGTCAGGTGCTCAGCACGACGTTTGCCGGCCTGTGCTGTATCTGAATCGCCGTAACTAATTTGTGCGAATTAGGGTTCAGTCCAGACTGTAATGAGTGTCACTGTGGCCTTTAATGCCAGTAACTGATGTGCCAGGGCCGCTAATCCATCGGGATCGCTTGCAAAATCGTTATCAACAATTATCCGGTAACTCGGCTTTTGAGGTATGTAATTATTTTCTGCAAAACAGCAAAAAGAAGACATTAAGGTCGAGATCAAAATGAAACATGTCATCGGGTTTAATTATTTTAATTTATTAGAAACGTATTATTAACATTTCTATGTATGTTATAAAATAATAATATCTAACGACTATATAGCTTTTCTCTATATTGTGATGGGGCGGTGAACTGAGCGAATCAATTATGCAAATTCAAGCTGGCATGGATATTTGCGAAACAGTAGCAAGTAAGGTTCAGCTCGCTGATTAAATCTATTCAAAGCGAAACAGGAAACGTTTTGATTCGAACATGCTTTACGATTCCAGGCATTAAGTGAGAAAACTACGACCATTAGTTAGACTTTATTTAAAATGACTTGTATATAAAATGTTAATGGTAAGGGAGGGATATATGCGCATTGATCCGAGAACGCTTCGGTTATTCCTGGCTGTATGCCGGGAAGGTACAATTAGTGGTGCCGCTCGGGCAGAGCACCTTTCACAGCCATCTGTATCTGTAGCAATTAATCAACTTGAAAGAGTGCTTGCCACAAAATTATTTGAAAGAAATCGACAGGGAATTTTGCTGACTCCAGCAGGTGAGGCACTAAAGATAAAAGCACAGGCTGTTGATAGCTTACTGGTGTCGGCACAAGAGGAAATTAAACTGTTGGCTGAGCATATTGGTGGACCTTTGAATATAGGCGGCACGCCGGGGGCACTGGCGTCTGTATTTGGAAAAGTCATTAGTAGTTTCAGTGAACAATACCCAAGATTTAATTTACGTATTGTTGAGTGTCATGACGCCAAAGCGCAACGTTTATTGCGAAGTTATGAATTGGACTTGGCAATATTAACATCTGGTGCGACTGACTCTCCAGAAGATTTTTGTGAGCTCCCGGTTATGAGTGACCCATTTTCGATCATTGTTGGGCGCGCCAACGATGATTTACCAGAAAAAATGAGTCTCAAACAACTGGCAACAGCGAGATGGGTATTACCGGATAAAGTTGGAGGGTTTCGCAGGCAAATCGATGCTCTTTTTATTAATAGTGATGCAGCCCTACCTGCTAATTCTATTTCATGCGATTCATTACTAACCACTAAGTTCATCGTAAGCTCATCGCGTTATATTACTATCTTGCCTAATGAAGTCGTCAAAACTGAACTGCAAAACAAGTCATTACGCGCCATTAGAATCGAGGGCATTGCGTTCCAAAGAAAAGTTGGGTTGTTGTGGTTAGCAGAAAGGAAACTCCCTGCCATTGCACAAGCGTTTATCGACCATACGGTACAAAGCTTTGATGTATAGTTTTTACCTATGTTTAACAAAAAAATAAATATTTGAACAAATAACTGAGAATGCCAAGATAAGAAAGTGGACAAAATGAATAGGTGACGCTGATGCGCACGATAATTAAAGACGCCAATATATTTGATGGTAGCGGCAGTAACTTGTATGTAGGTTCTGTTGTAATAGAAGATAAAAAAATTGTTCAGATTAGCAGAATCACCATCCCTGAAGGTGATGGCGATTTTGTGATAAATGCTGAGGGTAAAACCTTGATGCCAGGCATGGTTGAAGCCCATGCGCATTTAACTTGGCCTACTTCGGTCGAAAAGTTTGTACCGGGTATGTTTTTACCACCGGAAGAACTCGCACTTACAACAGCGCTTAATGCGAGAATTTTGCTTGATCACGGTTTTACCAGTGCCTATTCAGCTGGCGCGTTAAGTAAAACACTGGAAATTTCATTAAATGAACATTTAAAAAACGGGACGCTGCCAGGTCCTCGGCTGATTCCGTCTTCGGTTGAACGCGAACCACCTAACGATTCTGATTTGGACCCCGGTCATGTCGAATTACATTCTCGCGGGCCAGAGGGCGTTAAAGCGTTTGTCAAAGAATGCGCAGAACTTGGTGCTCAAGCAATTAAATTTCTTATCTCGGGAGAGAGCGCCCTCAAACCCGGCGCATCTTTGGAGTTGCTTTACACTGAAGAAGAATTGTTGGCTGCGGGGGAGCAAGCAAGAGAAAGTAACGTCTGGCTGACTGGCCACGCTCATGCCTGTGAAGCCGTTAAGCTTGGCATTAATGCCGGGTTCAGAATTTTATACCACTGCACGTATGCAGACGATGAAGCCATTGACATGTTAGTCGCGAAAAAAGATGAAATGTTTGTCGCCCCCACTGTTGGTATTATTCAGGCAACTCTCGATGCAACACCGCCTCCACATATGGATATGACACATATGAAAAAGGATGCGGCAATTGTGTTATCCAAATTAAAAGCACTGGTGCCTCAGTTAAAAGCCAATGGAGTTAGATTATTACCCGGTGGCGATTATGGTTTTCCCTTTAACCCCAATGGTCGCAATGCGCGCGATCTGGAGTTATGGGTTGAGCATTTTGGCTACACCCCTGCGGAAGCGTTACATGCTGCTACACAACTGGGAGGCCAATTGATGGGAATGGCAGATGAGATAGGTTTGGTTAAAGAGGGATATTTGGCTGATCTATTGCTTGTCGACGGCGATCCCACAAAAGACGTATCCATTATGCAAAATAAGCAAAATATCGTGATGATTATGCAAGAAGGGCGTTTATATAAAACGCCTGGTTTTGATCACTAGCCCGCCCTGAGGAAATTTACAATGTTTGATGTTGCAATTATTGGCTGCGGGCCGGTAGGGGCTCTTGCGGCCAATTTACTGGGAAAACGAGGATTAAACGTCGTCGTTCTTGAGAAGGAGGCGACGCCTTATCCACTACCTCGTGCCGTTCACCTCGACCATGAAATGGTGCGATTATTTCAGTCTATCGGATTGCATGACCGTATTTTACCTGACATGCGTGACACTGACGGTCATCTGCATATTGGGGCCGATCATGGTGTCATACGGTACATGGGAACGGTAGGTAAACCACGCCCCTATGGTTGGTCTAATGATTACTTTTTTTATCAACCAGAACTGGAAGAGCACCTTCGTAATGCTTTGACCCGATTCAGCAACGTATCTTTGCGCTTTGGGGCTGAGTGTCTATCGGTTACCCAGCAAAGTGACAAGGTGGCATTACAGATTCGTTGTAACAACAATACCGACACGCTGAATGCTCGCTGGGTGATTGCCTGTGATGGTGCACGAAGTACAGTGAGAAAGTCGTTGGGTATTAAATTAGATGACTTAGAGTTTGAAGAACCCTGGCTGGTTGTCGATGCTGAAGTAGAAGGTGAAATCCATTTTCCTGAACTTACCGGTTTACCGGACGATGCAAACATTCAGCAACTCTCTGTCATGATGTGCGATCCAAAACGTCCTGCTACCGTTGTTCCCGGTCGAGGAAACCACAGGCGCTGGGAATTGATGTTATTGCCGGGTGAAGATGATCAGGCAATGATGCAGCCTGCAAAAGTCACAGAATTATTGGCGCCTTATCTTCAGGGGGTACCCCATAAGATTGTTCGTGCGGCAACCTATCGCTTTCACGGATTAGTCGCGGAGCAATGGAAATCAGGTAATGTCTTTTTGGCAGGCGATGCTGCGCACCAAACGCCGCCCTTTTTTGGGCAGGGGATGTGTCACGGATTTCGGGACGTTGCAAACCTGGCGTGGAAATTAGATTTAGTCGCGCAGGAAAAAGCCAGCGAGTCACTATTAGATACTTACCAGCCGGAGCGAGATCCTCATGTACGGTCAGTTATATCGGCCGCTGTAGGTGCCGGGCGTTATATTTGTATGCTCGATGAACAAAAAGCTGCTGAACGGGATATTGAAATACGCAGGAAAGTTAAAAATGGTGAGCTGCCAACCACTGCGGCTGACCTGATTCCTCCTGTTGCTGCCGGCATTATTGCGAAAGATACAGCCGAAGCAGGACGGCGGTTTATTCAGCCCCGCGTGAAGGTTAACGGAACAGAACAGCTCTTTGATGATCTCACCCGTGGTGATTGGCGCCTGCTTGTTGCGAATAGCGACGGTGCGAATAACGCCTTGTCTGACCTTAAATTATGGCTGCCTGACCTTGATATTGAGGTCGTGGATTTAAACCAATTGGATGACCCCCAACTGAACGCATGGTTAGAAGAGGCTGGCGTGGATACGGTGTTACTGCGTCCTGACTATTACGTTTATGGCACTGCAAAAGGAAGCTGCAAGGCATTGTTAATGCAGCTAAGACATCAATTGGATGGTAAGCAGAACGTTACTCCAACTGAGGAATTCATAGCATGACATTAACACTAGCATTAGCAGAGAAGATCATTGATGGCACGTTGAGTTATGCCAGAACCAACAACGTCAATCCATTAGCCGTTGTTGTTTTAGATGCGGGGGCACACCCAGTGGCATTTAAACGCCAAGATAAGGCCAGTTTATACCGATTTGATATTGCGCTGGCAAAGGCTAAAGGCGCGCTGGGCATGGGATTCAATACGCGTGGAATTGCTGAAAAAGCTAAAAATAACCCAACCTTTTTCGCCAGTGTGACCACGATAAGTGGTGTAGAACTGGCGTTATCTCCGGGTGGCAACCTCATTAAGGATGGCCTGGGAAATATTATCGGGGCTATCGGTATTAGCGGAGATAGCGGTGAGGTTGATGAACTGTGTGCACAGGCCGGTATCGACGCGGTGGCTACAGAACTGGAGGACAATTAAATGAAACTACGCAGTATAGAAATGGTTTTGCCAGCAGCCGACCAGGCAGCCGATTTTTTAATCAATGTGTGGGGAGCTAAGCTGGCAGCGCAACAAAATAACACCCATTACATTAGAGGCTCAGGCACCTTCCCATACCTGGTTGCGCTCGAAGAAGGCGACAGTAAGTATGTGCGAAGCGTCACCTTTGTCTGTGATAAACAGGAATTAATAGCGTTAAAAGCGCGGGTCGAAGCCTCAGGTTTTCCTGCTCGTCCTGAGGTTAGTAATGACCTTGGCGGAGGGGAAGGCATAATAGTTGAATTGCCGGAAGGTGAGTTGTTGCGTTTTCTGGCAGATACAACAGAGGTCGATACACTGGATGATGAGGATTTACCGGTCAAACTCACCCATGTTGTATTTAATGCAACGGATGCAGAACGCACTGCAGATATTGTTGAGCAAGTGCTTAATTTTCGTGTATCCGACCGCACAAAAGGCATGGTGTTTGTGCGCTGTAATGACTCGCATCATAGCACGGCGTTTGCTCGTGCCGGATTCAGCTCGCTCAATCATATCGCGTTTGAAATGCAGGATACGGACGCTGTAATGCGCGGCGTGGGACGTCTGCGAGATCATGATCGCACGCCCGCTTGGGGGCCTGGCCGCCATGGTCCGGGTGATAATGTTTTTGCTTATTATATTGCGCCTTTTGGCGCGGTTGTGGAGTTTTCGACTGCCGTTGAAAAAGTGCCTGAAGACTACAAGGTTGGTGCACCTGAAGACTGGACTTGGCCAGAAAATCGTATCGATCAATGGGGAATATCCGACAAAGATTTTGCAGGGTTAAAGGTGGCTGAACAAACATTTAGTTTTCGTCGAACCTGGCAGCCTGAACCGCTGAATTAATTTACTTAGGAATTAACAATGAAATATGTAAGCTTTTCTACCAAGGGTGGTGCACTCGGATTCGGTCGTCTGAATGGTGATGTGATCACCGACTTATCTGGTCAGGCCGCCGATCTTAAAACAGCCATTTCGGCAGGCACACTGGCGTCACTGCACAGTGATACGACTATTGCTCTGGCTGATGTCACACTGGCGCCGGTTATTCCGAATCCCGATAAAGTATTCTGTGTCGGTCACAATTACGAAACGCACCGCCAAGAAACGGGCCGTGCGGCAACAGAGCATCCCTCTATTTTTGTGCGCTTTGCCGATTCACTCTCTGGCCATAATCAGCCCATTGTTATGCCAAAGGTTTCAACGCAATTAGACTTTGAAGGTGAACTAGCAGTCATCATAGGTAAAGGTGGACGTTACATTTCGGAGCAAGACGCGATGTCTCATGTTGCCGGATATGCGTGTTTTAATGACGCTTCTGTGCGGGATTGGCAGTGGCATACCCGCCAATTCACGCCGGGTAAAAACTTTCCGACAACAGGGCCTTTTGGTCCGTACATGGTCACCCCTGACGAGGCCGGTGATCTCTCTGAGATTAATGTTACTACGCGTTTGAATGATGATATTGTGCAGCAACAGCCAATTGGCGATATGATTTTCCCGATCGCTACTGTGATTGCGTATATTTCCAGCTTTACGCCTTTAAAGCCTGGTGATGTGATAGCTAGCGGCACACCTGGAGGTGTTGGCGCCAAAAGAACACCGCCTCTGTGGATGAAGCCGGGTGATAGTGTGTCGGTTGAAATTGGTCCTATGGGCAAATTGATCAATACCATCACTGCTGAATGATTTATCAGGATACCCTTACTATGCAAATATCAGCCATAAGCAATCAAATCCGCAGTTTGGGTCGAGAGCTTGGCCCTTCTATGATGGAAGGCTTGCTGACGATTTTTGATAACGAGCAGAAATTGCTGGTCGCCAGACAACCTGCGAGCGCCACCAATGTTGCTTATGGCGATCATGAACGTCATGTGCTGGATATTTACGGTGCTGATAGTCGTCGCAGTGACGCAAGTAAACCTGTATTCGTCTTCGTACACGGAGGAGGATTTTTAAAAGGTGATAAGGGGGACGATGAACGCTGGTATAATGCCTGTGTTGGTCGCATGGCAGCAGAGTTGGGGTGGTTAGGCGTCGTTATTAATTATCGCCTGGCCCCAGACTTTACATGGCCTAGTGGTGGCGATGATGTCTCTCGTGTAGTCGCGTGGTTAAACGATAATATTCATGAGTATGGTGGTGATGCGAATAACATCATCCTATGCGGCACCTCTGCCGGGGCCTGTCATGTGGCTACCTACTTACAGCTTAATCCAGGCAAAACAGACATCAAAGCGGCAGTCTTGCTCTCGGGGTTATATGGTGTGACGCCATTGGATGAGCGTGATACGTTGTATTATGGTGATGCGTCCATGTATCAATCGCGAATGCCGTTACCCGCACTTATTGCTACTTCTATTCCCTTATTTATTGCCTGTACTGAACTCGACCCAGAGCGCTTCCAACAGGAATGCATCGGGCTATTACAAGCGCGCCTTCAGGTTAATCATACCCTTGATCGCAGCATGATACTCTCTGGCCATAATCACTACTCAATAGCCGGGCATCTTGGAACATCCGACCGGCGCCTGAGTAGTGAGATTCGCGATTTTGTGAACGAGGTCATTTCGGCTTAAGTCAAAGTGTCCGAAATAGAACCGCTAAAACCGGCTGAAACAGTCAAGTGAAAGCCGGTTTTGGGTTTTAATCACAATGCGCTTTCTTTCAGTAACGCGCGTTTCACCACAGGGCTGGCTAACATTTTTTGATAGTGTTGAATAACGTGGTCAAATTCCGAAAATGCAAAACCTGCCCGTTTCAACCGATTTATAGTCCAGAACAGGTAAACGTCAACGGCGCTCCAGTTGTCACCATTCCAAAAAGGGGAGGCCGACAGCCTTTTCTCAATGCTGCGATAGGCGCTGTTCAATTGAGTTTGAGCGACTGTTTTTACTGCATCGACTTCAGTGGTCACGCCAATTAGATCTGGTTTAGCGTAACGGGTAATAAGTGGATGAATAAAACTGGCAAACCAGCTCAGATCGCTGACGACTTCAGTCACCGGGTAGTTAGCAGGAAGAATATCTGCATTTTCGAATTCTTCATGCAAAAATAACACAATAGCCGGCGTTTCAGTGAGCACCCCGTGTTTAGTCATCAGAGCGGGGACTTTTCCTTTGGGATTAATTGAAAGATATTCTGCCTTTTTGTGTTCACCTTTGGCGAGGTGAACACTGTGGAGTTCATAATTAGCCTGCGCTTTTTCCAATATAATAATGGAAATCTGAGAGCAGGCTCCAGGGGATGCGAATAATCTAAACATACTGAACTATACGCGATTCTGTTTAATAATTTTTGAGTAGGCTAAAGCACTGGGTTTTGGTTTGCGTTCGAAGGTCTTTCTATCGACGGTATGCAACCCAAAGTGTTCGGAATAACCCGATATCCATTCAAAGTTATCCAGCAACGTCCAGTGGATATAGCCTTTCACCGGCACTCCGTCCTCAATAAGACGTTGTAAATGCTTTAAAGAATGTTTAATGAATCGTTCGCGCTGACTATCATCGTTTGTACCAATACCATGTTCGGAAACAATAATAGGCTTGCCTGTTTCTGCATAGGTGTAGGCTACTGTATTGGCCAATGAGGTCGCGTCAATCCAGCTACCGGCATTATTCTTTTCAGCATCTTCCGGTGTGTGTACACGCCCTTTATCATTCCATATCACCTTTTCATAGTTTTGCACGCCGATAAAATCGGTTTCTGTCACGTTTAACCAGTCGCCATAGTTATACTGTCGCATATCATCACGAACGGAATCCGGCCCTTCAGATTGGTCATCCAACATCGCCAGAGTAAAACCAACATCAAGATTAGTGCGTTCTGCTTTGATTGCTTGACGTGCAGCTATGTGGCCTTCAATTAAAAGCGAGTTCATCACATCCAAATCTGATAATCGTGCCGCATTTATCGCACAGAAATAATCAGACTGGGATGCTTTTCCTGCAGCAGCCAGCATTTTTTCCTGCATATCCCAAACAAAGGGCGGTATGCCTATCACTTTTAATAAGCGTAGTAAGTTAGGTTCGTTAAACGTTACCGCATAACCAATACTGTCAGCGACTTGACTGGCGACTTTGCTGCAGTAATTTGCAAACAATGCAGGCGCTTCAGGGTTGATCCAACCGCCGCGAGCGCCAAACCATACCGGACTGGCGAAATGGTTAAAAGTAACCAGCGGGATCATATTTCGCTTGTGACACCCGTCTATAATACGCTTGTAGTGATCAATCATGGCCTGACTAAATAAACCTGGTTCCGGTTCAATTCGTGCCCATTCAATAGAAAAACGGTAAGCGCTGAATCCAAGACTACGGCAGAGCTCCAAATCAGTTTCCCACAACTCGAAACTGTTACATGCATCCCCGGATTGCTCTTTAAATAAGGTAGGTTTTACATTTTCCAGCAACCAGATATCGGAATTTACGTTATTGCCTTCAACCTGATGGCCGGCACTCGCTGCGCCCCAGAAGAATTTATCCGGAAACGAACCATCCTGTGGAACAGAAGACGTTGCAGCTTTGGCAAAAAGTGGTGCAGTCATGGTTGCAGATGCCATTGCAAGGAATTGCCGTCGATCGATCATATTACGTCCTGATGTCAAAAATTGATTTGCAAAGTGTAAAAATAACGTGAATTCACTCTCGGTAATAATAGTTATTTTTGGCGGATGTATAGTTTACGTTAATGGGTAATGCAATACGGATACCTAGGCGGCAGGCGTTAAAATCTAAGTATAGGCTTGCTCTATGGATTATGAAAAATAAACAATTTGTTCGAGTTAAATAAATTACGTAAGTTACATCCTGTTAAAAAAATTTAAAGGAATAGTAACAAGATGCGTAAAGTGTCCCTGAGTAGGTATAGATGCGTGGAAACCATTATTGGGCGGGTATCAATGGCTTGTTCAGTTTATTTTTTGTATTTTTGATCTTTGGCGGAATGGCAGATATACCCATGCAGGGAAGTGATGGCCTGTTTACCGACAGTATACCTCAAGGACTCGCGATTGGATTTATGGGGGCATTTTTTTCGTCTTTTCTGACTCGTAAACGCATTTGCAATGGTCAACTTACTATAAACGAAAAGACTGAATCTGCGTCGTGGTTACCCGTTCATCCCGCTATTCGGGCATTGCTGTTTGCGCTACTTGGGGCTGTGGTGACGCTAAATTTTTTCGCCTTGCTCACGTTTGGTTTCAGTATCGACTCAAGGGCGTTTATTTAAGCTGTGATTGTAAAAACGCTGTGGGGAGCATGCTTAGGCGGCATTGTTACAGCCATCACCATTCGTCTCGCACTCAAGGACTACGCGGGTTAAGTTCTTTGCGCTCATGAGATAATGGGTGATCTTATCTCTGGCGCCCGGTCAGTTCAATTACGTTACTGGTAGTCACCCTTACAGGCTGTCTTCCAGTAGGTTCACAAACTAAAGCCTCATAGTCGTGGTGATTTACTCTGGATTTATAATTATGAAAAAACTCAGTTTATTGTTGCTATTGTTAATAACAAGCCTGTACGCCTTTGCGCAAAATGCCCCGACGGTTACCAATAAGAATGTCGAGAAGCAATCATTTCTGGGTGAACCTTATCGGCTTTATCCGGACGATAAAGAAAGGCAACAAAATGATCAGGAAATGTGGGGGCAGGTGTCCATCTCAATGCCTGGTAGATTCAATTCTGAGCAATACCTTGTTCGCAATGTCACTAATCCGTCATTGTATGCATTTATACCTGAGCCTGAAACAGCAACCGGCACGGCTGTTATCATTGCGCCGGGCGGCGCGTTTTTGTCTCTGGCAGTGCAAACAGAAGGGCTTGAGGTTGCAAAAGCACTCAATGCACAAGGCATTGCGGCCTTTATTCTTACCTATACCTTAAATGAGACGCCTGTTGATGTGAATGAATATGGTGCTTATGTGAGCAGTGTGTTTGCTGCTAAAGCGAAAGGTAAGGGTCCTGATACCTTCGTTTCACAAGCACCAAAAGATGCGCTTCAGGCACTAACGTTTGTGAAAGATAACGCAAAGAAGTTTGCGGTAAATCCCCAACACATTGGCTTTATGGGATTTTCTGCGGGGGCCAAGACAACCTTAATGGCTTCTATTGCTGAAACCGATAACCGTCCTGCATTTTTAGGCTATATCTACGGGTCAATGAAAGCGCTGGAAGTACCAAACGATGCACCACCGATGTTTACCGCCATTGCATTAGATGATGGATTATATGGTAAGGGCGGTTTTGGTATCGTCACCGCATGGCAAAAACAGTCTGTACCGGTTGAGGTTCATGCCTATGAAAAGGGTGATCATGGCTTTGGTGTGGGCAGACCGGGCACGACGTCAACAGGAATGATCCCGCAGTTTGTAAACTGGCTTAAAAGTAGAGGCCTGTAGTGAATTGCAATTTCGCAATTCAGTCGGAGCAAACTGTTAATACCAATATTGCACTACGATAATGCGTTATTAAGCAGGTTATTAGCGCAAACCTCACCTATAAAGTTCGGCTACACGCGTTTGTCTCGAACGCCACTCGTCGGCCAAAGAGCAAGAGCTCGGCTGGGAAACACCTAGCCTCTTTCTCTTAATTTTTATTTACTGCGAGAATGTTGTGGTCGGCAGGCTAACTACGTGATTTTTGGTTGGTTGGCGGTTTCTGTCAATATACGGAGCCAGCTCGCGGGCTGACTCCATATTGGCAACGTGAGGTTTCTACCACTTCAACGTTACAGCACCAAGCAGGCCAGATGGTCGCAGCGGTGCGTCTGGCACATACGTGGGTAGTGTAGTGAACGTATATTTTTGTTTTACATCAGGCTGTGCATCGCCAATCAGTCTATTCACCCACAAGTTGGTCACGTTCAACGTGAGCGTGTTCTCACCAGCACTCAGGTAATGAGAAACATCGGCGTGAAACGGCGGCTTCCAGAGCGTATCTACCACCTCACCATTTACCACGACTTCTACCACATCCCGGACATCTTCGATATGAAGCTGTACGGGCTTGCCTTGCATGGCTTTATCGATGGTAAACGTCTGCGTATAACTCGCCGTGCCTGAGAAATAACGGATACCATCGTTATCAGACTCTGCCCAGTTTCCGGAAGAAAGAGTGGCTTGCGCCGGAGCACCACGGTTTTCCTGGAACGAGACCAGCCATTCGTCTTTCAGTGTTGTTGACTGGCTGAAAGCCGTTGTTGGATGGGTGACTGGTGAAGGTGACTCACCAAATACCACATAACCAGACTCATAAGGCGCCAGTGTTTTCTCAATCACGGTGACGCCATTAATTTCCTTGCTTGTTAGCGCGGTTATGTCTCCTGTGACGGCGTTGTAGTGATATGGCGTTTTACCCGATACGTTAAATGAGAACGTGACTGGCTCCTCGCGGTTTTTACGGTTGGTGTAATAGTAAATATCTTCGCTGTCTGTCTGACGATGCACAAAGTACAAGGTACTCTCATCATCTTTACCTTTATAACGAAAATCAGGGGCAACACCCGCTTGCTCGACACCGTCTTGTACGTTGTCAGCGACGATAATGCGGCCTTTACCTGTTTTTCCGCTCCATAACCGGTTGGCCAGTGTATCGAAACGCTTGGGATTATCTGTTAGTGAAGGGCTTGCCACAGGTTTTTTACCTATCACGGTGGCACCGTTAGCAACCAGTTCTGCAATACGCTCAAGCACTGGTAAGGTCATATACTGAGATGTACCGCCCAGATAAAGCACCGCGTATCGTTGACCTGAGTCGGTACATAAATCGCTACCGCAATTTTGCAGCAGTGCCGTTATGACGTCATTATTGACATAATCGTAGGCATTTTCCTGCGGTACATCTTCAGAGGGTTTGTCGTTATATAACGCGGTGGGTGGTGTTTCTTCACCATAAAAATAGGCAACATCCGCTTTGAAGTGACCTTGCTGCAACATGTATGCATTACGGCTGATATAGGTTACCCATGGTTTAGCGTATTCTGCCCAGGTATCCAGGCGGTTAAAGTACTGGCCAAATACAAACAGACTAAGGCCTGGGCCGTTATCGTTAGGTTGATGCACTGACGTATGAATAATGGGGCGATTCATGCCAAGCGCAAACTCCATGTCAATCATCGGTTGCAAATCACGGGGAGAGAAAGCCCAAGGCGATGCTGCAGAGGTAAGCGACTCTGCTGCGACCAGATTTTGACCATAAATATGGGCAACCGAGGCTGCTTCTCGGATGTCGGCCCAATATTGTGGTTTTGGCCCTACCTGGTGTTGCGTATCGAAGGCCCACATTGCGGCCATTGGTATATCAGCATTGCGACGTATACGCATGCCGTCACCCAAAGTAGGACGCCCATTTTCCAGTGCTTCTGAATAATGAATGAGACCGGCTTCTTTTACCCGTTTACTGATCACCGCGTAGTGGTTGTCTGCGAGCATTTCGCCCAGCGTTAAACGGAAGTCGTAGAGAAATTTGTCGGTTTGTTGTGCATCTTCAATAATCACACCAACCAGGGCGGGAAGCCATGGGGTTAAGTCATAGCCGCGGCGTTGTTTAAACTCTTCAAACATCTTCGGCGTCCAGTTTGAAGCGCCCACTTCAATACTGTCGTTAAGCAGGGCTTTTATACCGTCGCCCAGTGCAAATTTACCGCTGGCGTCTTTATACATATCAAGATAATGCGCAATATAGGCGTTTACAGCGTCGGCATCATACTTATCGACTTCTAAACCAGTAGCGGCCTCAGTGGCTGGGTGATTTTCCTTACCCGTTAAGCTATAACCTAAACGAATAATCTTCCAAAGCCCGTTTTCAGGATGCCAGTTTAAGGTGCCGTCGGCATTCAACTTATCCGTAATATCGATGACAGCATTTTTCGCCACACCCGGTTCGTCATGTTGGTAAGATAGCGGGTAGTAGTCTTCAACAATGCCAAAACCAGCTTTATCTTCAAATCTGTGTACTTTTGCCTGGGAAAAAAACGCAATTTCAAGCAGATTGACGGCTTCAAGTTTTTTCTCGCCGGTAGGCAGTTGAAAGCCTGGAGGTGGAGCTGCACCTGGCGCAGATGATGATGGCATCGAAAATTTTCCATTCGGATTCTGTGACATCACAATACGCATGTAGCGGGCGTTCACGTTTGGAAAGCTAACCGTGGTTTGTGTCGTAGAGCCAATCGGAATCGTTGTAACATCGTTAAATGTTTTTCCGTCTTCACTGGCCTGAAGGGTTGGTAAGAATACCGCAGGAAAAAACATCCCTGGCGATGGCATGGCTAATGACATACTACGAACAGTTTTGGTTTCACCAAAATCAAAGGTTATTTCAAGTGGCGAATCTGGGTGCGAACTGCTGTTGGTCGTCGCACTGAATGAGTTATCTGTCAGTACCGCTAAATCTAATTTGTCTTCATTATTTGTCGTGACGGATAAGGGCTGAATTTGTTGGCCGTCAATCGGGACTGCTAATACTGCGATATCTTTGTAGTATACGGGGGGGGCCTTTTTACTGTGGGTAGGATCCGCAAACATTTCATCAGCGCCATAAAAATCCTGGAACACACCGGTATTTGTCGGGGGAGTAGGCACCCTGACCGCTTTTTTAGTGGCAGCATTAATGGTGACTTCACGCCAACTCAGTTTTTTCATACCTTGCTCAGGCTTTACCCACGGACCGCCGGTTTCACTCCAGCCGGGGGAAGCGGCGATAGCAAATTCAAAGTTGTGCTTTTTTGCTTCGGCCAAAGCGAATTCAAACGTGTTTTTCCATTGGGGTGTCATATACTCCAACGAATCATCAACGACCTTGGGCGTCATTAATTGTGCATCAAAATTTTGTACGCCGCCTATGCCGACTTTATCCATCCAGGCGAGGTCTTTTTTAATACCACTTTGCGTGACATTACCGTTCATCCAATGCCACCATACCAGAGGTTTTGCCGCCTGTGGAGGTGTGATGAAATCTTTTGTTTCCAGAGCATTAGCACTAGCATGAAGAGAAATAGCTGCCAGGCCAATCGCAATTTTAGTTAGAGAGAAATGAGCGAACCCTTCTGATCGAATCATCGTTTGTCCTTCCTATAAAATAAAAAGGCTGACACTCACGTGACAGCCCTCAATTAGAATAGATTAATTAAAAGCGAGTTCTGAAACCAACAGACATATAACGGCCCATGCTCTTATAAGCCACACCCTCATCAATGTTTCTAAACGGCGGATCCTCATCCGTGACGTTGTCAATATTGAAGGTGACCTGGGTATCCATGCTGAAGTCGTAACTGGCAAAGAGTGACAAGGTAGTAAATGAATCAATATGCTCCTCGGCTACATCGGCACTGCCACGGTAGTAAATGGTGCCGGAGAAAAACCAATCGTCGCGGCGTAAACCCAATGTCGCAACACTGTTGAAGGCCGAAATCGCACTGTTGAAGTCACCTAACGCAAGGGTATCGTTAAAGCCAGCACCTTTTACGTTTTCTTTATCACGATTTAGCACATAAGTACCGCTTAATGTGAATTCTAGTTCGCCTAAATCGATATCTTGGAAATACTGTAATGAATAATCGAGGCCATCAATTTCATAAGCTCCCATATTCGCTTTACGTTGATCGCTCACGACGTATGGAGAGCCAAATATTGTGAACATGCTCGCCAGACTATCAAAGCCCTGAGCCGGATAGTCGCCGAATTTCGCAATTACATCTTCTGCCGAGGCAGGGTTTAAAATGTAGTAATCATTATTCACTTCTTCGTCATAATAAGCAGGGCCAAAGAAGAAACCAGCGTTCTGGTCAAGACGATCTTCGTATTTGATACTCCAATAGGTTAATGAGACTTTCATGGAATCTGTCGCATACCAATCTGTACCAAAAGACATGGTTTCTGCTGTTTCTGGTTTAATCCCCTCAGAAGCGCCGCCTAAAATAAATGAGGGCTTAAAGAAATCCGGCACAAACGGACTATCTGATGCGCGAAGCGGACTAATTGGCAGGAATAACTCATAAGTTAATGGCGCTGCTAAATCTGCCAGCGCTGGAGCATGGAATGAGGTTCCCCAAGTACTGCGGACCGTCAGATCGTCAACCGGGTTCCAGGTAACAGCAATTTTAGGATTAGAACTAGAACCTACATCATCGTATTTGTCGTAGCGTCCAGAGATAGATACATCCAGATGCTGAACACCAGGAATCATGTTGTCATCACCGATGATAGGAATGTAAATTTCACCGAATACAGATTTAACCTGGCGCTTTATATCCTGATCTACCACGGTTGACGGATTGTCAATTTTACCGGATTTGGTCGACCTAAAATAAGACTCTTCACGGAATTCAGTGCCCACTGCAGCCCGCATCATTCCGCCGGCAGTTTCAAACAGTTCGCCATTAGCAATCAACTTTACTTCTGCAATATCTTGATTGGTGCTGGTGTCATCCCGCCAATTACGGATCCCGCTTAGAACTGATGCACTGGTTTGTGATATGTCATAAGGGTTTAACGCGTTCTCGATAGTATTTGCCGATAATGCGGCTAACTGTGCGTCAGCATTAATCTTGTAATCGTGGTAATACCAAGAGCTCTTGCCATAATTCAGCGTACCTTTTAATTTCCAGCTATCTGTCATTTGGTAGGCTAAAGATGATGTTACCTGCCATTGATCATACATCGACGGGTTCTCACCGGCTTTACCCCATACATCCGCGTAAGAAAAAGAAACGGTATTGGACGTTTCATCACCGACCGCAACAAAATAAGGGTTGTCAGAAGTAATGGTGGCTGAGCCGCGTATATCTGCCGGATCGTAATCGGTGGTATCACGACGAGAATAATAAGCCAGTACATCCAGGGTCAAACGATCCGAAAGCTCCTGGTTTACGTTAGCAAATATAGAGTATCGCTCTTCTTCAGGATAATAAGATTGATCGTCATAGGTTGAACAATAATTAGGCGCTGATGTGTCGAGACCTGGTAAACCATACAGCGTATTATTCAGTAAAATATTACCAGGACTGCATGACGTTGAACGGTAGTCCGCGCCGCCGACATCGGTTAAGTTATCTTTAATGTAACTTTGGTCCTTACCAAACATAGGGCTTCGGTCACCGTATGAGAAAGCGGTCACCAAATTGCCTTTATCCCAACTGGTACCGAATCCACCAGAGACATCGAGACTGTCATAGTCGCCATGCCCTACACCGTATTGGACACTAATTTCACCGCCATCCATGTCACTTTTGGGAATGAAATTGATAACACCGGCGACGGCATCAGAACCATAAATCGATGAACCACCGTCTGGAATTACTTCTACGCGTTCAAGCAAACTGGCAGGGATCATCGACGAGTCTACCCAGTTATTCGGGCCAACTGGAACAAGGCGGCTGCCGTTAAGCATAACGAGGGTTGCCATACCGCTCAAACCACCGATCCCCCGGATTTGAGGTGGTTCAAAAGGAATCGAAGAGCTAAGGGTATTTTCTGGTACCGAATTAAAATCGGCCATTTGTGGAATACGTCTAAGCAAGTCGGTGGCAGAAGTCACCCCCTGCTCTATAATTTTTTCCTGATTTAAACCGATCACATTAGAACCAACAGGGTTGACGCCTTCAATCAGCGTTCCTGTTACCGCAATGACTTCGTATTCTTCTTCATCTTCAGTTTGTGAGCTCTGTGCAATGGCAGAAGCGCTTATTGAAACACTTAATCCAGCTAAGACAGCAAGAGAAAGTTTATGGAGTGGCATTGGTGCATTCATCATTTAAATCCAAGTCTATACGAGGGCGTGTTGTTCTGTTACTAAAATTTAACAATAAGTAAACAATAGTAAAATAATATATTTTTAGATAACCATAATTTATGCCTATGGGTTTTCTTAATGAATTGTTTTATATGTCTTTTTTTGTTTTTCTGGTTGGTGGGTCGTAGGGTTAAAAACTAACGGATTGAGTGAAGATGACGATATGTGAAAGGTTTTTGCGTTTTTTCTAGTAGTATGGCTTAACTAAGTGACAATTAAATTAACATTTTATAAGCAAATCAAAGCCGTTATACATTAGCTTTTTTTAAGTGAATCGCCTTTTCACACCCGCGTTTTAGTTCGAGCTTGGCGAGCAGCAAGACTTAGAGTTGATCAATAAAACTGACACGTTAGTCGGTAAAAGCTCAGCCTAAGATGAAAGAATTGACCTGATTGAAAGGCTCGCAGTCAGCTCGCTTGGCGTTGACAGAAAAATTCCTGGTCTTATACAAGTGTTCTCCGGCGGGCTTCTCAATTTGAGAATTGCCCCTTGCAATGCTATATAGTGAAACCAGTTTTCCGCTTCAAGCATGCACCAAGACCACAAAACATTTTACAATTTCATTCTTTTTCAGCAGAATCCCGAGACTGGCAGTGTCAGGGTAGTACTTAGGATTTATGTGTTTTGTAATGTATAGTTTTTACAAACTTACAGTGAAAACAGATCCTAAATAAGGGCTGTAGAGCATTTTTATATATACTTATGGTAACTCGACAATGACAGCAGGTGACGCGGTATCAACATTGCAAGCGGTTTTATTTGATCATGATGGCACTCTGATTGACTCGGAGGCGGTGCACTTCGGTCTGTGGCAAGAAACACTAAAGCCGTTTGGGGTGACGCTTACCGAGCAGTATTACAATGATGTTATGGCGGGGGTCCCGACACCGCAAAATGGCACTGACGTGGTGCGGGATTTTAATCTCAACGCCGACCCGCAGCAATTGGCTAACATTAAAACCGAGCTCACCAAAGCCTATTTAGACGCGCAGCCGTTTCCACTGATGCCCTTCGCGAAAGAAACCCTGACATTGTGCCATCAGCGAGGGTTGCGCATTGCCATAGTAACCGGCGGCAGCAAATATTCAGTACAACGCACCTTGTCATCCTACGGGTTTGCTGAGTGGGTTGAGTGTGTGGTGGCTGTGGAAGACGTAGAAAACAGTAAGCCTGCGCCAGACTGCTATTTGAAAGCTCTGACTGTTATGGGCCTTTCGGCGCAGCAAGCGATTGCCGTAGAGGATACCGAGCATGGTCTCAGGGCTGCGGTAGGCGCTGGCCTTCAGTGTGTTGCTATACCCACTGCACAATCGGCCGGTCACAACTTTACAACCGCCATTGCTCAGTACCGGGATCTGTCTGAATGGACAGAAGCTCAGTTTAACCGCCCGTAGTGTTATCGAACCTGGATTGACCTGACATGTTTGGCCGTATTCTGCTATCTATTATTTTACTGTTTGTTGCGGGCGCGGCCGTTATTACGTTGCTGGTAATAGAGCCTGCGCCAGCCATCACCAAAACATCGCCGCATCAGGTCGACAACGCAGAGACCGTTCAGGAATTGTTGCAGCAGTTAAGAAATAGTCTGCATGATCGCCATTCCCAACAACGCGTTGAAGTAACGGAAAAGCAGCTCGAGAGCTTAATGGGCTTTGCACAAAGGGCGATCCCGGGCTTCAGTGGTTCAGTGACGGTATCCTCCCGTAAAACAGAGCTGGCGGCGAGTGTTCCGTTACCCGGGTTGTTAGATAGTTACTATATAAACCTTTCCACCCTGGTGTTTCCTGGGACCGGCGTTGATATTGAGTATATTAAGATAGGTAAAATCAGTATACCCGGTGATACCGCGTTAAAGGTGTCAGTGTGGCTGGTGGATAGGCTGACTCAAAGTGATGTGGCCAGCACCGCGGCCAGTCAAATAACCCAAATTACGATGGCCGAAGATTTGTTGGTGTTAGACATGCGTCCTCTGGACGATTTGCTCAAGCAACTACACGTTGTGCGGGATAATATGGCCAGTGGCGTTACCGAGATAGGCCTGCTGACTACCGACTATTTAGCGTTTTTAGCGACATCTGAGCTTGGCCAGTCACCGTCGCCAAAATCTCTTGCCAGCTATTTAAATCTGGCCCTGGCCCGGGCCGCTGAATTAAGTGAAGAGGGCGATCGGGTGTTACATAATCAAGCGGCTTTACTGTCGCTGGCAATTTATCTGGGCGATCACCGGTTTGCCCGTATTGCTGGCGTAGAGCAGCCTGTTGAAGGAGAAATTGCCCGGCCCCGTGCTCCGGCGGTGCTTGCCCAGCGTAACGATCTGGCATTACATTTTATTATCTCGGCAGCGCTGCAAATCGTATCACAACAAAATATCACGCTTGCTATTGGTGAGTTTAAAGAATTAATGGACAGAGCTTTAGGCGGCAGTGGCTACAGCTTTGTCGATCTCGCTGCGGATATGTCAGGCATTGCCTTTGCGACAACAGCTATTGCCGACAATACCGCCGCACGTGTGCAGCAACGCGCCACAGAACATCTCCGTGAACGCGATATCATTCCTGCGTTAGATGATTTGCCAGAAGGCTTGAGTAAAGTAGAGTTCAGCCGCCGGTTCAAAGAGGTTGACAGTCCGGCGTACCGCCAGCAGGTGGCGCTGATACAACAGCGTCTGGATGCTTTGCCGCTTTACGCTCCTTAAAGCGGGCCTATTTTTTTACGCTGACAGAAAATTGCTGCAAGGTTGTCAGCGCCAGTTCAATTTTCTTTACCAGCGGTAATAAGGCAGCTTTGGCTTCTTGCTCTGGTAAATCCTTTATCGCCTGCCAGTCACTGGCGATTTCCTCAACATAGGGGCCAAAGCGTTTGGCACGAGTGGAAAAGCCACTATCATCGGCGAACACAGCGGCAAATTTACCTTTTTGTTGGTGTTGTAACTGGTCGAGTATCGCATCAGCGTCAACCGCCTTGCGATACAGGGTTTGTAGCGTTTCTTGTAACTGTTGGTGTACAGAATCCAATTAAGCGCTCCTTTTTTTGAAAATTTAATTAAAGAATCAGGTCGGCCTGCCGATAACCCGAATAGTGGGCAATTTTGCCCACTTTTCAACGTTGCTACAAGCAAATAAGGAAACTGGTATGGATATTCAAGGCGCAGGTGCCTCTGGAACGTCCGGTGCGTCGCTTGAAATGGCATCGCTCAAGATGGCTAAAGGCCAGCAAGAGCGTGACGGTCAAGCTACGCTTCAGTTGCTGGATTCAGCCGCTGACGTACCAAAGCCATCATCCGCTAATCCGGCTCTCGGTGCTAAAATCGATACTTATGCCTGATTAGGGAGTTTACTCCAACGGATGTAGACGCAAGTCTATCGGCGTTTTGCCAGGTTGGCCGCCAATCTCGGTGACGAGTTTTGGTACCATAAAGCCTGGCAAACGCTTTATCAATTCAGCCATGATCTCTCTGGCCGTTTGCAGCGGCACATCAAAATGCGCACTCCCTTGCACTTTATCCAGCGTATGCAGGTAATAGGGCATAACACCGGCGTTAAACAGGGTTTCGTTAAGCTGTTGCTGTGTATCAGCATCATCGTTAATGCCTTTGAGCAACACAGCCTGATTAAGCAGCGTAACCCCGGCTTCCCGCAATGACCGTAACCGTTGTACCAGTTGTTCTGAAATCTCGTTGGCATGATTAACGTGCAATACCAACACCCGTTGTAACGGCACTGCGCTAAACCAGCGCATAAAATCTGTATCCAGACGCGATGGCATGACAACCGGTAAACGGCTGTGAATTCGCAACCGTTTTATGTGCGGTATCGCACTTAATGCATTCGCCAGCTCAGCCAGATGCGTATCTTTTGCCATTAATGGATCGCCACCTGACAATATGACCTCATCAATGACCGGATGCGCAGCAATATAGTCAATATTCCGCGCCAGCTCTTGTTTGGACAGGCTGTTGTCGGCATAGGGGAAGTGGCGTCGAAAGCAGTAGCGGCAATTTACCGCACAACCGCCCCGCACAATCAGCAACACGCGACTGCGGTATTTGTGCAGTAAACCCGGGGTGGCCGTTGCATGTTCCTCTAAAGGATCGGCACTAAAGCCCGGAGCGCTTAAAAACTCCTGTTTAACCGGTAACACCTGCTGTAAGAGCGGGTCCTGCCAGTTGCCCTTTTGCATCAGCGAAGCAAAAAAACGTGGCACCCGCATAGGAAACAAACGGCGGGCTTCAGCATGAGAACCGAAATCAGTCGTGTCTAAATTGAGATATCTGAGCAACGAAAATGGGTCTGTAAAACCGGTGGCTAACTCTTTTTGCCAGTTTTGCTCTACAGTGATGTGTTTTTTTTGTATTATTTGCGCCACAAATCTAAAACCTAACAGTGTTTATTGAGGAATTATGGCTAATTTCAGCACTAATGAGTTCAAAGCGGGCTTAAAAATTATGCTCGACGGTGAACCTTGCAACATTCTTGAAAACGAATACGTAAAACCTGGTAAGGGTCAGGCCTTTAACCGGGTAAAAATTCGTAAACTGATTTCTGGCAAAGTACTGGAAAAAACCTTTCGCTCCGGTGAATCAGTAGAAGGCGCAGACGTTATGGATACGGAACTGGCCTACCTGTATACCGACGGCGAATTCTATCACTTTATGAATAACGAAACATTCGAACAAATTGCCGCTGACGAAAAAGCGGTAGGTGAGAATGTAAAGTGGCTGGTAGAGAACGATGTTTGCACCATCACACTGTGGAACGGCACGCCTATTACTGTGACGCCGCCTAACTTTGTGGAACTGGAAATCACCGAAACCGATCCTGGTTTGAAAGGCGATACCGCTGGCACCGGCGGCAAACCGGCAACCCTGTCTACTGGCGCCGTAGTACGAGTACCGCTATTTGTACAAACCGGCGAAGTGATTAAAGTAGACACCCGTAACGGTGAATACGTTTCACGCGTACAGAAATAATCCTACCTAGGTGTGCTGCCTGGTGCAGCGCCCAAGCCTTTATCATGACCTCTACTTCGCATTGGCAGCCAACCGCCTCATTACAAGCCTTGAAAGACAGAGCCCGGCTCTATGCGCAGATACGGCAGTTCTTTGCTGACCGCGATGTGCTGGAAGTGGATACCCCTGTGCTGTCTCATGGCACCGTAACCGATGTTTATATCGAGGGCTTCGCTACGCCGTTTCAGCACAGTAGCGAAGGTCATGAGCAGACACTTTACCTGCAAACCTCGCCCGAGTTTGCCTTAAAACGGTTACTCGCCTGCTATCAAACCTCGGTTTACCAACTGTCTAAAGCATTTCGTCACGAAGGTGGTGGTCGCTGGCACAATCCCGAATTTACCATGCTTGAGTGGTATCGCATTGGTTTAGACCATCACGCGCTGATGGATGAAATTGCCGCGCTACTTAAACATGTCCTCAATGCTGAGCATACCGAGCGTATGACATACCAGCAGGCTTTCCAACAGTATCTGAACCTCGACCCTCTGTCAGCGTCTACCGAGGGTATTGCAGAGGTGTTCAGACAATGCAATATAGAGCTTAACGATACTGAGTCTTTGAGCCGTGACAGCATGTTGCAACTATTATTCAGCTACGAAATTGAGCCAAAGATTGGCCAGCAAGTGCCGTGTTTTATCTATGCCTACCCGGCGTCGCAGTCTGCATTGGCGACCATCAATAGCAGTGATCCGCGGGTTGCTGATCGGTTTGAGCTGTATTTTAAAGGCGCTGAGCTTGCCAACGGCTTTAATGAGCTGCAAAGCGCTACAGAGCAACGCCAACGGTTCGAGCAGGACAATGTGAACCGACAGCATTCCGGCTTACCACAAAAACCTGTTGATGAGCGCTTTCTTGCTGCGCTTGACGCGGGATTACCGCCATGCGCAGGCGTTGCCATGGGGCTCGATAGGCTACTGATGCTCAAACATGGCTACACACACATTGATCAGGTGCTCGCTTTCCCGATTGCACGGGCCTGATATTTTTCTTCGTTCACACCCTTTATATGAAAAGTATTTTGCCGCTAGTAAGCGCCAACTTTTATTGTGCGTTGGCTAGTTAAATTATTGCTTTGAGGTTGACTACCGCAGTGGCCGTGGCGACCAGCTGCGCCATTTGAGCGGTAAGTTGAGCTTGACGAACTTAGGCTAATTCAAGTAATGTTATAATATAACATTCGCAAAGCAATAGTTTAGATAGGTTTATATAAAGTAATGATCAGACGTTCCGCAATTGGCGCTGCCATATTATCCATATTAGGTACATCCACTGTCCTGGCAACTACTATCCAGGGACAGGTGACCAGCGAAACGGGTGAACCGGTTTCGGGTGCTGAAGTTCGCATCGAGGGGTCTAAACAGGTTACTTATACCGATCAGCAGGGCAACTACGTATTTCAGGATGTTCGGGTGCCTCATGTCCATTTGCATGTCTATTCAGCCAATTATGTGCATGGTGACAATGATCTTGGTGATGTCGATAGCGATCAGGTGATTAACTTCAGGCTGGCACCGGTATCGGTTGAAAATATCGTTGTGACTGCCAGTGTACTGGGATCATCGGTACTGGAGTCTGTCACCCCCGTGTCGGTAATCGATGAGCAGCAGTTACGTAAAATTCAGGCAGAAACCCTGGGTGAAACGCTTAAATCTACGCCAGGGGTTCACAGTACCTATTTTGGGCCGGTATCGAGTAGTCCTATCATAAGAGGTAACGATGGTCCCCGGGTAAAAATAGTTCAAAACGGCCTGAATGTGTCAGATGTATCTCGCATCGGGCCAGACCATAATGTCGCCGCCAACAGTACCAGTGCCACTCAGGTAGAAGTGCTGCGAGGACCGGCAACCTTACAATACGGTAGCGGCGCGATTGGCGGCGTTGTTAACGTGGTGGACCAACGTATTCCTAAACAGGTGCCGGTGGCGCTGGAAGGCGATATAGAAGCTAATTACGCCACGGTTAATGACGGCAAGTTTGGCAGGTTTAATGTTACGGGAGGCAAAGACAAGATAGCCTTTCATGCAGACGGTTATAATCGCAAAACTGATAATGCGGAAATCCCGGGTTTTGCCTCGGTCTCTCCTGATGACGATGAGCAACCGGGCGAACTGGAAAACAGCCAAATGGATACCACCAATCTTACTGCGGGATTGTCATTTGTTGATAAGCAGGGGTACTTTGGTTTTGCAGTGGAAAAACTCAACAACCTCTACGGTGTGCCCGGCCATAGTCACGGCCATGGCGAGGAGGCACATGGGGACGAACATGAAGGCGAGCATGAGGATGAACACGACGACACTCATGCAGAGGAAGAAGCGGGCACCCGGCTGGACGTTGATATGACCCGCTACCAGGCGGCTGGCGAGTGGTACTCTCCGGTTTCAGGTATCAGCACATTAAAGTTTGCCGCAGCATATACCGACTATGAGCATGTTGAGTTAGAAGGTGACGAAGTCGGCACTCGGTTTAGTAACCAGGGTAGTGATATTCGTTTAACTGCCCACCATAAGGACATTAATGCCTGGCACGGCGTGTTTGGCTTACAGCACACCAACAGCGACTATGCCGCGGTGGGCGAGGAAGCCTTTACGCCGTCTACCGACACGCAAAGCACTGCGATATTCCTTGTCGAGCAAAAGAAATTCGGCGCAGTGTTGCTTGAACTCGGTGGTCGCCTGGAACGCACCACTTATAACGCTGACGCTATCGAGTTTGAACTGGATGCCGTCGAACTGGCGCATGATGAAGAGGAGCACCACGACGAACATGAAGAAGGTGAACACGAGGGCGGTGAGCACGAAGAACACGCGCTAAACTTCGAATTTGACGATTATTCATTTACCAGCAGCTCCCTATCTGCCGGCCTGAACTGGCAATATGCGCCGGGTTACTCCGTCGCACTAACACTGTCGCGAAATGAGCGGGCACCGAGCCAGCAAGAGCTGTTCTCTGCCGGCCAGCATCTGGCTACACAAACTTTCGAAGTCGGTTTGGTGTTTGATATGGATGAAGAAGGCGACGTTGCCGAAAGCCTCAGAGAGGTGAAAGAAGAAGTCAGCAATAACCTTGATCTTACCTTCCGCAAGTTCAGCGGAGCTGGTGGTTATACCGTTTCACTGTTTTATAATGAGGCCGATAATTATATTTATCAAAGTGCCACAGGCCTTGCGGCGTTGTCTGAACATGGTGGTGAAGACGAACATAGTGACGAGCACGCCGGTGCTGACCATGACGAAGCGATACACGAAGACGAACCGCATGATGAGCACGGCGAAGAAGGCACGCCGGTTTACTACTTTAATCAGGACGATGCGACGATTTACGGTATCGAGGCCGAGGCATTTGTTGATCTCAATCTGAATTGGCGTGTGCAGGTATTCGGTGACTATATCAGAGCCAGGCTCGACAACGACAACTTGCCGCGCATACCGCCGCTGCGCTTAGGTTCAACGCTAAGTTACCAGGGCAATTCCCTGAGCAGTGAACTGTCGGTTATTTGGTATGACGAGCAAGGTGATACCACCGAGTATGAAACCACAACCGACAGCTACACGTTAGTGAGTGCGTCGGTTGATTATCGATTGCCTGACAGCCAGGACTGGACGGTTTATGTGCGAGCCAATAACCTGCTCGACGAAGAAGCCAGGGTGCATAGCTCTTTTTTGAAAGAACAAGCGCCATTACCCGGTCGTAACTTTACGCTAGGAACGCGATTCAGTTTCTAGAAGAGTGTTATGTTTATGATGAAGTAAATCCCAATCTTCGGCGGCAGTTTTGCCGCCTTTTTTGTACCTTTAAATACGTCCACCACTGGTTTCAATGTTGTTAGTGATTGATTTGTAATGAAATGTAAAGAACTGTAAAGAGTCGTATTGGTAAAGAACCAAATCTTCAAAAGAGCGTCTGTTGAGGTGAGCAACACAAGTTTGTGCTGCGGTTTCTCCGGCTAATCCGGAAAGCACCCAATCATTTCTAAGGACAATCTTTGACTATGAAAACTTTAGTTCACTATCGCCATATTGGTTATGCATCGTTATTTTTTCTCATCACGCTATTAAGCGCTTGTGGGGGCTCGGATGGAGATTCCAGTGCTGGTTACGATGAGGCGTACCTGCAGTTTTATAATGGTTCACCGAATGGCGCGACAGTATACCTGCGAGAGCTGGATGGAAACGATTTGGGCAGTGCCCAATTTGGTGACAGTAGCGCGTTGTTAAGCCTCGAGCAAGGCGACATCACACTTGAATTCTACCGCCTTGATGCTGACGATCAGGAAGTTGTTATTGAGACACTCAGCGTTAGTCTTAAAACGTCCTTTAAAACGATGGTGTTTTTAAACGGTGATTTTTCGGCACCTGAATTTACTACCCAACAGTTTGGGCGTGAAACTCTGGATAATCACTTTCGACTCATGGCAACGTCAGTCATGCTCAAAGAAACGCAGCAATACGACCTTTACATGAGCGAGGCTGGTGACCCGTTCGAGGCTGCAAATTACCTGGGAACAATTACGCGCGGTGAGTTAATAGAATATACCTTTTGGGATGGTGACAGCGACAGTGATGACTTCGATGAAGATGAATACACCCTTTACTTAACCGAGCCAGGCGCAACAGAGGTTGTATTTGAGTCACCGACCATCAATTTTAACTATAGTACTGAGTATGTGTTGGTAACCCGGGATATCTCAGGTGCTATCCAAAACGGCATGATTATAGATGTGGTATTAAATTCATCGGTCGTAACCGCTATTACAGATGTTAATGCTGCGTCGCAATACCGTGTGTATAACAGCGTTAATGCAACAGAGCCGGTGACGTTATCACTGACAGGTGACAACGACGCTGATGCCTTAAGTGTTACCCTGGCGCCTGGCGAAATGACCGGGTTTACCGAGGCCGAATACGGTGATTACCGGCTGGATGCAGTCATTGCTGATAACAGCCTGGAACCACTTAAAAATAAACTGATTACATTGAATCAAAGCGAGAGTAAAGCCATTGTGCTGCATGAGCAGGCAGGGGCGTTAGCATCAGTAACCTTTATCGAAAGTGCGCTGTCTCAGGCGTATGATAAAACCATTAACCTGGTTAACTTAGTCGATGATTACAGTGATGTTGACTTTTATCTGGTGCGTCATGATGAAACTATTGATACCGCGCAATACAGGGTTAAAGGTGTTGAGTATTTGGAGACAGAAACGCTGGTGGTACCGGCCGATTATTATGAAATTATCGCCGTACACGAAGACAATAATGACGAGCGTTTTTTACTTTTCCGGCTACCGCTGTACGGATTTAATGAAGAGTCGAACTACATTGTTACGCTCGAGAGCGCAGAAAACAGCTCTGGCTACGCAGTAAAAGTGATTGATTAGCCTTTAACTGTTCATGGTAAGTTGCCTTAAACAGGGCGTAAGCCCTGTTTTTGCTAGCATTCACGGTGGATATAAGTTAACTTGTCCGGTGTAATTGAATAAATCCTCAATTAGTCAAAAATAATTCAAAATCCGGCTACCCTCCAGCCTTCTTTTCTGTTATTATTTCGCGCCCTTTTTGACGGGGTATGGTTTAAAAATGGTCGATTTGGCCGTTTTTAGCACAATCGGAGACTCAAGAGAGTCGTAATTAACAGCGGAGCACTAACATGATCCAAATGCAAACTAACCTGGATGTTGCCGACAACAGCGGCGCTCGCAGGGTTCAGTGTATTAAGGTTCTTGGTGGCTCGCATCGCCGTTATGCAGGTATCGGTGACATCATCAAAGTTACTGTCAAGGAAGCAATTCCTCGCGGTAAAGTTAAAAAAGGTGACGTACTGAACGCAGTGGTGGTGCGTACTAGAAAAGGCATTCGTCGTGCAGATGGTTCTACCATCCGTTTTGACAGTAATGCGGCTGTTTTGCTTAACGCAAACAAGCAACCAATTGGTACGCGTATCTTTGGACCGGTAACCCGTGAGTTGAGAAGTGATAACTTCATGAAAATCATCTCATTGGCCCCAGAGGTACTATAAGGAGTCACGATAATGGCTAATAAAATTCGTCGTGATGATGAAGTAGTCGTATTAGCGGGTAAAGACAAAGGCAAACAAGGCAAAGTCCTGAAAGTGCTTAACTCTGATAACCGTGTAGTCGTTGAAGGTGTAAATCTTGTCAAGAAACACCAAAAGCCAAACCCACAATTGGGCGAAGCTGGCGGAATTATTGAAAAAGAAGCTTCACTTCACGTTTCTAATGTTGCGGTAGTTAACCCGGCTACGGGTAAAGCTGATCGCGTTGGTTTCCGTTTAGAAGAAGGCAAGAAAGTACGTGTCTTTAAATCTAACGGCGAACTTGTTTAATTAATTGGAGAGTACGATGGCGAAACTGCATGATTTCTATAAAGAAACAGTAGTAGCTGAACTTGCGAAGCAGTTCGGATACAAAAGCGTCATGCAAGTCCCTCGGATTGAAAAAATCACCTTAAACATGGGTTTAGGTGAAGCAGTTGCTGACAAGAAAGTTCTTGAACATGCGACAGCCGATATGGCTGCTATCGCTGGTCAAAAGCCAATTGTTACAGTTGCACGTAAATCAGTAGCGGGTTTTAAAATTCGTGAAGGTTATCCGATTGGCTGTAAAGTAACCCTGCGCGGTGAGCGTATGTGGGAATTCTTAGAGCGCTTAATTTCGATTGCAATTCCACGTATCCGTGACTTCCGAGGCTTAAACGCCAAGGCATTTGACGGCCGTGGTAATTACAGCATGGGTGTGCGCGAACAAATTATCTTCCCTGAAATCGATTTCGATAAGGTAGATAAGGTTCGTGGTATGGATATTACCATCACTACCAGTGCTGGCACTGACGAAGAAGCGCACGCACTGTTAAGTGCGTTCAACTTCCCATTCAGAAAATAAGGGTGTAGGGTTATGGCAAAAGAATCAATGAAGGCTCGTGAAGTCAAGCGTGCAAAGCTAGTAGCTAAGTATGCTGAAAAACGTGCCGCGCTTAAAGCGATTATCAGCGATGTTAACGCCTCTGAAGAAGAGCGTTGGGATGCTGTATTGAAGCTGCAACAATTACCACGTGATAGCTCGAAGTCTCGTCAGCAAAACCGCTGCCGAATTACTGGCCGTCCACATGGTTACCTACGCAAATTTGGCCTAAGCCGTATTAAGCTGCGTGAAGCGGCGATGCGCGGTGAAGTCCCTGGCCTTAAAAAAGCCAGTTGGTAAGGAGTAGCTGATATGAGCATGCAAGATCCTATCGCGGATATGTTTACCCGCATCCGTAACGGCCAGTTGGCACAGAAAGTTTCTGTAACTATGCCTTCTTCAAAGCTGCGCGTTGCCGTAGCGGAAGTATTGAAGAAAGAAGGTTACGTAACTGACTACGCTGTAGCTGGTGACGTTAAGCCTGTTTTAGAAGTGACGCTTAAGTACTTCGAAGGCAAGCAAGTAATCGACACAATTGAACGTGTAAGCCGTCCTGGTCTGCGCATCTATAAGAAAAAAGATGAGCTGCCAAAAGTAATGGGTGGTTTAGGTGTTGCTATCGTGTCAACTTCTAAAGGTGTGATGACTGACCGTGCAGCGCGTAAAGCTGGCATGGGCGGTGAGATCATCGGTTATGTAGCGTAACGGAGGAGTTGAAATGTCACGAGTAGCAAAGGCCCCTGTTGACCTCGCCACTGGCGTAGAGATGTCTATCTCAGGTCAAGAAGTCACAATCAAAGGTAAAAATGGTACATTGAGCCGCGTTTTTAACGATGCTGTTGAAGTTACCCAGGAAGAGAACCAAATCAAAGTGTTACCTCGCGAAGGTTTCCCTGATGGTTGGGCTCAGGCTGGTACTGCACGCGCACTGTTAAATGCAATGGTTATCGGTGTGACCGAAGGTTTTGAGAAAAAACTGCAGCTGTTAGGCGTTGGTTATCGTGCGCAGGCACAAGGTAACAAACTTAACCTGACTCTGGGTTTCTCTCACCCTGTAGCATACGAAATGCCTCAGGGCATCACAGTTGAAACTCCTAGCCAAACTGAAATCGTCGTCAAAGGCGCCGATAAGCAGGTGGTAGGGCAGGTTGCGGCGAACATTCGCGCGTACCGTCCACCAGAGCCTTACAAAGGTAAAGGTGTTCGCTATGCAGACGAGTTTGTACGTCGTAAAGAAGCTAAGAAAAAGTAGGTGGGTGATACGATGGATAAGAAAACAGCACGCTTGCGTCGCGCAACTCGCGCTCGCGCTAAAATTCGTGAACTGGCCGCGCATCGCCTGGTGATTAACCGTACACCTCGCCACATTTATGCTCAGTTAATCGCTCCAAGCGGTTCTGAAGTATTGGCGGCGGCTTCTACGGTTGAAAAAGATCTGGCTAAAGATCTGAAATCAACTGGCAACGCTGAAGCAGCGGCGTTAGTGGGTAAAGCAATCGCAGAGCGCGCTATCGAAAAAGGCGTTAAAGACGTCGCTTTTGATCGCAGCGGTTTTAAATACCACGGTCGCGTTAAAGCATTAGCTGATGCAGCTCGCGAAGCTGGCCTTCAGTTCTAGGAGTTAATAATGGCTAAACAAGAAGTTCAAACAGGCGAACTGTTAGAGAAATTGATTGCCGTTAACCGTGTTTCTAAAGTGGTTAAAGGTGGTCGTATCTTCAGTTTCACTGCATTGACTGTAGTGGGTGATGGCAATGGCCGTGTAGGTTTTGGTTACGGTAAAGCACGTGAAGTGCCAGCTGCAATCCAAAAAGCGATGGAAAAAGCCCGTCGCAACATGGTTAACGTAGACCTTAACGGTCATACGTTACAGCACCCAATTAAAGGTCGTCACTCAGGTTCTAAAGTTTACATGCAGCCTGCATCAGAAGGTACCGGTATTATCGCCGGCGGTGCAATGCGTGCAGTACTTGAAGTAGCTGGTGTGCAGAACGTACTTTCAAAATGTTACGGCTCTACAAACCCAATCAACGTTGTTCGTGCAACCGTTAACGCGCTGACCGAGATGAACTCGCCAGCCGGTATCGCCGCGAAGCGTGGATTGTCTGTAGAAGAAATTTTGGGGTAATCAGACATGGCAACGATTAAAGTAAAGCAAACTAAAAGTGCGATTGGCAGATTGCCAAAGCACAAAGCAACGCTGAAAGGCTTGGGTCTGCGGAAAATCAACCATGTTCGTGAACTGGAAGACACCCCAGCCGTACGTGGCATGATTAACCGTGTAAACTACATGGTTGAGATAGTGGAGGAGTAAGACATGCGTTTAAATAGTATTGCTCCTGCACCAGGAGCCAAACATTCAGGTAAGCGTACAGGCCGTGGTATCGGCTCAGGTCTTGGTAAAACGAGTGGCCATGGTCACAAAGGACAAAAAAGCCGTTCAGGCGGACGTGTCAAGCCAGGATTTGAAGGTGGTCAAATGCCACTGCAGCGTCGTCTGCCTAAATTCGGTTTCACCTCTCGTAAGAGCTTCGTATCCGATCAGGTTACGTTGAGTGAAATTGCTAAGGTAGAGGGTGATACAGCTTCTCTTGAGACTTTAAAAGCAGCGGGTCTGGTTAAAAAAGACGTACTGTTTGTAAAAGTAGTTAAGAGCGGTGAAGTATCACGCGCTGTGACTGTAAGCGGGTTGAAGGTTACTAAAGGTGCCAAAGAGGCGATTGAAGCTGCTGGCGGTAAAGTAGAGGAATAAGCTAGATGGCGAAACCAGGATTGGATTCGGGCGCAAAAAGCGGCTTGAGTGAGCTTAAAGCGAGATTGTTGTTCGTATTCGGAGCAATTGTAGTATTCCGGTTGGGTTCTTATGTACCTATTCCTGGTATTGATGCTGCAGTGTTGGCTCAGTTGTTCGAGCAACAAAAAGGCACCATCGTAGAAATGTTTAACATGTTCTCAGGTGGTGCGCTTGAGCGTGCATCAGTTCTGGCTTTAGGGATTATGCCTTACATTACTGCATCAATTATTATGCAGCTGCTCTCTGTTGTGCATCCGCCAATGGTTGAGTTGAAAAAAGAAGGTGAAGCAGGTAAACGCAAAATCAGTCAGTACACACGTTATTTAACGTTGATACTGGCGACTTTCCAGTCTATTGGTATTGCGACCGGCCTGCCTAACCTGATTAATGGTTTGGTTATTAATCCTGGCATCGGATTTTACTTTACAGCAGTAGTTAGCTTAGTCACAGGAACGATGTTCCTGATGTGGTTAGGTGAGCAAATTACTGAACGAGGTATTGGCAACGGTATCTCTATTTTGATTTTTGCTGGTATTGTTGCCGGTCTGCCTACAGCGATTGGTCAGACAGCGGAACAAGCGAGACAGGGTGACATTAACTTGTTGCTGCTGTTATTAATCGGCGCCATTGTAATTGGTCTGACGTATCTGGTTGTGTTCGTAGAACGCGCTCAGCGCCGGATCGTGGTGAACTACGCTAAGCGTCAGCAGGGCCGTAAGGTTTATGCAGCGCAAAGCACACATTTACCGCTTAAAGTTAACATGGCAGGGGTTATCCCACCGATTTTCGCATCCAGTATTATTTTGTTTCCAAGCACCATTGCTGGTTGGTTTGGACAAAATGAATCAATGGCCTGGTTACAAGACGTAGCATTGTTATTGTCGCCCGGTCAGCCGTTGTACGTAATGTTATATGCAGTTGCGATTATCTTCTTCTGCTTCTTCTATACTGCGCTGGTATTTAACCCGCGTGATACAGCAGATAATTTGAAGAAATCCGGTGCATTCATTCCAGGCATCCGCCCGGGTGAACAAACATCACGTTACATCGATAAGGTAATGACTCGCCTGACACTTGCTGGCGCTCTATACATAACCTTTATTTGTTTAGTGCCCGAGTTCATGTTGATTGCGTGGAACGTGCCGTTTTACTTCGGTGGAACGTCATTGTTAATTATCGTAGTTGTTATCATGGACTTTATGGCGCAGGTGCAGACTCATTTGATGTCAAGTCAATATGATTCTGTTCTGAAGAAAGCGAATCTTAAAGGCTACGGCCGCTAAGATAAGCCTACTACGGAGTGATGTAATGAAAGTTCGTGCATCAGTTAAGAAAATTTGCCGTAACTGTAAAATCATTAAGCGCAACGGTGTTGTGCGTGTGATTTGCGTTGAGCCTAAGCACAAGCAAAGGCAAGGCTAATCCAAGCGGTGAATAATTTGTTTACCTGTAAGCTGAGCCTGACACCAGGCTCAGCTTTCGGTGTAGTTAAATTGATCACCTAATATTTGCATTTTGTTCGACGGGTAAGTATCCTAACGGGCTTTTTAGGTCGTCGACAATTATTACAAAGAGGAGTGCTGTTAATGGCCCGTATCGCTGGCATTAACATTCCTGAGCACAAGCACGCCGTGATTGCTATTCAAGCAATTTTCGGTGTTGGTCCTACACGTGCGAAAAGCATTTGTGCAGGCGCTGGTGTTGCAGAAAATACAAAAATCAAAGAGCTTGACGAAGCGACAATTGAGAAGCTTCGTGAACAAGTGGCTAAGTTCACCGTCGAAGGTGACTTACGTCGTGAAGTTTCTATGAGCATTAAACGTTTGATGGACCTGGGTTGCTTCCGTGGTATTCGCCACCGTCGTAGCTTACCTCTACGTGGTCAGCGCACTAAAACTAATGCGCGTACCCGTAAAGGTCCTCGTAAGCCAATTAAAAAGTAAGCGGGGAGAATAAGTTATGGCAAAAGCACCGACTCGTAGCACGCGTAAACGCGCTAAACGTCAGGTTGCAGACGGTATGGCTCATATCCATGCGTCTTTCAACAATACAATTGTGACTATCACAGACCGTTCAGGCAATGCACTTGCATGGGCAACTTCTGGTGGTTCAGGTTTCCGTGGTTCACGTAAATCTACCCCATTTGCTGCACAGGTAGCTGCTGAGCGTGCAGGCGTAGCCGCACAAGATTACGGTCTGAAGAACCTTGAAGTGTTCGTTAAAGGTCCAGGTCCAGGCCGTGAGTCTGCGATCCGTGCACTTAACGCAACCGGTTATAAGATCACAAACATTACCGATGTGACGCCTATTCCTCACAACGGTTGTCGTCCACCGAAAAAACGTCGCGTTTAATCGACGGACAGTTGGAGAAAGAACATGGCAAGATATTTGGGTCCAAAACTCAAGCTTAGCCGCCGCGAAGGAACAGATCTGTTCCTGAAAAGTGGCGTTCGCGCAATCGATTCTAAATGTAAAATCGATACTGCGCCTGGTCAGCATGGTGCCCGTCGTGGTCGTCTGTCTGATTACGGTGTACAGCTGCGTGAGAAACAAAAAGTCCGTCGTATGTACGGTATTTTGGAAAAGCAATTCCGCAACTACTATAAAGAAGCGGCTCGCTTGAAAGGCAACACCGGTGAAAACCTGTTGCAACTTTTAGAGCAGCGTCTTGATAACGTAGTTTATCGTATGGGATTTGCCAGCACTCGTGCAGAAGCGCGCCAGCTGGTTAGCCACAAAGCCATTGTTGTTAATGGTCAAGTGGTAAACATTCCATCATTTAACGTTACTGCCGAAGACGTGGTTTCTGTTCGTGAAAAAGCTAAAAAGCAAGCGCGTATCGCGGCTGCTTTAGAACTGGCTGAGCAACGCGAGAAGCCAACCTGGATTGAAGTAGACAACAACAAAATGGAAGGTACGTTCAAACGTATTCCTGAAAGAACTGACTTGTCTGCTGAAATTAACGAACAGTTGATCGTCGAACTTTACTCTAAGTAAAGCTAACTAAAGAGGAAGCATTGTGGGTTCTGTGACTGAATTCCTTAAACCGAGATTAGTTGAGATCGAAAACGTTTCTCCTACTCGTGCCAAAGTAACTTTGGAGCCCCTGGAGCGTGGTTTTGGCCACACTTTAGGAAACGCCTTACGTCGCATCTTACTGTCATCTATGCCTGGATGTGCAGTAACTGAAGTTGAGATTGACGGCGTACTTCACGAGTACAGCACCAAAGAAGGTGTTCAAGAAGATGTAATCGAAATCTTGTTGAACCTGAAAGGTTTGGCGGTTCGCTTAGAAGGCAAAAACGAAGCGACTCTGACTCTGGTGAAATCTGGCGCTGGCCCTGTTGTAGCTGGTGATATCCAGCATGACGGTGACGTAGAAATCGTAAACCCTGAGCACGTAGTTTGTACTTTAACTGGCGACGCTGAAATCAGCATGCGTATTAAAGTAGAAATGGGCCGCGGTTATGTTCCAGCGTCGACTCGTCGTTCCTCTGAAGAAGATGATCGCCCAATTGGTCGTTTATTAGTTGATGCTTCATACAGCCCTGTAGAACGTATTGCTTACACCGTAGAATCTGCGCGTGTAGAACAGCGTACCGACCTGGATAAGCTGATCATTGATATGGAAACGAATGGTACTTTAGATCCTGAAGAAGCCATTCGTCGTAGCGCAACCATCCTGGCTGAACAGCTGGATGCCTTTGTTGAACTGCGTGATATCTCTGAGCCAGAACAGAAAGAAGAAAAACCTGAGTTTGATCCTATTCTGTTACGCCCGGTCGATGACCTGGAGCTTACCGTACGTTCTGCGAACTGCCTGAAAGCAGAAGCTATCCAGTATATTGGTGACCTGGTTCAGCGCACCGAGGTTGAGTTACTTAAAACACCTAACCTGGGTAAAAAATCGCTAACTGAGATCAAAGATGTTCTCGCTTCACGTGGACTTTCTCTGGGCATGCGCCTGGAAAACTGGCCGCCTGAGAGCATCGCTGAAAAAGACTAATCAGGTTTATTACACACTGATTTTTTAGAAGGATAAAACTATGCGCCATCGTAAGAGTGGTCGTCAGTTGAATCGCAACAGCAGCCATCGTCAAGCTATGTTTAAAAACATGGCCGGTTCTTTGGTCAAGCACGAAGTGATCAAAACGACGTTACCAAAAGCGAAAGAATTACGTCGCGTAATTGAGCCTCTTATCACATTGGCTAAGCAAGACAGCGTTGCAAACCGTCGTCTGGCAATGGCTCGTACTGGTGATAAAGAAGTAGTAGGTAAACTGTTCAACGAGCTTGGTCCTCGTTACGAAACTCGCCCTGGCGGTTATTTACGCATTTTAAAATGCGGTTTCCGTGCCGGTGACAACGCGCCTATGGCATACGTTGAATTAGTTGACCGTCCGGTTGTAGAAGCTGAAGAAGAAGCAGTAGAAGCAACTGAAGAGTAAGTAATTACTCTTAAAGGTATTACCGACGAAGATTAAAAAACCCGGCTAAAGCCGGGTTTTTTGTGCCTGACACTTAACAAGCAACGAAAGAAAATCATGTTGCCGTATTACTTTGCTTGCACCGGACTTTGCGCCTCACAAGACGCTTAAACACAAGCTGAAAGGCAGTTAAATATAGCACCATGCCCACTATTGAAGCCATTATATCCAGCCAGTCAAAGGTGCGCGCCGGTATCCAAAGCTGCATCACTTCGTAAATAATCAGGCCAATAGTTACGCCGACTACGTTAGTATTTCGGTGCTCAGAATAAGCCGCTCCCATCAGCGCTGAGCAAATTATCACCGTAATCGCATTCGGGTAGTTATGGAATAATAGCGCATCGTAACTATTCCCCATGCTTTCATGCCAGTAACCCAATAGGTAAAAAGACAGAGCAAGTGCCAGGTAGGCAATCCTGATGCAAGCGTATGTCATGGCAGTTGCTCCTGTTTAGTTCAACTAACCGAACCAATAATCAATAGATGCCTTGGCCGAGTCGATACTGTTGTGCAGATACTCGTCTATGCATTCTTTACCGCCAACGGCTCATATATAGGCGCCGGCTATCCGGGCCAGAATGGCGGGTACAACCCCGCCTGATACTTCTTGTATGTCTTTATGGCTAAGTGTTTTCATTATTACTTTCATTCATGGAGTGCCAGCAAAACGCTTGAGAGTAATGATAAAAGGATGGCAAAAAGAAGATACTGTACCCATAGCATGTTTTATCAAGCTTCAATGTAAATATGGGGGGATAACATTCAAGCGCAATGTTCATATGCGCTCACGAATTTGCCCATTGAAGTTTACGCGATACAAGGGGATTTTATTGTTTAAAGCAATTTTATAATTTGGGCTAACATAGTAGTATACGCGCTAATTCTATAAGGCCGTACAAGTCCTGCATGCCACATCTTTTATTCGAGTTTTGTTAGTGTCTAGTTTGTCAAAAAAGCTTCTTATTATCCCAAATTCCGATGTCGGAAAGTTACTCCATATCTCCCAATGTTTCTTTACAGCTCATAATGTAGATGCTCTTTTACATAATGAATTTAGACAACATATCGATGAAGGTCTAACTTGTGACAAGGTAGCGCTTTGGTTAACGGAGCCCTCACAGCGTCTCATGTATTCCTACCTAGGCACTCATAAAAAACTCCCTGCCACTAAGATCAGTTTTAAAGAGTATTACCGAGCGCCAGAAAGAGTTAACTTTTACAGTCGGCTCCTAGGAAAATATTCCGTACATGAGTTTGGTTATATCGGTGTTCAAAACTATTTTTACCAAAGTATTTTATTGTTTGCTGACTGGCAAAATGTCGGTTTATATCGTTTGCCCTATGGTAGCGATTGCCAAAAAAGTGTTTGTTTTGACATTCCTGCTGAAGAATATGCCGAAATAAAGACGCTCTATGCGGATGACTACGCGATATATGAACAAGCGAAAGCGGAGTGCCTGCGTCGGTGGGAAAACTATGTCAGCAATAATAAAATACACATTAACCAGGGTAAACGCGTGATTATTCATCTTGGTCCACCGAAAACCGGTACGTCTGCTATTCAGAGCTGGCTTAATGGCAATGTGGATGCTTTACGGCGTGACGGCATATACTATCCTGCTCATGGGGCCGACGCCAACGGTGTTAGTTCTGGTAATTTCGAGCGCGTGGTGGGTTACGATGCCCAGGAGCATAAATTTTATTTCGATAAAGTTAAAACGAAGGCGTTAATCGAAGAATTTAATGCCACCGAATGTCATACGTTATTGCTGTCCTCGGAGCACTTTTACTACTATCTGATTTGGTTTTTTAGCCTTTTATCAACGGCAAAGTATGTATTTTATATTCGTCACCCACTTGCCATTACTGAGTCGTCATTCCATCAGGAAGTAAAGCGGCACTCGAGGACTAAAGATTTTACGGTTCCGCCTACAATCGGTTTTGACAATTTGAAGCTGGTAAGCCAGCTTTCGGCGGATTTTGATTGTGATGTTGAATATCGCTTTTTCTCGCATAATCTATACAAAGGCGGCTCTCTGTTGAGCGATTTTGCCGCTTGCATCGGTACTACGATTCAAGCTCCTAAAGACATTAAGCGCCTGAATAGTCAGTATAGCCCGGGAGCAATTACATTAATGCGAATGTGTAATAGCTTTGCCGATCAACAGCTAAAACGAGCCCTTGACGTACACTTACAGAAGCACAGTGAAGATGTCCCTGCCTTTTCCTTCGTATCTGATGAACAACGTATTACAGTTCTGAAGAATATCAGGGATGAAATGGATAAGCTGGTCCTGATGTACCCGGGTATTGATAAAAAACGACTAGAACGCCTTGTTGATGGCTATGAGTTGCCGCAACAGTTTGATGCTAAAATGCGCGATAAGGCACTCACCAATACGTTAGCAGAGCTTATTGAACAAGATGAAATGCTGGCACTCAGTTTATATAAACAAGCTCGTTACCAGCCGGGAAACGCTAATGCTAAAGAGATAATCAGCCGCTTAAAGCTTAGCAACGCAATCAAAATAAAGTTTAAGTTTTACATAATGATTGACGTCTTGCGCGTAACGTTGATAACAAAGCTAATCAAACTGTTTAAATAAGGTGTTTTCGTAAACAGTTTTGCAATTCCTTGCGCTCCCGCTCAAGTGTGTAGGCAGAGGCTATTTTCTTACCGAGCAAGCAACCCAGCGATGTTGCCAGTGAGGAACGTTTGCTGGCTCGCAAAATATCCCGTTTTATTGCCTTAATGTTATAGTCGGGCATAAACAGATTAGCAAATGTATTGAAGTACTCCCTATTCGCAACACAGTAAGGCACAACGGCCGCTTTACTGTAATGCATAGCTTCCACGCCGGGTAGATAGAAACCCTCTGTAGGGTTGGGGAGCGCGACTGTGATGGCCGATGCTGCCATACTTGCTATCACATCCCTATGTTCTTGCGTACTTTTGTCTATTTTTACGTTAAAGCCTAATCCCGTAGCCCAATCATAGAGTTCAGCGCCTAAGTCGGCTTGTTTATTGGCTAGAATATAGAGATCCCATTGTCGCCGGGCTTTTACTTCAGGAAATCGGTGGCCCATTCTGATCGTGTAGCAAGGACCGTTAGCGAAAGGCTGAATTGCTTCCTTGACCGCTGAGGACACACACAGCCGGATGGCGGGTTCCTGTAAATATTGAAAAAGTGGCTCTTCAGGATCGCCATGGCGTACATGCTGGATAAGGTTAATCACGGTCTGAGATTTATCGCGCAATGGAAGATAGTGCTGCCAGTCCATACCAGCTAAAAAAATGGTATCAAAACCTGCAGGCTGGTAATTACACTGATAGTCTACGCCGGGTATCTCGCTAAACAATGATTTTTCAGTGGCCGCTTTGTTACTTAGATACAGTGATGGCTGCCAGCCTGCATCAACGAAATGATCAAGGTAATCACGTACTTTTTGATGACCGCCCGTGTAGCCATGATAATAGCGTAAAAATGATATACGTTTGTTTTTTATTCGAATCGACATCAGTAAATGGCAAGGCTATTGCGTCATGGTGAATTTAACATACACTAATCAGATTGTGACAAATATTCCAGAGTATTGTGAGCAGTTACCCTCTTCCCAACTTATTTATACCCGGTGTTCAAAAGGCCGGTACCACGGCATTAGCGTCGTTCCTTGCTCAACATCCTGATATCTGTTTGGTTGAAGGCAAGGAAGCGCACGTCTTTGACGACCCGCAATACCACCGTTCTGCAGATAAACTGAGTTTTGCGCGTGATAAATATGCCGGCAAATTAGCCCATTATAACGGGGAGAAGTATATTCTGGATGCGACGCCGATAACGATGCTGCATCCTCAATTTATTATGTCGGCGGCCAGAACCTGTAAGCACGCAAAATATATTGTCATGTTGCGGGACCCTGTCGAGCGGGCGTTATCACATTATGCCATGACAAAGTCCAGAGGATTAGAAGCCCGCTCGCCTGCTATGGCTTTTTTGCTCGAACCCTGGAGGATGCGTGGCTTTTATAAAAACCTGCCTACGAGCCCGTTTGAAAGTAAGTACAGGGATCAATCTTACTTGATCAGGGGTCTTTACTCTAAGCAATTGAAAATATTAAAAAATTATGTAAGTACATATCAAGTGATGTGTTTTGAGCAAAATGATCTTGCGAGAGAACACACATTAACATTGAAAAAGATAACGAATTTTCTTGAGATTGCTGAGCAACCGATTGAACCTAATCGAGTATTCGAATCTGATACCTCTTATAGAGTTCCTTCCTTTTTCTATACGTTATTGATGGGGTACTATCAACTCGTTAATTCAGAAGTCAATATAAACCACAATGAAGTACGTAAACTCGATTAGTTTATAAGCAAAGAAAGGTAATTCGCCAAGTCCTTTGTATCAATATCATAATTCACTCGCTTGATGCTAGTACTGCCAGTGTCTACTAAAAAATAGTTAAGTGTGTGTTCTTTGATGTAGGCGATATGTGAATCGGTTTTAAATAGAAAAGAATTTGGGGCGAGAATCACGACTTTACCATTATTTGGCATGAATGCTGCGTTATGCATCGCACTGCCCACAGGCCCGGCTAACACTTTTGTTTCTGCGTAAATCTTAATTTGCTCCTGAAAAGTTAGCTGTTCAGGATAGACGATCTCAAAGCCTTTTTGTCTAAATGTATCTTCTACAGCTTGATCATTAAATTGACGGCTATCATCTTTTTGGTCTTGAAACTTTCTTGAAAGATAAACTTTTCGCTTTGGCTCGCTAGCATTCTTCGCGGGGTGGATGTTATCTCTGATTTTATTCCATATGCTCACCTGACGTTCGGATATTGTGTCGTCAAGAATCATGGATTGGCTAGGTACTATCAATGATTCGTAAATGGCATCTTCTTTAACCAATTTTATTTGTGATAAAGATATACCTAAGGCGGCAAAGGCTTCTTTTACATGCGAAGGAAAGCTGAGTGGACTGTTAAAGTTTGCATGGGCCAGGATGGTTATGTCTTTAACGTGCTCTTCGTTTGCCGCTAACCACCACATTCTTGAAATAGACTCAGTAATAAAGTGACCATAGTGAGTGATGATCCATCCTAGATAAATAAAACGTCCGGTATAGCTGGGCACAGTTTCGATATTGAGTTCTGAAATGTTTCTGGGATAGGAAACTCTGTAATTACGAACGAAAGCCCCCTCAATTACTTCGCCTAAATTACTGTCAAATACTCCAGATACAAGGCGGCGTGGCCACCCGTCCAACGCGCCTTTTGTGACTAACGCTCCGGACACCTCTTTCACCGAAACGCTAGGCGGAGTCACCAGATCTTCACTCCACTCGGGTAGCGCACCGGTAAAAGTTTGATTGTAGTTAAAAAGGGGAGTTTTTTTTGAATTGACAGGGAGATTCATTCGCTACTTTCTATTAGGATTCATAATTAAGCTACTTCTACTCGCTAGATCCTAACAGAATATTGGATGCCGAACTAGTTAGTATAATTATCAAGTCAGATTGACTCTGATTAAAGTTTGGCAGTTCTAATAGGTTAGGAAAAAGTCATAATCAATTTTAAGACTGAATAAATATATGCGCCCAGAACAATAGATTCATTCTATACAAGTAAAAAATGACGATATCCTCATGATGTACACATATGCATATTATAATGTATCAACAAGCGCCTGCAGGTGCGAACTGACATTTCTGATTTCGGCTTTCTGGTCAGACTCTATTTTACTCATTACTGACTTGATATTAGTTGTTGAGATGTTTTGTGTTCGTGGGAGGTAAACTACATCTACGATATCTTCCAGCGAATCGAATTTACCTGCCCAGTCATCACCAATCGCAAAAACATCCGCTTTTTCCCTTATAATGTCCTGTCTTTTTTGCTCCCAGCAAGTCTCAGGGAATACTGCATCAACATACTTGCATGACAACAGAATTTCCTCTCTGTCTGCATATTTAATTATTGTTGTCTTCGATTTCTCAGAATTGAATTCATCGGTTGATAAGCCAATTACTAACCGGTCTCCAAGATTCTTTAACCGGGCTAGTAACTTTACATGACCAACATGAAACAAATCGAAGGTACCGTAAGTTATAATAGTCTTCATTAATTAATCCCTACGGAATCCTGTTTTACCTGCCAAGGCCACTCATGGTATCGATCTGAAATTTCCCATCTGGGGCCATAGCGACTTAACAAGAAGGCTTTTATATCAAAGGGGGCATCATAGCTCTTTTGATACAACTGGAGTTTCGAACGGCCTGATAGAATCTGCTTGGGAATAGATTTTATAGCCATCTTTTCCATGTAAAGATTTATAGAGTTTCCGCTATACCAGTATGGAAAAACATCGATTAAAATATCTGTCTCCCGATGACAAACATGAGTATTGTAAGTTCCAGATTTTTTATTTGTGTTTACTCTGTATTTGCTGCCTGCTAGCTTGGCCATTGCGTCGTTCATTAAGGTGCGTACCTGAGATTCTGTCAGGTCTTCTTCAGACAACTCTATCAAAATGTCAACATCATCATCATGATCAATAAATTTTCCCTCTCGCTGGGCGCCCAGAAGTGTTCCATATGCGATACATGGCTTAAGACCCAAGCGAGACAAGTCTTCCATCACTGCATCCAAGGCTAGTAATACCTTGTCCGTATTACATACCAACATACCTTGTCTTGCAGCTCCGTGTTTAGTGAATTTGAGTGGAAAAAGGGACCCGGCTGAGCGATATGCATTCACCTTACTTTCCAAATATTCTATATCTTTAGAGTTGCTCAACAGCCGCGAAAAGCTATTCAGGGACAATGACAATGTTTTTTTAGTTTTAACGAAAATATATATAGCAAGCAATGCCAATTCCGTTTTGTGCCACTTGTTGTCAGAAATGGTATAGTTCTCGTTCCATGTACTTAACATTTGCAGAGGGATGTCGAAGTCTCGCTCTTTCAAACTGACAAGGTGTTCCTCAAAACAAGTCACAACTGAGCTTAATATAGCGTATCTGTCTTTCGACTTGGGGTAATCCAGGCGTAAATGCTGACATAAATTAATTAAGGTATCTTTGTCTTGTTCTATACCACTAAAATCCAACATGGAATAAACTGGAACAATCTTGTGGTTTTCTATGGCCACGGAAGCTGCTAAGTTTTGAATTCGAGAGCCCCACTTATCCCGTCGGTTTACAATTTCGATACTTTCTACAAACTCAGGTTTCTTCAAGCGAACTATTAGGTGAGGAAAGGTTTCTTTTCTCGAGTGAAATCCATTACCGCTCGATATGGTTTTGAAAAGATCCGCTTTTGATACGTTTGAACTGGCAGTTACGTCAGCAAACTGGTCTGGTTGAAGTCGTTGTCGCCCTGTCGTATAGATGTGTAACTGGCTGAAATTTAGATAGGCATCAGTATCCTGATTGCATAAGAAAAGCGTATCTATTTTTTTTTGTACATTAATCCGCAAAGGAGTATTGCTAAGACCTCCAAAATAACCCCTCGAAGGCATTAAGCTGGCAATCTTTCTTTCCTCACGGGAGAAGTCATTAATTATGTGTGTTGATACTTTTAGTAATATAGCGGTTTCATTGTTTAACGCTATGCAAACCTGAAGATTTTCACTTTCTTGCCGTAGCAACTCTTTCAAAGGCACTGAAATAAATGTACTGGTAAGTTTATGTTCTTCGACATAAAAAGCGGACTTTGCAATGACCTTTGTTTTGCAAGCAAATGAGAATATTGCTTGCTTTTTACAAATCAATGAGATCTCTGCTTGCCGATTACTCAACCCTATTGCCGTAGTGGCAAAAATAACATCTTGAGAAGGAGTAACACAAATGCTGGATTGAAATGAGCCACTTTCGAGTCGCTGAAATGAAGATAATGATGAATCTTGTATTGATGTCTGGAGTGTAACTTCTTTGTTATTGTCAAGTTCCTCGACAGTAATTGGGTACTCCATTTCTCACCTGATAATTTGTAGATTGAATTTAAAAATTCATGAAAAATTCATGAAGTTGTCACAATAATGACAAAACTCAATGATACGCAAGCACGCTCACCTTGTCTAGAATGAAGGACTTTTTCATCGGCTATTGTTGAGCTTGGGTAGGCGAAACGAACTGCTTTTGAGTTAAAACGTAGGTCACCCATTGCTGCCGAGGGATCCGTAAACTATTTTGGTTGATAGTCACTCATGGATAATGACCGTCATCATTGTCTTTTAATGAGAGGGTAAATTGATAAATTCATGAACGTAGTGTTGATTATGGCATATATAAGGAATAAGTCGTTCGATTGCATGCATTAAGGTACCATCGATTTGGCCCCTTTCATCGGGAAAGTCTTTTAATTGCCATGTGTGTTCAATGATCGGAGCTAGAGCTGCCGGTCTGTACCAGAACATGGAACCAGCAGGAAAAGCATTGACACTTATCGTTGTATCAACTGGTATATTAAATATGTTCGCTATTTCTTCGCTCAGCGCTTTGTTCTTGCCCCAGTTTATATGTGGAAATATATGTGGGTGATAGGCAGGTATAACTAAACCCAACCTGGGGTTTTCGGCAAAGTCAGAAAGAATCTTTTCAATACTCTGTGGACTTTCAAGCAGATGCCAGAGCAGTTGTAATCTCCAACCTGAAAGCTTGCTGGCATGTGGGGTAGACTTAGTGTGCAATTTTAGTACTACAGTACAGTGCTTAAGTAACTTCGATGCAACCATAAGCCAGGGAGCAATATCCCTGCCTTTGTTCTCTACAGAAATGACACGAATATCAGATAGTTTACTTAGTAGATGTTTAACCGGTGCTTCTATTTCTTTAGGGCATGTCACAACAGTACTAAAAGCGCACGGAATATTTTCCAGAAAGCTAAAGATTTCCGGAAGCAGATAAGGGTAAAAAACATGAATATGTACGCCGATCGTACATTTAGCTTTCTCTGACTGAGGTTTTGATGGGACGAGCGGTTCTTTTATGACGGCCTCCCCACGAGAAAACTCTGTTGATATAACAGCCTCAGACCAGTATTTTTGCACGTGATTAGACAAATAATCTAAAAGAGATTGTTTGCTTTGCGCTGGGATACTGGTTAAGCCTTCTTTTAGCCACTGGTAATTATCACGCAGCACAAATGCGGTTTTAACCATATAGTCATCGAGTGCTTTACCCTGTTGAGGGGTTGCTGACATAACATCTACGACTTCCGCATAATTGTTTATCAACGCCATGGATTGATAATCTGCACGATCGTCAGGTGCCGAGTCGGACTTGAGCTTAACGGATTCTTCTCTGTGTAGTATTACTTCGGCACTGGCAATGGCGGGCTTTGTAATATCTAGTGCTTTTGCCTCTGTTATTAGCTTTCTTGCAGCATCGAAATTCTTTCTTTCAATTTCAACTTCAGCTAGTCTTGCATAAAACGTTGCATTTTCTGGCGTACGAGCCAATGCATTCTTATAGCACCTTTCTGCTTGGTCAATATCACCTTTTCTTTTAAAAATATCCCCCAGTTGCATCCACCGCCAAGATGCCGGTTGTAAGTCTAGTGCCCGTCGCACTGCCAATTCCGCGGTTGTCCATGCTTTGTATTTGATAGCGCATGTAAAAATATCATCATAATCTTTAGCGGTAATTCCAGGAGCATTTAATAGTACTGTCCAGTCAAATGAATACAGTCCGACAGGGTACTCGGTAATAAGACTTATGGCTTCCTGATAAGTAAACCTTGTTAAATCAATATACGAAGCAGGCTCGGACTCGCTCTCTGCACCCCCTTCATCTGAGGAAATGAGACTTTCAATATCGGGGAAAATGCAGTTTGTTTGGGTGTATGTAATTTGCTCGCGCACGTTAATGCCAAAAACTGAGTCTAGCTGCATACTCAGGTTGTTACATTCATTCTGAATGGCTTCAGGAAGCATATTGAGCAAAGAGCTTGGAACATCCGTATGGAGCAACTCCTTTTTAATTATTGATGATGCATCAAGAAGATCTTCCGGCAGTCCTATCGACTGCAGAGCTTTTGGCAGGTGGTCGTTTTTTTCAATTAATGCTGCAAGAGGAAAAAGGAGAGTGTTATTTGGGTTTTTTTCATGCCATTTTAGCATAGCCTGTGCAGACGTAATCCACATTTTCGCTGCTAATTCAGGTTGTTGCCAAAATATGATGTCAGAGGGTCGTGTACTCATTGGACTTGATGTTTGAAGCAACTCTCTGCTATGGCGCTTCAAGAGTGAAGAGACTGAATATTGCCAACTTCGAAACACAAAAAGAGACTTAAGATTCGCTTGACGTTGTTGTAACCATTGTTGCCGGAAAAATAGCGCCCTCGGGTCTTTGGCTCCAATAAATGTAGCTGCCTTATCGCGCCGAGAATTCAAATATGTTGTTAACCTCGAAGTTAGGAAAGAAGGAGTTGTGAGCGTAATATTTTTATGTTCCTGCCAGTTTGTGCCGTTGGCAGCCAGCATGGCATCATGCAGTTCAACAAGTGGAATATCCTCAAAATGGCCTTCAGGGTTGGCGAAACTAGCTCCCATAAGGTTATCGCCCATATTAACACCGTTGTTGGCGAGTGTTTTGGCAACCAGAGATGTGCCGCTTCGGTGAAAGCCAGATACCAGCAGGAAAGGGCGGTCAGTGTGTTTAACCATGGGCTATTCAGATACCAGGTGTGTAAAAGGGCTGCTGTAAAAAACAGCCCGAGTGATCTTAATTTTCAGCTAAAGCAATAATGCCATCATTTACAGGAATAGTATTGTCGGTCAGAAAACGTTGATAGTTAATCGCATTTTTAGTGCGGATAGCGTCATAGTTGCTTGCATCACTTTCTTTCCAACGACAAAAATCGACCAGCTTTTCTGCTGATAGCTTCTCAACTTCTTCGTAAGGTACCGTTGGTATGCCTGTCGTGACAGATAGTTCTTCTGTACGGGAGTCGATACTTATCACCTTTCCTGGCACGCCAGCTTGTATTGGTAAGGCGACACCATGATATCGAGGGCCAATAGCTAATGTGAAATGTTTTGAATAATGCATCCAATTTTGTGCGTCGGCAAAAAATACCGCAAAGCTTTCAAACCAGGCTTTGATGTTTTCTATATCACCGATACGAGAATACACAGTTTCTAACCGTTTGATGTGGCTTGGCTCAATGGTATCAGTCTCGCCCAAAGCTAGCTGAATTAACATTTTAGGGTGTTGTAAAATGTAATCACCGCGGTACTTTTCCACTATCTCTGTGAGAGTATTTTCTAACGATGCCGACGCATGCCAGGGGTTGCCTGCGGCTGTCATGATACGGTCGAACTTGGTTCGTTGCTGGTGAGCGAGGCAGGCAGCACCTAAATTGGGTTGGGTTGAGATAAACTGTGATGGACAACCAAAAGGCGAACTGTCTACGTTAAAGCTAGACAACACCTCACTGCTGAACTCACCCCGGGTAATGATATTACTGGCTGCAGAGTTTATCCGTAGTGACTTGGTGAGTTCCAGAAATTGCTTGCTACCCTCTGGTATCTCGGGTATTTCACCAATTTTATTGCTCTGGGCGCCAAGCCCTATAAACACAGTTGGCAGATCGAAGTTTCTCAGGCGGTCGGCCCAGCCCGCCAAATCAACGTGGGCGCCAATTTGATTAGCACAGCAAATGACCAGTAAATCGTAGTGCTTGTTAACGGCCTGGGGGTTATCGCCCCAGTTCACCACACCAAAACTGTCACCCAGGATATTTTTGATGCCCTGAACAAATGCAACATTACCGGTATTCCCACCAGTTGCTCTCATCCAGGCATCGGTATCTGCTGTCGCCATATGTTTGGCAACAAACTCTTCTATTTTAACCAGGTTGGTTATAACACCAATCTTCATAAGTTGTGTGGTCCTAATTTATGTGACTTTTGCAGATCACTACAATGAGTTCAGCAAAGAAATATGCTCTTGTAAAGTATTGCTGCTTACCACTAAAGACTTTTGCCAGTGTTCAAAAACGTCTGGTTCGATAGCATTTTGTATGGTCTTTGCCAGTGATGAGGCGCTGCGTGCTTCAAAGGTAAGCCCTGCGATGTTCTCTATTTTCTCTTTCATGCCGCCAATGTTTGAACCAATGAGCGGGCGGCCATGGGCGATCGCTTCCTGAATGACAACCGGGGAATTTTCCCACCAGATAGACGGAATGACCACCCAGTCACAGTCTGCTAATAAGCCAGGTAGTTGCTCAGACTCGTAAGCGCCTCGCAGGTTTACACAATCACTGAGTGCGTCGAGTTGTTTGTTTATTTTTTCCTGGAACGAGGGCTCTTGCTTGTCGAGGTTAGCGCCATGCACATCGAGAGTTATCTGCTCGCGAATATTATCCGGCAGCAAGGTTAATGCATTGAGTAGTATATCTAACCCTTTGTACGGGTTTATTTGTCCGAAGAATGCCAATCTGGTGCGCTTTTCGCCTTCTTTGATAGGCGCAGGCGGGAAGGAAGTCATCTCTGGCAATACATTTTCAATTACATGCATCTTATCTTCTGGCAGGCCCCACTCAATATAGCGTTTCGCCAAAAAGTGACTGGGCGACACAAAACAATCAACATTATCGAACTGATCGAGCAAATATTGTTGTCGCAACAGGAAGTCACCCGGTGAGTGTTGCGGGAAACACTTATGGCAGTCGGCAGGTAACGCTTTATGGCAGAGCTTAAGCGAACCTTTCTTGACCATTTGGCCATTGTGCATACAAATAGTCATAAACTCGTGGATAGTAAACACGATCTTAGCATTGGGCGCAGCCTGACGCAGCGCCGCAAAGATTTCAAAGCCCATATGAGCATAGTGATGTATATGTATCACGTCGGGCGCGTACTCTTTGACAAGATCGCCCAAGTCATCAAATAACGGCTTTAAGCGTTTTGTGCTCAAAGAAAACCAGTCATCCATGGCAGTATGAAACAGCAGTTCTTCGCCACGCACTGAGAATGTTGAACCACCATGAGAGCCTGGGTCTGTTCTGGCGATATACAAGCACTCAAATCCTTGTTCTTTTAATTGCTGGTAAAGGTTCCAGGAGGCAACTTCGGCGCCGCCTTTACTCAGTTCAGGGTGACCATGAGAGATAAAAAGTATTTTTTTCATTATGTATTTATCCTGCAGCCTGCATTGCTTCGAGTTTTTGTTTCCAGCGTTTGTTAAATGTCACTGCGTTAACGATTGTAAGGTTGTGCTTCCACTTACCGGCTTCTACCAGGTTCTGTGACTGGCGCTCTAAATGGTAAAACTCTGCGTCTCTGCGGATTTTATTGGTTTTACCCATTTCTTCTATCTTCAGACATAAGTCAGAATCTTCAAAATCGCCGAGTACATAAGCTGGGTCAAAGCCGCCAGCGGCTTCAAAGTCTGCTTTACGTAGTGCCCAACAGGCTGCCGTAATTAATTGGCAGGGCGCTTCCTCTGCGGCGTGTGGCGATAATTTTACCGCCCAGCCCTTATAAGGGTGGTCATTAAATAACAAGCCCGGGTATTCCTGCAGGCGAACAGGCGCCATTCCATCGTGCTGTATTGAGCCATCTTCAAACAGTAAGCGTGCGCCCACTATTCCGGTGTCGGGTGCGTCCAGACTACTGAGCATTTTATCCAGCCAACCGACAGACTTAGGCAGAACATCTGAATTCATCAGGATCAGGTTGTCTGCACGAGCATGCTCAACCCCAATATTATTGGCGCGGCCAAAACCAACGTTGTCTGACAGCTTCACAACGCTGAAGGGATGCGAAACCATTTGAGCCATATAACGCGCCAACTGCATTGCGGGCGAGGCGATGGACGGATCGTCAATTACATAAATAATTTCGCATTGTCGTGCCTCGCCACTACGATTAAAATGCGACATTTGGTAACGAATGAAATCGTAACGGCCATATAACGGAATAATGATGCTGGCCTTTGGCGTTTGTACCTGTTCACCAAAATCGTAACGCACTGAGGTTGCTTTGGCAGTATTAGCGTAAAGCTCAAGTACCGGTGTGCTAACAATGTCTGCTTTGGCGAGGTGAGCCGGGTTGGAGGGAGCCCAGTTATTAAGAATCCGCTTGGTATTCGTCATGGGTTCGTCAGCGCCCCAAAACACCTGGTTTACCGACATTTCTTCTTCGTTGCCATCAATTGTAAAAACTAAATTAAGTTGCTTCTCGTTTTTGTCGAGTTTTTTATCGAGGGTAAACAATATGCAATAGCCGGCAGCGGAAGTATGAGGACCTTTGCCATAAGCCTCGACCACGTCATTGCGCATAAACCGAAATATGTCATAGTCACTTTCAGTTACAGCGTTGGATTTTTTATTGAGAGCCAACGACGTTGCTCGCCGGGTGTCGGTTAACCAGCCACTCACAAATACATGAGTACCCGTAACAACAGCGAATTCACAGGCGCCATTGCAGTTTTGGCCTTTTGTTGTTGATTTAATCGGTGCAGCTAACTGTGAAGCTTCCACATTGGCAGACGACAGCGCGTAAGTTTGGCTCTGGCCATTTTTGAGTGTTGCAACTAACGTCAGTTCATCAAGTGTTACTTTAGTGGTAAGCAATATCTGAAAGCCAGTCGCCTGTTTCCCCGTTACTGCAGCAACGTCTGCACGTTCTATGTCATCTGTAATAGCGTCAACAGTCTGATTGTTGCTGTCGGTGACTTTAACGGACGAGACAAGGTCGGTGAAATACCAGCCAATCACACAATAGCCGTCGAGAGTTTTTGCTACGGTATCAATGGTAACGAGTTGCTGGGGTGAAGAGCCGAGTAATTTTTTTACTACTGATTTGAGTGTTCTTTTCATTGGAATTATTTTTTTCTGGTCAGTCGCTAACAAAACGGTGTCAATATAACATAGATTCTTTTTAAGAGCAGTTTTGGCAGCTTAAGAATTCAAGTTGCTTGCTTATTATTGCGGGGCTGTAGCCCGCTTTTATGGCTAAAGCTTCCAACTGTGGTACACAGTTGTTCAGGCGTTCAATCAGGGAGGGAGCGAAATTGCGTTGCGGAGCCCTGAGCTCTGCAGGGTTAGGTTGCGTGATACCAATAGCATCATAAAGTGCTTTACCGTTGGTCGCGACAATTTCTTCGTACTTAATGCACTCTAATGCTGAGTGTTTAAACTTATCTATAAACCAGTCGTAAATAATTAATTGACGTTGCAATACGTCGTCTTCTTGCTGTAAGAGGCTGGCTAAATGTTTATCGAACTTTTCTCCGGCCGGTAACCTCCCTTTATTTACCGGTAAATCGACAGTCATCCATGACAGCAGTACATCAACAGGATTGCGGATTATTGCAATTAATGGATAGTGGGCAATAAGATGGGATGATAGTGCCGTAAACAACGCATTTTGTTTTATCACAAGCAGTTCAAGATCGTTGTTAAGCGGAATAGTGGTTGTTCCTCTCACCGAAGAAAGTGCTCTTACGCCATGGTGTTGTTGTGAGTAGCCCACAGGATTATCTACAAGGTAATTATCCTTATCGCCAAGAGGGATAGGTTTTGACGATTGAACAGCGTCTCGAATAGCCATTATTCGTTGCGATATTTCATGTATCGACGCGTTCAGCTCTGTTGAGGTTATTACTTGCGGATCCAGTGGTTCATGCAGAGCCAGCGTCGTTTTGTTTTGGCTTAACAGTTTACAGCAGAGTGTCGTACCTGACCGTGGTATACCGGTTAGTAATGTTATAGCCGTCATCTTATAAAAGTGCCTGTAAAGTGGTATTGCCCGGACAAATATGTCACCGCTGTTTTAATACTTCAAACGTGATTGTTGTATTGCGGCCTTCGACTGCTTCCAAATGTTCAGTTAAATAGTGCAGGTTTACATCCAGGGTGATTAATGAACGGCGATTTTGTACTTTGAGGGTTAAGGGAAAAGTGACTAACAATTTAGAAAGAGCTTGTTTGGTTTCGCCATCTTCCTGTACTTCTATGGTGGATCCCTTAACTACAGCATCATTAGTGCAAACTATCGAAACGAGCACCGAGTGTTCATCTTGCCTTACCAGTTCCTGTTGCAGATCTCTAATTAAAAAAGTTTCGACATCGGCAGTGCCTCTCCCTAATAAGGGGATAAAATTTTGTGCTGGCTCGGCACAACTTAGCCCCGATGTACTAACTTCTGCTGGCTGCTGGGAGTTAGTTTCCACAGCTGCGGCTTGGTAGTTAACCAGTAGTAGCAGTGTGAGCGATAAAAATATAATGAGCGGATGTTTTAACATTGTTTGCGTTTTGTTTCAGTGATTTGTTAATTAATGGCTGGAATTCTAATGTATGCCTGGCTTGCTTGGCAAAAAAATTTGCTCCAAGCCTGATACGCCCATAAGAATGGCTGATAGTTATTCGCGGGGCAACTATCTGTAGTGTCATAAAAAAACGCCAAATAACGCTTTTTTAGGCAAAAAAAACCTCCGCATAAGCGGAGGTTTTTGGATTCTAGTTATTAACTAAAATTAGTTAAGTACTACGGTGTCAGTAGTACCTGACTCAAGGTCAACGATTTGCATGCTAGCTGAAACGTCAGCATCTTGTGCTTCTACTTCGATGATAGCAGAAGTACGCTGTTTACCTGCCAGAGTAACGATATCAGTTGCTTTAATTGAAATCATTTCGCCACCAGGGATAGTACCTGTTTGTGCAGTACCGTCAGTAGCTGTCACGCCGTCTTCAGAAACGAAGTCGATTGTGTAAGTCACTTCAGAGTTGCTGTAGTTTACCAAGAAGAAACGCTGATTGTAGTCTGCGAAGGTTGTCAGGTACGGTACTTCGATAGAAGTAGTATCGTACTTAACAGTACCCAGGTCGTTTTCCAGGCTGTCGTCAACAAGTGTTACATCGTAAGTAGACTTAACGATAGTTTCGGTAGTACCGTCAACTTCAAGACACAGGTAGTATGGACCAGCCGCTAAGCTTGCAACCGCTACTGTCGCTTCGTCTTCATCAGTGTTAATACCAGCACTTACGTCGATAGAAGTAACACCACCAACGTCAGCACAGGTAGCTTCGTCTTCAAGCGTCCAGGTACCGTATGAGAAGTTACCAGCGAAGGTAACGTCTTGAGCGTCAGTGATCAGATCACCAGCAGTTAACGCAGTACCGTCAGGCTTGTAAGTAGAGTTAGCTACGATTTCAGTGATGTCAATTTCACCAACTGCAGTTAACGTTGCTGAAGCAGTGTTTGTTGCTGATGCGTCAAAGTTCAGGAAGCTAGACGCTACAGTTGCTGTGCTGGTGTACTCATTTGCGAAGTCACCTGAGCTACCAGTACCTGTTGTTGCTAAAGTACCAGTTTCAGTGTACAGCGCCTGGTCTCCAGATACTGCATTGCCCGCTGTTTCATACAGAGCTGTTGATACAGTAGCTGCTGATGAAGTTGAAATAGCATAAGATGACGCTGCTAAAGTCATTACAGCGTTTGCTGGAATATCTGCACCTGCTGCAACTTCAAAGATTACAGTGCTGTCGCCCGCAGTACCGCCTTGGGCGATAGATGCAGTACCGTTTGTTACTGTAAGGGTTGGTGCTGCACCAAATTCAGCATTGTTCAGAGTAACAACAACGTACTTAGATGTACCGTTACCAATGGTAAAACCGGTGTTAAAAGTAACGTCAAGAATGTTACTGGCGTTGGTTACCGGAAGGTTACCGTCGGTGTTTAGGTCAGTCGCAGTGTATGCTTCTGTTGCAAAGGTAACGGAACCAGTGTCCGCCTCAATGTCAACAACAGCAAATGCGCTTGATGAGAACGCGACTGCAATAGAAGCCGCTAAGATTTTTTTGTTTAACATGTATAACTCCTGCAAGAGTAACTATAGTTTTATTTAGTCATGGCTTTCGCCACCAAGTCCTTAGTGACGAGCACTCGACTTCCCCTATAAAGTACAACACCAAAATGTTGTGTTCAACTTTTTTGTCGCTATTTTAATAGCTTGTTCTGGTCTTCTCTTAACATCACAGATGTTTTGTAAACTTTAATTGACTGTCCATTAGCGAATTCAGTTACATTATTAAAGAAGAATACACAGTTTTAGACTACTTAGCACAAAATTACAAGCAAAGTCTCAGGTATATGCTATATGCATCAGTTAAATATGTATATAGTGACGGCTGAGATTACAGGTATATTTTTGGTGTCGTTATTATAATAAATAATCTCTTGCAATCGTAGTCGGTGTTAGCACATTGTTCAAACCGTGTAGATGAAAGCTTTGGTTGTGGTAGGGTGTATCAATAACAAACTGTAGTTATCGAAGTGGGCGTTCCGTATAGGGCGGTAAGAGCTTCGTACCCGTGGTGAGTTCCGTTGCCTCTACATGACTGCCTGTTTTAATTTGTATTTTAAATCTTGAGCCGGCAATAAACCGAATAAAATCGTCTGTCATTCCACTTATATCATTAAACTTTAACTGAGCCTGACTATGGCCCAGTATCCATTCACCATTGGCCCTTTCGGCAAGAATTTGGTCGGCCAGGTTCGGCCATAGCTGATGGAGTAAAGGGGCAGGTATTGCGTTCAAATTTACGCTGGCAGATCGCCTGAGCCCGCAAAAGGGCTGCAATTGGGAAACCAGGTCGGGATTATCATGCCAATGCAAAATGTCATACAGTTCACCACAGTGTTGTAGCAGAAAGTTTGTCGGGGGAGCCATTCCCCGATTGAGGTAACTGCGCCGCTCCCCACCCGCAGGTCTGCTCCAGTCGTCGGGGTCGGCGTAATCAGCTAATGCGTCAGTGTATCTCGCGGCAGTATAGTTATCCATGCCAGTACTGTATAACCAGCGATTTAGCCAGTTCTGCGCCGACGAATTAACCGGGATCAGACCATTAACAGCTTGAATCGAGTAGTGAACGGTAGCCAGCTCATTTGTGCGACTATACTCAAAACCATCAACCCTAATCTCATCACCGATATAGCGCAGGGCCCAGATCGCGTCGTTTCTGCTGGCGCCCTGAGGGTTAGTACCTTTGCTTACTCCTGCTCGGGTTGTCCTTTGTGTCGCAATTAAATAGGTGAGTTCATTTTTTACCGCATGGGCGAGCATCTTTTCTGCGAGCTGTTGCTTAGCATCTATTGCGAGCGCCATGCGTTTATTTAGCATGGCTGTAGCCCCACTAATTAAAAGCGTTAAAATTAACGAGACAACTAAAACAGAGAGGAGCGCGATTCCTCGCTGAGTTGTCAATGCAGGGTTAAAATTCATAAGCACCAAATACCGGTAATTCGGTTGGTATGTCTGCGCGTAAAGGACGCGACACAGTCGCTAGTATATAGGTTGCATTGTTACCCTGGATCCTTATTGCCAACGGCAGCTTTCCATTGCTTGGGATAAATGTGTCTTGCCACTGGCGTTCAACCAGGTACTCAAAATGCACTGCCTCCGTAAAAGTGAGTACTTCACTGTATTGATTGGTCGGTTCAGAGATGCCCAGCGACCAGGTGCCGTTATCGCCCCTCAGCTCCCAACTGAGCTGCTGAGGTGAAGCTGGCCGGCTGGCAGGGTGGAGAAATGTTACCATGTCGATTTTGTCAGATGTACCGGCAAACGTTGCCGTATCCGGATGTGACAATAACACGCCGCGAACACTTTCTATAAACCAGGACTTAGGTAACTGCGCTTGGTTAAACACAAGGTTACGGCTGCTTAATCTGGCAAAATTTTGCCAGGTGGTTGAAAGCCCTGAAAGTAATAGTGCGGTGGTTAGCGATGTAATGACAAGTACCACTAGCAGCTCGATTAAGGTGAAGCCGTTCCGATTACGCATAGCCTTATCCAAAAATACTGGAGGGAGAGTTTGGATCCCGCCAGTAGCGAACTTCCTGCGTGGAGAATGTTTCGACTTGTTCGTCCTGCTTAAATACCTGTGCCTCTACGTCAAAAAGGACTACAAGCCATTCACGTTGGCGCCGATAATATTCATTGTCTGAAGCGCGGGCGACTGTTGCCTGCCATTCAATTCTGAACCCATCTATAACGAATTCTCCCTGCCGAACCTGCTGAAGTGGCTGCAAAGCCAGGTACTGGGTATATTCATCAAACAGCAGTGGCATTCTCAATGCCTGTTCCATCTTCGGGGTGTTAGTTGCAACAGTACCAAACCAGCCCCAGACAGTCGTAAATGTTGCCGCCAGGATAACCAGCGCTACCAGAGCTTCGATGAGGGTGAAGCCTTTGTTACGACGCATTTTCTATGTCCATCATGAGTTCACAAAATGGTGCGTTGACAGTGTATCGCTTTTGCGAATTACCCCGCCCTATGATGATTTTGCCACCTTTGCAATAGCCATTCTCGAGCACAATTATAGGGCTGGAAATCGTTACTCCCGCAGTGTTGTCGATTAGTTCGCTGGCAGACTCTACATAAAGAGACTGGCCGGCGGAAACTGCTTTTAAAGGTAACAGTGCTAATGTTGATGAAAGCTCCTGACGCTGGGCGTCGGTACTTCTGCTCGATAACCAGGCATTCACCGATGGTGCGGCTAAGGCGGTTATCAAGCCCAGAATTGCCAACGTTACGAGCAACTCAATCAGCGTAAAACCGATATTAGCTTTCTTGTGGTACATACCCGATATCTGCATTTAATTCTTCGCCACCAGGAGCGCTATCAGCACCATAACTATACAAATAAAAGCCTTGATCAGCGCTGGTATCTTTTTCATATACGTAAGGCGTGTTCCAGGGATCGACAGGAACCGACTCGTCGAGGTAAGGTCCATCCCAATAACCTTTTACGTCAGCTGGCGCCGTGCGCAAGGCTTCAAGGTTATCCGGGTACTGGCCAACATCAAGGCGGTAAGTTTGTAGTGCCATTTTTAACATTTTTACCTGGGTTTCGGCAGTGCGGACTTTTGAACTATCCACTTTGCCGAAGAATTGCGGGCCTACTAATCCCGCTAGGAGACCTAAAATCACCAGTACAACGAGGAGTTCAATCATCGTGAATCCCGAATAGTGCTTTTTCATAACCTTCCTTTAAATTGCTATATCGGTAGAGGCTGTAATTGCCAGTACTATACCTAAAATCATAATACCAATTAACACCCCGACAATCAGTATTGCAAGGGGTTCAATTAGTGTCATTACTTGTTTCATTCTGCGTTTACAAGATTCGTCGTGAAGCCGAGCCACTGCGCCCATCATTTCTGCTAGTTTACCTGTTTTGTCGCCCACGTTGAGCAAGTTTAATGAAGTCCCCGGTAATAGAGCAGACCGTTCAATTGCCTCTGGCAGCGCAGTGCCAGCCTGAATATCGTCAGCTATTTGTTCCGCACGGGCGCGTCGCCGGGTAAAAGCACTTGACTGCGCCGCCAGGGATAGTGCAGTAACTAAGTTTACTCGGGCTGTGAGCATAGCCCCACACAATGCAGCCCAGCGTGCAGCATCCTGTTCGGCAAGCCAGGGACCAATAACGGGTAGTCCAATGGCAATATTCATTATTTTACTTTGAATCCTTTTGTTGGTCACGGCGCCAACAATTAATAATAAAACACCAATAAACCCACTGGCTATAAGCCATGGGTACTCGTTGGCATAACGCCCGGCCGATAAGACAAACCAGGCCAGGGTTGGAAGTTCTTTTTCGTTATCCAGCATATGGGAAAACTTAGGCACTACGGCAAAAAAGATAATCAACATGGCAACTAGCCCGGAACCAATGAGTACCAGGGGATAAGTTAAGGCTGCACGAAGATCGTTGCGAATTGCCTCATCGTATTTTAGCTGCGCTGCGGCATTATTTAACGCGTTGCTTAATTGGCCGCTGAGCTCCCCAGCATGAACCAAATGCTCTACATAGGTCGGAAATGGGAGTTTAGAAGACGCTATTGATTTAGAAAAACTTTCTCCGCCTTCTATAGCGCTGGCCAGTTTTCTAAATCCTTGAGCTAACCCATAATGCATTTTATTTTGCGCCAGAGCGTTCAGCGCATCGACTAATATCACACCTGATTCAGTGAGCGTTGCGAGTTCTTGCAATGGCACAACCAAGTCAGACACAGTGACTTTCTTTTTGCCCTCAACTTTGTTTTCCTGGACGACTAGCCTGGTCACCTCTATGTTGCGTTGCTGCAATAAATGGTGTGCTTCTGCTTCGGTCAGGGCTTCCACTTCCCCCGTCTCCGGCTGTTTTAGTGTTAGGTCTATACCTTCATAATTGAATTTCATAGACGTTTAGGCATCCTCATTCGATGAACAAACGCGTAAAACCTCATCTACGCTGGTTAACCCCCGGGCGGCCTTTAGTAAACCATCTTCAAGCAAGGAACGAAACCCGGATGCTCTTGCGCTGGCACGGATATCCTTTAGCGGCGCTTTGGCAGCAACAAGGTCACGTAATGCTGGCGTCACGGCAATTAACTCATAAATACCCACTCGGCCACGGTAACCTCGTCCCTGGCATCGCTCGCATCCTACAGCTTGTTTCCAGTCAGGGCTGGACACGTTCTCTAACAGGCTGTGAAGTTCAGGGTTTTGCTCTAAAAAGTTGGGTTTCGGTGCACTCACAGAGCAATGTTCACAGAGCTTTCTCACTAGTCGCTGAGCCTGAACCCCCTGTATTGTCGCAGCGGTAAGGTAGCTCTCCACACCAATATCGGAAAGCCGGGGAAATACGGAACAGGCATCGTTAGTATGCAGGGTCGATAACACCAGGTGACCGGTCAGTGAGGATTGAATAGCTATGTCGGCGGTTTCTTTGTCGCGTATCTCGCCGACCATGATGATATCAGGATCTTGCCTCAGAAAAGTACGCAAGGCCTTCGCAAAGGTGTACCCAATTTCTGGTTTGGCCTGGACCTGAGTGATCCCTGGTAATTGATATTCAACCGGGTCTTCCACGGTAACAATCTTCTCATCACCGCTTTGTACATCAGCCAGCAGTGCATACAATGTAGTTGACTTACCTGATCCAGTGGGCCCGGTAACTAATATGATGCCATTACTTAACTTGCCCCACTGCCGTATCATTGCCAGATGATCTTCGGCGAAGCCAAGACCGTCAATACTGAGTTCATCTCGCTGTTTTGGTAACAATCGCATAACGATAGATTCGCCATTGACATCGGGAGCACTTGACACCCGAATATCATATTCGCGGCTACCTGCACGGCTGGTAAAGCGACCATCCTGCGGTAAACGACGCTCAGCAATATCCATTCCGGATAACAATTTTATACGCGATGCAATGGCTTGAAATCGAGATGCCGGCTGTTGCATAAATTCACTCAATTTGCCGTCTACCCGTAATCTTATGGTTAGATTCTTACTGCCGGGTTCAACATGTATATCTGATGCCTCAGCATAGATAGCGCGTTCAATAACACTGTTTACCAGGTTAATAACAGGTGCTTCCTCTGCGAGCGCGGCCATATCTGAATTGGACTGACCAAATAATTCGGACACAGCTCGTTCACTAGTGATGTCGTCAGCAACAGAAACGGCCATAGCTGGGGTCAGTAAATATTTGTGTAGTTTTTTTTCGTTGACCAGCTGTCTTAACGGTGTCAGTTGATTTTGCAGAAACGGATTACCAAAATAAACATGAATGGAATCGCCATCCTGGATGGGGAATACGGAGTTACTGATGCACCAGTCGATACTTAACCCCAGGTCTTTGCATGTATCGATAATCATTACCGACCCCGGGCATTGATGTATTTTATTGATTAATTCCAGACCAAAAACATCTGCGGCATAGCTGTACAAATTATCGTCCCCAACAAGCCCGAGGCGTGATAATGCGCGCAGGATGTCCAGGCTGAGCTTACCGGCGGTGTCTTCTGCCAACTTTGCTTGTTCCGAACTTAGTACTCCATCATCCAGCAGGGCCGCCAATAGTTTGTCCTGATGATGTTCGCTTATATTTGTATTGGGCATTGTCACACTAATCGCTCGCTTTTTAGGTAGTAACTGTCACTTATGAACATATTTACTGATAAACGGTTAATTGTCTGGAGAATTTTCGGTATATTATCCCGCATTACTTGATCGGAATAGTTTCATGAGCATGACATTGACTTCTGCCCTTGAGTTTAAGGCCAATTGGCTGTCCTCATTACTGGACTGGCTTGAGTCTTTACTATGGCATGACGAATATAACGTGGATACCAAAAGCGAAGTATACTATGTATTCAAAGCTTATCCTGCAAGTCTTAAGCCTTCACAAAAGGCTGATTGGGCGAAAATTCAGGCTCGTGTGGTGAATCCGTTTGTGGGAGGCGATGCCTATCATTATTTGTCAGCCAATGGCGTAGCAATCTGGACTACCGCAGGGAGTTTCCAAGGCTTGCCAGAAACCGCAGCGCAAGGTGTCCTGGCTGACGGTATGCATCGAGTTACTGGTGAAAACTTCGCTTACGAACAGCATTGGGCGGCGGGAGAAATGACGGCTTGTCATGTCCTGACTGAAAAGGCCACCGATGCCGTTGCAATGAGCGAGGAGCAGCGAGGATACTGGGCGCGCCATAGAAATATCGATCGATGGTTAAAAAAACCAATAACCTGGGCAATGCTCGCCGGCGTGGTGTTCGGCGTAATGATAGCATGGCAGGCGGGCAGCTTTGTTTCGCTTGCAGTGCAAGGAAATCAATTGGACAGTGATATAGTCAAGCTTGAAGACCTTGTGGGAGACAGGCTTGATGAGCAGGCGAGATTGCAAAACGATCAGCAGTTTATTGGTCGGGCACAGTCCTGGCAAAGTGAAGCTGGTTACCTGCCTCAAGCTTTGGCTGAGGTGCTATCCGAATTAGGTGAGTCAAGTAAATGGCAGATCAACTTACTAGAGTGGCAATTGAAAGAACTTAAAGTCGAGTTACAAATGGCTAATTTGAATATCGCTGAACTGGTCACAAAATTAGAACAAAGCCCTCTATTTGAACGTGTTGCTATCCGGCCACATGCTAATGAAGATACATGGATACTGGAAGTAGTCGCCGGTGAATAAGCAGTTGCAAAAAAATAGTCCAGTTATGTTAGAGTTGCAGCAAAATATACGTTTGCATTGGTTGTTATTACTGATCGCGGTTATTTTGCTGCTTAGCCTAACAAAATCCTTAAGTGATTCGAGTGATGAGTTTGCGGCGGAGGTTCAGAATAAACTCCAAATGCTCGGGCGTTTGCAAAGAGCGGCTGATGATGAAGTTCCTGACTCTGTTATGCAGTCGGTACGCGAGTCGGTTGAGACCATAAAACAAACTATTCCAGTTGCGCAATCAGTCAGTGTCGCAGAGGCCGAAGCGCTATCAGCGGTTAGCAAATTGACAACTGAATTCATAAGTGATGGCCGCGCCAGTTTAGTAGGTTCCAGCGAACTTAATTTTGGCACCAGCCGTTTTTGGCAGGTGCGTGTAGAGTATCAGGGCAAAATGTCCCAGCGTAATCTATCAGGATTGCTCGCGATAATGGATGGAAGCAAACCCGCATTGCGAATTATATCTTTGCGTTACCGGCCAGGGAGAAGCGACAGTATTACAGTCGTTTTAGATTTTCTATACCGGAACGCTAAAGAATGAGTCGTAATAAACTAATCGTAGTATTGGCAGGTTGTTGGATTGTTGCCGCTATACTGGGCGGTATTGTTAATCTGTTGAGTGCCAACAGTAATAGCAATAGCAGAGATGCGCAAACCCTCATTCAATATGAGGCTCCGGACACAACAACCTGGAAACAGGTGATGAGCAATATTGAAAAATTCAATCCAGAGCCAAAACAGAAGCCTGGTGTTTCACAAGAGAATGCCGTGGAGCCCCAAAAACGTCAGCTAACCGATGCAATATTAATTGGCACGGTATTAACTGAACAACAACGAGCGATACTTTTGCTTCCTGGAGATACTGAACCAGTTGTGTTGAGCTTGGGAGAGCAATGGCTTGCTCCCTGGTCATTAACTCAGATTGAGCAAGGACGAGTAGTCTGGCAAAACGACGATACTAACCAACAGCAACAACAAGTGCTATTTCAATAAGGCAGTAATAAAATCCGATGAACAGAAAAAGCAATAATGCATGGTTTATTTCAACTCAGCGAAAACATCTGAGCTGCTTAGTCGTGCCAGTTTTACTGGTGCTACTTAATGGCTGTGCGCAATTCAGTGGACCTGCTTCCAAATTCTCCAAAGAGGATCAAAAAACGTTTTTTAAGCCACTTCGTGAGCCAAAAGAGCAAAATGAGGGGGAGGCAGACACCATTATTGGGCAACAGGCAGATAGCAGTGAGATTGATACTGCATTAGGAGTGATCCCTCCGCCCAAGTTATCGGTTTCTCAAGCCGCTAAAGCGGCTGAAAAGGTCGTTATACCAAAACTAGAAGATAAACAAGTTGCTCAGCAGTCATACAACAATTTACCCATTCCAGGTTTCATAAATGAAGTATATGGAAATCAGCTGGGTTTAAACTTTATTCTGCAACCGTCGGTTAAAGATGCTCCAGACTTAGTCACGCTTCGCTTGAGCGCCCCTATATCTCAGGATGATTTCTATGTGTTGGCTACTAAGACGCTAGCTTCTTACGGGGTTACGACCTTTGAACGTGAGGGAGTATTGGTGTTTGACTATTCTGCCCAGGCCGCAGGAGATGAAACGCCTATAATTATGTCTGGACGAGCGCTACCGGAGGTGCCCGCAGGCAATCGCCCCATATTTCAAATTTATCCACTTAAAGCACTGAAAACACCCGATGTGCGCAGTGTCTTATCGCAAATTTTTGGTCGTAACGATTTGGATGTTAAAGAAGACATTAATCGTAACGCACTACTCATACAAGGAAAGTATGAAAAAGTTCAACAAGCAGTTGCAGCAATAAACTTACTCGACAGGCCGTCGATGGCGGGTATGAATAGCGTGATTTTACAGCCTGTGATCAGTACGGCCAAAGAATTGTCTGACAATTTGTTGGCGATATTGAAAACTGAAGGTTTTGAAGTTAAGGCTGGAGAGTCAACAGCACCAGTTCGGTTATTGCCTTTAGAGTCGACTGGCCAGGTTGTCATTTTTGCAAAAGAGCAAGAAACACTCGATTACATAGTTGAGTGGGCCAGGAAACTAGAGACTAAGCGAGAAAGTGAGGTCAAAAATGGGTTGTTTAGTTATCAGGTGCAAAGCACCAAAGCCAGTCATATTGTAAACCTGTTGAGCCAATTAGGCGTAGCCAACGGGTTGCAGCCAATGCAGGGAAGTGGTGAAAACGGCAGAGTGTCGCAAGTACAAGCCAGACCACAAACGACAAACGATAATGAAAATTCTCAAACGAAAGGTCGTTATGCGGTTGATGAAATGCTCAACACTATTTTATTCAGCGGTAGTGGCAAGGATTGGACTCAGGCGTTAGCGATGATTAAGCGTATGGATCGTCCAGCACCTTCAGTGATGATTGAGGTTATATTAGCGGAAGTGAGCCTTGACGAGAGCGATAATTCAGCAATTGAGTGGCTATTTAAATCATCTATTGGTGCTTATGATGTAGTAGGTTCAACGTTTGGCAATGGCCTAAACTTTACCGTGACAGATGGGATGGGCGATGGCGCAGCAAATAATACACGGGCTGCATTAAACTTTCTGTACAGCAATAACCGAACAACAATACGCTCTCGGCCTCGGGTAATGGTGAAAAGTGGCGAATCAGCGAACATAAATGTCGGTGACAGAATCCCTGTTTTGTCGACACAATCGCAAGGTACTAGCACAGCGGATGCACCAATCGTTAAAAACTATGTATACCAGGAGACCGGGGTAATATTGGATATTACGCCAACAGTACATGCTACAGGAATGGTTGATTTGGAAATTTCTCAAGAGCTGAGTGAAGCGGCTGTATCAGGCGGCGATCAACCCAGAATTTCTAATCGAAGCATCCAAACCGTGCTCACTTTGCGCGATGGTGGCTCGGCGCTGATCGGAGGATTAATACGTTCTAAAGATTCAGGAAACGAAGTCGGCGTGCCACTACTTGGTAAAGTTCCGGTTTTAGGCCGGCTGTTCCGGGGCGATGGCTCGACGCAAGAGCGTACAGAACTGATGATTATGATCATACCTTATATTCTGAATTCGCCTGATGAAGTTGAAGGTTTGACGGATGATCTTCAGCGTGCTCGATTAGAAGCTTTGATGGAGTAACACAATGAGAAAAGGAATAATTTTAGCTGGTGGCTCTGGTACCAGGCTGCACCCTCTCACGAAAGTGGTAAGCAAGCAGTTAATGCCTGTTTACGATAAGCCAATGATTTACTATCCGCTGTCGACACTGATGATGGCGGGTATTCGTGATGTGCTCATTATTACTACCCCAGAAGAGCAACAGCGCTTTATTGACCTGCTTGGCGATGGCTCGGCGTGGGGACTTAACCTTGAGTATGCCGTGCAACCTTCACCCGACGGCCTGGCGCAGGCGTTTTTAATTGGTGAATCGTTTATCGGTAATGATGACTGCGCGCTCATTTTGGGCGACAATATTTATTATGGTCACGATTTAAGACTGTCTTTAAAAAGCGCCCATGAACAAACCTCTGGTGCTACGGTATTCGGTTATCACGTGAATGATCCGGAGCGCTATGGCGTTGTTGATTTCGATCACGACTGGAACGCACTTTCTATCGAAGAAAAGCCGGCTGTCGCAAAATCCAACTATGCGGTGACTGGTCTGTATTTTTACGATAAACGCGTGGTGGATTTTGCAAAAGAAGTCACACCGTCTCCCCGTGGTGAGCTCGAAATTACCGACTTAAACAATATGTATTTGCAGGATGGCTCGCTTAAAGTGGAGCTAATGGGGCGCGGCTCAGCCTGGCTCGATACCGGTACGCTGGACAGCTTACTGGATGCCGCTAACTTTGTTGCCGCTATTGAAAAACGCCAGGGCTTAAAAATTTGTTGTCCGGAGGAAGTGGCATTCCGCATGGGCTATATTAACGCGCAGCAACTGGAAAAGCTGGCAGCTCCACTAGTTAAAAGTGGCTACGGCACGTATTTATTAAAAGTCATTAAAGACCGGGTAAAATAAAGCCTTCAGGGGTGTCAAATGCTGGTGTAAAAAGCTTACCCATACTCAGATAAGTACAACGCAAATATACCTAACAAATAATTAAATGTATTTTAGCTCATCGTATCTCTAACACATTAATACGCACGCTGGATACAAAACAAAAATAGTGGAAAAGTAAATTAATGCAGGTAATCCAAACTGACATTGCTGATGTCAAAATTATTGAGCCACGCGTATTCGGTGATGAGCGTGGTTTTTTTATGGAAACTTTTCGTACCGACTGGTTTAAAGCTGAGTGTGCGAATGTCGAGTTTGTTCAGGACAATCATTCAAAGTCCAAACAGGGCATTCTGCGCGGCTTACATTATCAACTGGAGCAAACCCAGGGCAAGTTAGTGCGGGTTGTGGCCGGCGAAGTGTTTGATGTGGCAGTGGATATGCGAAAAGCGTCACCCACATTTGGCAAATGGGTGGGCGTGCACTTATCGGCAGAGAATGCACGTCAGTTGTGGGTACCGGCAGGCTTTGCTCACGGCTTTTACGTCACCAGCGAATCGGCCGAATTTGTTTACAAGTGCACGGACTATTATCATCCTGAGTCAGAAGTGTCGGTGAAGTTTGACGATCCAACAATTGGCATTAACTGGCCGCTGGTAAATGGTGAAGCGCCGTCATTGTCGGCGAAAGATGCCGATGGAGTGACGTTTGTGAATGCGCCAACGTTTTAGGATATTACCATGACAAAATTAGTGGTTATTGGTAAAAGCGGTCAACTGGCCTGGGAAATTGCCCGTTTGGTGCCAGAAGCCCTTTGCCTTGGCCGAGAAGATATCGATATAACTTTAAGCGAAAATATTGCCGCAAAGCTGGATGACATCAAACCAGATGCAGTAATAAATGCCTCAGCTTATACTGCTGTTGATAACGCTGAGACGGATCAGGATAACGCCTATCTGCTTAACCAGGCCGCCGTGGCTAATCTAGCGCGCTATTGCAAAGTCAATGGCACTTTTTTTGTCCACGTGTCGACCGACTATGTATTTAATGGCGAAAAGGGCGCGCCCTATACCGTGCACGACACCATTGAACCCCAGGGCATGTACGGCAAAACCAAAGCGGCTGGCGAGGCTGAAGTGCTATCGATATTACCTGCTGCCAGTGCCATTATCCGTACTTCCTGGGTATATTCGGCCCATGGCAACAACTTTGTTAAAACCATGCTGCGCTTAATGAAAGAAAAGCCCCAGCTTGGCGTCATTGACGACCAAATTGGCAGCCCCACCTGGGCCAGGGGATTAGCTCAGGCGTGTATCGAAGCTGCCATACAGCGCACCAGCGGCGTATATCACTGGTCTGACGAAGGGGTGTGCAGCTGGTTTGATTTTGCTGTTTCTATTCAGCAACTAGGCTTAGCCAAAGGTTTGCTGTCACAGCCGGTACCTATTAAACCGATCCCCAGCAGCGCCTATCCAACACCGGCCAAACGTCCGCATTATAGCGTGCTGGATAAAACCCTCACCAGAGAGACCTTTTCGACAGAGCTTAATCACTGGCAAGTGCAGCTTAGTGCGATGATGGACGAACTGGTGTAAGCCGCATAAACATAGTTAAGAAGACGACAATGACAACAGCAAAAACAATTGTAGTGACCGGTGGTGCAGGGTTTATAGGTTCTGCCGTAGTACGCCACCTTATAAACGATACCGAACACAGGGTGGTTAACCTTGATAAGCTGACTTACGCTGGCAACCTGGAGTCACTCAAAGACGTCGACAGCGATGCGCGTTATCATTTTGAGCAGGTGGATATTTGTGATGGCCCGGCGGTAAAGCGTGTGCTTGATACCTACCAGCCAGACATCATTATGCATTTAGCGGCCGAATCGCATGTTGATCGTTCTATCGACGGTCCCGGTGAGTTCATTCAAACCAATGTTGTAGGAACTTACGTATTACTGGAACAGGCAAGGGCCTACTATGCTGCGTTGTCCGATAGCAAAAAAGCAGGCTTTCGGTTTCACCACATATCTACCGACGAAGTGTATGGCGATCTACCGCACCCTGATGATGTCGGTTCAGATGGCGAACTCCCCTTGTTTACCGAGACCACTGCCTACGAGCCAAGCTCACCGTATTCGGCATCAAAAGCGGCATCCGATCATTTGGTTCGGGCCTGGTTACGCACCTTCAAGTTACCTACGGTGGTAACGAACTGCTCCAATAATTACGGGCCTTATCATTTTCCGGAAAAGCTCATTCCGTTAATGATTCTAAATGCTTTGGCGGGAAAGCCGTTGCCGGTATATGGTAAAGGTAATCAAATTCGTGACTGGCTATATGTTGAAGATCACGCCCGTGCACTGGTGGTGGTAGCAACCACAGGAAAAATTGGCGAAACCTATAACATCGGTGGTCATAACGAAAAGCAAAATATCGATGTGGTACACACGATATGCGATATTCTTGATGAAGTTAAACCCAGTGAGCAAGGCAGTTATCGTGCGTTAATCACCACAGTTGCCGATCGCCCTGGTCATGATATGCGTTATGCCATTGATGCCAGCAAAATTGAATCTGAGTTGGGCTGGACGCCACAGGAAACCTTCGAAAGTGGTATTCGTAAAACGGTACTCTGGTATTTGCAAAATACCAGCTGGTGGCAAGCGGTACTTGACGGCAGTTACCAGGGCGAACGTTTAGGTAACGCCTGATGCAGCGTTTAAGGCGCAGCGTGTTATAAACCAGGGGCTATTTGCCCCTGTTGTTGTTTTAAGGGATACTTCAAAGTTCGCGTTTGCAGAGCTTCAGGCAAACATAAAACATTACTTAACGGTTGTTATATCGCTACATGTCGCTAAAAAAATATTCAATGATAGCCATTAAAGCCGGTGTGGGTGTTGTGCCCAAACCGGTGCGCAATTTTGCCAAAAAGAACCCGGCGCTCACGTCGTTTTATTCGCGCTCCCTGCAAAAGTCCGGCTTGTTTTACGGGTTGCCAAGTAAAAAGAAACTCAAGGCTCTATATGCCAATACATTGCGCCGTCAGGCATCAAAGCTGCACACAATCGTTGCACAACAGCCAATAGTGCAAAGTCATTTTAATGTGGTGATATTTGGCGCAAACGCTAACCAGATCAAGCAAACGTGTTTGTCTTTGCTGCCTCAGTCCGACTGGCTAAACTCAGTGACGGTGATTGGCGCAGAAGATAATCAGCTCTCGGCGCTATTGCCCTGTTCAATACATTGCGCCGGCCACGTTAACGAAGCAAGCTTAACCGCGGATTTACCTGCGTTATTAATCAACGCCGGTGATGAACTGCATCCAATGGCATTGGCTGTGTTAGCCCGCAGCGACAATTATGACATGCTGTATGTAGACACCGATGAAAAAGCGGCCGGCGCACATTTCGATACACCTCGCTGCTTACCCGACTGGAACCCGGACTATCACTTTTCCGCTGGCTATGTAGAAACGGGGCTGGTGGTTGCTGCGCACCAAATAACAGCGTTAAAGGAGCTGTCGTGCGCCACAATTGGTGCGATCGTCGCCGAGCTGTGGCTGGCCGATACGCATCTGCGTATTAAGCACTTGCCCTTTTCACTGCTGCACTTTACCGGGAGCCGCTCAGGTAAAAGCGCGCAACTTCAGGAACTGGCGAATTGTGTTGTCAGCGCGGGCGGACAAGCGTCGACGTTATCGAAAGTCGCGGTTAACCGTGTTCAGTGGCCGCTAAACAGTGAGCCACTGGTGTCACTGATCATTCCGACTAAAAATGGCAAGGCACTGGTGAAAGCGTGTATTGAGTCAATTATTAACAAAACCACCTACACTAACTACGAAATCCTGTTGATTGACAATAATTCCGATGAGGCCGACAGCTTAGCCTATTTTGAAGAACTGGCTACCCATAAGCAGATCACGGTATTAAGGTACCCGCACCCGTTTAATTACTCGGCAATCAATAACTTTGCAGTGCAACATGCCAGAGGCGAGCTCATTGGATTAATTAATAACGACATTGAAGTTATCACCGCGGATTGGCTCGAATATATGGCCGGGCATGCCATGAGGGATGACATCGGCTGCGTTGGCGCAAAGTTACTCTACAGTGATGATCGTGTCCAGCATGCCGGTGTTGTAATGGGGTACGGGGGCGGTGCAGGGCACGCGCACAAGTATTTCCCGCGATTCCATCCAGGTTATATGAACCGGTTAGCCGCTACGCAAAACTTCAGTGCCGTGACGGCGGCCTGTTTATTGGTTAAAAAATCACACTATTTAGCCGTTGGCGGGTTAAACGACACAAACCTTACCGTTGCCTTTAATGACGTCGATTTTTGTTTGCGTGTCAGAGAGCTTGGCCTGCGGAATCTGTATTGTGCAGAGGTAGAACATTATCATCACGAATCGGTGTCACGGGGATTAGACGTCAGTAAAGAAAAAATGGCCCGCTTTAATGCTGAACTCGATTACTTAAAACAGCATTGGGCCCATGTTATCGAAAACGACCCTGCCTATAACCCTAACCTGACGTTACGCAGAGAAAACTTTGCTGTTAAAGATGAAAAGGAATGGCGGGAGACCAGCGCATAGCGCGCGCTCACACGACCATTATTACTGATCCTGGTTCTTATGTTTTACTGCAGCACTGTATTCTTCTTCAGTCATACCGGCGTCCATTGCGTAACGCTTAATGTCGGCACTATCTAAACCTGCCTGATGGGCAGTCTCAATGATTTTTGATATTTGCTCGCGTTGTTGAGCTGATTCTCGAACCGCGGTAGTGACCACGGCTTCTGCTTCGTGGGGAAACACCGCCAGTAATGCATTTACCACGTACTCACCCACTACGGGCACGGCTTGGATAGCACTGGTAAGAATATCTACCAACTCATTCGGGTGCTCACTGGTGAGAGTCTGCACTATGGTATCAGCGGAATCGGGTTCAGTTAACACCGCAACGCGGACAATATCTTTCAATTCATCAGGATTAGAGTTTGCGGCAGCGCCCACCACAAAATCCACATAACTTGGATCGGCCTCAATAGCGAGTTCTACAATATTAGGGCAGGATGCTACGTTCTTTTTAATCGCTATTTCAACAATCTTAGAGGTAGCGTTTGGTTGTGCCGATATAGCAGCGTGAATGATTTCTTTAAAATCATTCGGGTACATATCCAGTGAAGTGGCAACAATCGTTTCTACTTCGTTGGGGTAATGACTGGTAATCGAGCCTACAGCTCTGCCAACCGACATTGATTGTTTTACTTGTCGCTTAATAAATCCTTGCAGAACGGTATTCTCAGTTTGCAATAATTCTTCGTCAGTTGTGATCGCTTGCGAAAAATGACTTGTGAATAACATCAGGGAAACCAGGATATAACCACTACGTTTCATATTTCTGCCCTACACTCAAATTTAAACCTATTTCGTTTCGGTAAGATGAATCCTTAGATTAGAGCTAAATAGGTGTATTTAGTTCAAAAAATAACGAAAAAACAACCGGATTGGTTATAAAGTATCCGTTCGTTCAACAAATTACAATAAAAATACAAATTTAGTATTGATCTTTAATTAGAAGTGTCTAGAATGCGCGTCCGCTTCGACAGGAAATGTACGCAAACGAACATTGTTAAATGTTCTCTACGTCAGGTGTCAAGCGGTTTTAAGAGAAAACAGTTTGCGAAAATAATTCAAAAAACATGTTGACTCAAAAAACAAAAAGCGTATTATACGCATCCGCTTCGGCAGGGCCTAAACAGCCACGAAGCAGCAAGGTTCAGTTAAATAGCTGAATGTGACGGAAGTCCTCCTTGCGCAAATAGAGTAATCTTTTTGCACTTTGTTCTTTAAAAATCAGAT
>NZ_JAQQXP010000004.1 GCF_028595265.1 Alteromonas gilva | reverse complement strand
ATTTCCCCCCGGGGGATCTTTTGGGATTAGCTGTTTAACAGGGCTACTCAAATGTCAGGGATACAATTTGAAAGAGAGTAGGTGAACGACGTGAACCAAATTTCCCCCCGGGGGATCTTTTGGGGATTAGCTGTTTAACAGAGCTACTCAAATGTCAGGGATACAATTTGAAAGAGAGTAGGTGAACGACGTGAACCAAATTTCCCCCCGGGGGATCTTTTGAACACATCTGGTTATAAGGGCTGCTCAAATGTCAGTGAAACACTTTGAAAGAAGGTAGTTGAACAACGTGAACCAAATTTCCCCCCTGGGGATCTTTTGGTATGAGACCGGTGAACGAGGCTATATAAATGTCATTGTTTCAGTTTGTAATAAGGCAGTATCGTGTTGTTTTCGAATTTCCCCCGGGGGGATCTAAAAATAACAGCATAAAGATATCATATGGCTTTGACATACGGGTGTTATACCCTGTATGTTATTCATGATATTGGATTCAATAAAGAGAAAGGTAAAATGCTGAAATACAACTCTGTTGTTCTAGCTATTTTAAATCAAAAAGGTGGCTGCGGTAAGAGCACTGTATGCAACATACTGGCTGAGTACATGGCTATCATCGGAAAGCTTAATGTCTTAGTTGTAGATTTAGACATGCAATGCAATACAAGTGACTACTGGGTTGGTATGGAAAGCAGTCCGCAATCAGTTGGTGGCCAACTTCCACCTCTTCATCCTGATTATGACGGTGACCCAGAGTTGGAAGAAAGGTCGACTATCGCTGACATTTACTTCGGGAAAGCTGTTCTACCATTCGAAACCTATATCTCTAAGAAAAACTCTTTTTCGAATAATGTAGATATCATGGTTGGTCACCCCGCTTTATTAGAACGTATTAATTCAGAGTTCGACAATGAATCAGGAAAGATAGAGCACAAGGTAATAAATCGCCTTCATGAATTTTTACATATGGAAGAAATGAAGGAGCTTTATGACATAATCATCCTGGATACAGGCCCTTCGAGAAATCCTATTTTTCGCTCTGCCTTAAGAGCTGCAACACATACAATTTTCCCTTTTGAGTGTGAAGAAAAAAATCTGCAGGGCATTAATTCAATGCTTCAAATCATAGAGTCTGAGAACTTCACTAGAGATGACGATAGCCAGGTTAAACTGTTAGGCTTTTTACCTAACAAAGTAAGAATTAATACGAACCTGCACAAAGGTAATTTAGACATGCTGCACTCTAGGCTTGGAAGTCAGATGTTCCCTGAAGATGTATACCTTCCACAAAGTACAGCATTTCCAGAGCGAGATTTAAAAGGCATCAGCCCAAGAACTGTTTTTGACATCACGAAGACACACCCGGCGTATACACATAGCAAGTCATTAGGTGACTATGTGTATTCCAGTATATTTAATAAGAAAGCTGGAGGGGCATGAAATGGCACGAAAATTAGGTGGTAATAGAGCGGGTTCTGGAAAAGTTGCAAGTAATCCTGGTTTGGATAAGTGGGTTGACTCTATAGCCAATCATTCAAGCTCTGCCAGTAAAGTGAAAGATGTGATGGTTAAAACAATTCCTGTTGATTACATTGTCACGGATGAAAATAACCCAAGAAAACTTCATGTCGATAGCAAGTTAATAAAGAAAATTATTCAGACTCACCCCCTAAAAGACCAGGCTACCTCCAATACGGATTCTGAGTGGATAGAACCATATGTGAAAGAAGTAGTTGAAGCATACTCCCTTCAGGGTAAAGAGATTGGCGATTTAACCTCATTGGTAGAATTTGCATTCTCTCTTCAAAGTGCTGAGAAAATGCTACATCCGGTAGTAGTCTGGAAAGAAGAAAGCACATTTCATTTGATGGTAGGAGAGCGTAGGTACCTAAGCCACCTGCTTCTACAAGAAACACATATTTACTCAAGAATTCATTTAGAACGACCTAGCCAGTTTGAGTTGGACTTGCTCCAATGGAAAGAGAACATGGATAGGGAAGAAATGAGTCTTTATGACAGGTTGACTCGAATTCAAAAGTTAATTGAGGATGTTGGCGGGAGATCAGCCATAACCGTAGTGCAATTAGCCGCCATTATTGGCAAAAGTCGCACGGTTGCACATCGGTATATTTATGTCCTTGAAGCAAAGTCTGACCTGTTAATGCCATACATAAAAGAAGGGCGTGTTACTGAGTTAAAAAAAGCGGCTGAATTAGCAAAACTCACAGACTCAGAATTGAATGCCAGACTCGGAATAGGGCAAAAGAAGGTAGATAAGAAAAGTTCAGGGCCTGCTCCAATTAAGATCAATAAAGGGGCAGATACAAAGGCAATTGAAAAGTTAGTTCGAGCAGCTGCCGAGTCATTAGACATTGGCGACTTACTGGAAAGTGCCGATTTCAGCAATCCTAAAAATGCTGGTGAGATCTTAAATACAATTCTCAGTAAGTTATCTGAGGCGAAATAAAATGGTTAAATTGAAGGCGCCAGTTAAAACACAAACCAAAGTAAGGTCCACTGTTAGAGTTCCTTCTGGGATGCTTCGGAAAATTTCTGATGATATGCAAAAAAGGGGCTACAACAAAAAGCAGCAGAGTAAATGGATCGAAGATGCTTTGTCAGAATTACTCGAACTACCTCAATACACGGACTTAATTGCTGAGGAATTTATCTCAGCAGGAACGACAACTTCTATTAATGTTACGCTAACTTCGGAAATTGATATGCAGATACAAAAAACAATTTCTGAAGTAATGCAGAATGAACAAGTAGAAAAAGACAAAAGCGCAGTTATTCGTGTCGCGATCATACAAAAGCTTTTGAGTTCTTCTGGAAGGGCATTAAGGCTAGATAAATGAGTAAATTGAGTGCCCCTGAACAATTAGACCTATTTATTGCAGATATTGTAGATGCAGCGCCAAAAGGTGAGTTGCATACAATGGAATATCCAATTTTCGCTATATCGACCCGACCTGACACAAAGCCATACAGATTCGATAATCCGAAAACTGGTGCATGGATGGAAATTATTCCAAGCTCAAAGGGTAGGGCGACTATACACGACAAAGACATACTGTTGTATTGCTTCGGTCAGTTGGCTGAAGCCAGCAATCGTGGGCGTCCCTTGAGTAGAAAAGTTCAAATGGTCGCCTATGACTTTCTAAAGCAAACAAATAGAGGCACCGGAGGTAGAGAGTACAAAGCTATCACCGATGCCTTAGTTAGACTCCGCGGTACAACGTTTAATACAAACGTTAAAGATGGCGGGGGCTTATCCCAGAAGGGATCGATATTCGGCTTGATTGATTATGGTCAAGCAGTGACAGATGAAAAAGGAAGGTTATCTCACGTCGAGATTGTCATTTCTGAACACCTTTTTGCTGCATTGAGCAATAATCAAATACTCACTTATAATCCAGAATACTTCATGCTATCGACCGGTTACGAAAGAAGGCTCTATGAGCTTTGTAGAAAACACTGTGGTAACCAAGAGTCCTGGGAGATTGGCTTTGAAAATCTGCATAACAAATTTGGTGTTCGCTCTTCTTTGAGGGAGTTTAGGCGAAACATAAAGGCCTTGGTAGAGAAACAAAGCATACCGGACTATCAAATCTACTTATTGGATAAGAAAAGTTCAGGAACTATCGAGAAATTACAGGTCAGGCGAAAAAATAAAATCAATTAATGACTTGGAAATACAATCGTGATTTGAACCACGCATCACCGCAAAGCCTTATTCTTTAAGGCCTCAGCCTATTAGTCACTCTTATAAATACCGTAGGTAAGGTGCTAACATCCTTCTATTTGGTCATTTCCCCATCAAATTACACAATTATTAGTCTAAATTAGAAGCAATTATCGTGATTTGAACCACGTTTTTGCATAAATTTATCTGATCCCCTTAGAGATCCCCCGGGGGGATCCGTGTTAACACTAAAGTAAATGCTGATGAATCCCTTTATAAATGGGGGCTTCAGTAAATTACTTGCGCTGAGGAACGCTTCTTACCTTTCATACATAACAATAGTTTGACTATCGTGATTTGAACCACACATTAGTATTGTCACTTTTTTAGGAATAAACCAGTATTAGTAACAATGTGACTTAACTGATTGTTTTATAGATGCAATATAGTGATATAGCAATCGTGAAATGAACCACGCTGAAAAATTGCTGAATGACGAATATCCTGATGAGTTCCCGTCGGGGGATCTTGCTAGTCAAGTTAAGAAGGGCAGCCCAGCCAGAAGTAACGTACTTATCTAGTTATTTGATAACAACGTAATATGTTGTTTATACTATAGAAATAGATGCTCTGAATTTCACGAACAACTAAAGGCTTGGTTTAGTCTTACTCTCTTTATTTGATATTCGTGAAATGAACCACAACCTAATTTTTTGAATGAGATTAGATGAACATAGCGAGTCTGTGTATAAGCCTGTGCAAATGGTGTTTATATGCTGTGCAAAACCTGTGAATAGGGTCGTGATTTGAACCACACTCTGTTCGTGTATTGAACCACGCTATAATCGTGCATCGGATCACACATTATCGTGAAACGAAACACACAACATCGTGATTTGAACCACGCGAATAGACGGGGAAGCCAACAACAGCAAGGTTTGTAGAATCCGTAACTACTTTAACTTACTTTAACTAATATTATTAACTTAGTTATTTAACTTTTATTAACCCTTCGGGTTTTCAATAATAAGTTCTAAATATAAATACTATGCTGCTATTAATCTATGAACTTCATGAAGGCTCATATTCAAAGTATTTTTACAAAACGTTTCTAAAATAGAATCGAGATGTCTGAATTCCTCTTCAACTGTGGCACCGTCACCATAATCAAGTCCAGCTTTTGCAGCAGCAATTTTCCAATCAACTACCATGGCCATATACTCATCAATAGAACCAGCCAGGTGAAAATATTCAACCTCGACTTGTTTTTTCTGGTCTGGGCGAGTTGTACGGGCTATTGACTGTTCTTCAGTGTCACCAGTCCACGCTCGGTTGTACATCAGAATTCTATTAGCCTGGGGCAGGTTTAAACCGCGCTGACCAACATAACTTGACAATAACACCCGGGCAGAGCCGTGTCTGAAGTTCCGGTTCATGTCATCGTTTCGTTTGTTGATGTCCTGCTTGCCAGTGAACAATACAGACTCGATACCTCTGTCTGATAATTCTTTGTTGAATCTCTTCAGAACCTCCGGGCTCTTGGCGAATACGATAATCTTGTCATCAGTGTTTTCGATTATCTGTTCAACTCTGGTCAAAATCCGGCTCTGTTTGCTGGTGATAGGGAAGTAAGCCGCACCTCTGCGCTTAGCGTTCAAATGAGGTGCATTGGCCGCCGTTATTACGGCATTAATCTTAGCCAGCACAACGGTAAGGTTAGAGCCTTTACCCTCAAGCGCTCTCATTTCCCGTTGCTTCATATACCATTGTGAAAATTCAACAGCCTCTTTGATGTAATTTTCAAAGTGGTCTTTATCCCATTTAACCTTTTCGTAAGATCTGGTTGGGCGTTTGCACCCAGCATATTCCTGCATCTCTGGTTCATTGCGGAGCCTGCGCTGGACGAATAAATCAGCCCATCTTCTGAATTTAGGGACGTTTGCAATTACGGGGATTTCGCGCTTAGCGCCTTCACGTAGATTTTCGCTAAACTCATGCGTTGCCCAGTCCACTACAACATAATCATCCTGGAAGGCGGATACTCCACGCTGAGAGTAATTGGCTGACGATAACAGCCCTTTATGCATATGAAGGCCGCTACGAAGGCTATATGGTTGTTCAGCGGTGGAGCTGCCACGAGTAGCTGTGCTCAGAGGAAGTAAATCCCTTGGATATGAGCCAATAGGAGTACCATCAAGGAGGTACATTTTTCGAGGTGCCAGTCTTGCAAGGGCAACCGATTGCTGACTGTCAGGGTTTGACATTATAGAGCCTTCATCAGCTGCAACAACGCCGAAGCGTCGGCGCAACAAATGAGAAAGGGTTCTTTTATGTGTCCCGATAGGCTTCTTCAACCGGTTGTAACTGACAATATTGATTTTTTTAAGCTGGGATATGTCAGCTTCACTTCTGATAACCTGGTAATTACTGATGCCAAGTTTTTTCAGTTCAATTTCCATTTCTTCAACTAGGCCGCCTTCAACAGCGATCAGGTTGTGCTTGGATGTCGAAGTTAAACAAAGAGAAACGGCGAGTCTTGCCTTTCCGCAACCTTGTTCCCAGCCTGCAACAGAGCCTGGAGACATCATCAATTCCGATAGTGAGTCAATTTGTGGTGGCCACAGGAAATCCACGCCCGACTTGGCAATGATTGATAGGTTCTGCTTATAGATTTTCGGGAACGCTTTATTTTTGCCTTCGTGAAGTAGCTTCCACTGGTATTGGTCATCGGTGCTGGTTTCGTTACCGACTGCTGAAGGGAAGGTGAAAAGCTTGCTGACCTGATCTTTTGAATAGACTTCGCTTTGACCGTTCTTAGACACCAAGTAACCGGCGTCAATAATTATGGCGCTGACGATTTCACCCTTTTTAACTGGGGGGGATGTAATGTCACACTGGCGCAATAGAAATGCACGTTTGGCTGTTAATTGTATGTCTGTGACTTTGGGCACTTCGATGAACTTTCTGAAAGGCACGAATGCTCGAGCATTTTTCTTGATTAGCTTCTTGAAGAATCCCAATAGGGTAGGGGAAGGAACAGGGGTTCCGCCTAGTCCGGATATTTCATCTAGAAAAGCATTGAAGGCCGTCATTGGCTTTTCTTGAAGCAGGTATGCATCTAAGAAGAATTTACCATCCCCGCAATAACGAATTTGAGAAGGGTACCGGTGACGAAGCCTGCCTTCTGGGTGTTCAACACGTTCATGGTAAATACCATTAAGTACCTTGGCCTGGGTGAGGCCACAATGAAACTTCAGTACTATTCTTCGATTATGATGATGCAATTCAACCGCAGTATTGCCAGTAACAGGTAGAGCAATGGTGGGCTTGCCATCATCAACGCCAAGTGATTTCCATTTAGGGGTGAAATCCCTCATGGAGCGAGCGCTTAAAGATAGGGTAGGCCAGTTGGAATGCTCATCGACTGAGGCTTTCAATGGCTGCCCTGGGTTTTCTTTTTTCCCAAAAACATAAACAGCAGTTTGAACGTTTGCTCCTTCTGATAGAAAGGCTGTATTTGGCAGGGTCAGTTCAGCGATTAGCCGGCTATTGCCAAAGCAGAAGTCACGCATTGAAATTGGTAGCAAAGCAATCACCACATCAGCAGCGTATAACGCATGCTCTAAAGCGTACTCATGGCTCAGAGCGTGGCTGTTAGGGCCGTACATGCCATAGGTGGTAGATGACACCGGAAGCAGGTTAGGCGATTGTAGAGTGATACTGAATGCAGGGTTGATTACTGCAACGCCGATTCTTTCAGCAGAAATGCTTTCAACGCCTTCGCACTCAAACGAGTAAGTGAATCCGGCCTGATTAGCATCTTGGATGAGCGCATCGATACAACGAGGATCAATATCGCAACCGTAAAGAGAATGCCTCTTAGGGTCTGCGTGGGCCAATAGCCTGCCTGAGCCAATAGAGTTATCCATAACGGAATACATGGCGTTTTTGTCAGGCATTGCTGATAAAGCAATATCCCACATCTTGCGAGCAATCCAAGGAGTCGTCCAGAATTGACCTTGCGTAGCCTGGCGCCGGGATGCTAAGTCAGCGAGAGATTTGGCTTTCTTGGTAGTTTTTCCTTTGGACTCGATTGCGAGCGCTTGATTTAACCACATAATTTGAAACTCAATATGTCTAATTGAGCTAAGGTTAATATAGTTTGTCTTTGGTGCTACTGGTTGTATTGAACAGTGAGGCGTAGATAAAAATCTAATCATCCGGTAGTGTTGTAATGTTCAGTCTTTTTAATGTAATGGAATACGTAATGGCAAATAAAAAGCGGAAAATATTCAGAAAGCCAATAAGAAATGACTTGGAACAAATCCGCGTCCTAAAAGCTCAAAACTTGCTAGTTGATGAACATAATCGTCAATTATCAAAAATAGAAAAAACGGCCATCCGTGTTTCTCTATTCAGCCTCGGGATTGCTATTTCCAGCCTTGTCGCAAGTTTATGGGTGAGTTCAAATTCATTACAGCAAGCAGAAAAGTCTCTGGCATTAACTAGAGAATCTAACAAGCTGAATTTGGAGAATTTAAAACTTCTTCAATCGCAGAATGAAGAGCGTAATAGGCTTGAGCGCTTAAGGGTTGTTAAATCCTATACAGATCCTATCGCAGAAATAAGTACCATTGATTTGAGACATGCACTTCAGGATGAAGTAATGAATGTTTGCAATAAGGTGTTTGGAGGACGCAAGGTAAAATCAGGAAGCTACCTCTTGAGCGATGCCGCCAAAATACTTGATGCCGTAGAGAGAAAAATGGAATCTGATTACTTATCAGGTTTTAATTTTCTTACTCAAGAGACATATAATAATCTACAAATTGTAAATCGAAGTATTTCTTTTCATTTGAATAAGTTCAAAATGCAAACTTCTGAAACAATGCTGGGCTTTATTAAAGATGACAAACTTACAGATGAAGAGAAAGAATCATTTATAGCGCCAATTTATCTGGATTTGTACAGTGCAAAATTTAAAGTGATTATTCTTGATTACAGCGTTAATTACGATGTGATTCAAACTCTCAAAGCAAGAGATAATCTGGCAAGCCGGAGTTTTAATAGCGCTATACGCAGACAGTTTAAACTTTTCACTGATGCTGTAAAGAATAGTCATAAAAATATGCATTATGACGTAAGGTGTAGAAGGGCTATTCGACGTGTTGAAAATATGTCTGATGTATGGCTGGACAAGGTCAAATGACTGTTTAATTAGTTAATGTGACCAAGCGTAATTGACATAGCCACACTTTGAAATTTCACCTAACCTGGTTTTTCTTATTTGCTATTTTTATCATGTGTCTACTGTAAAGCACTGCATCGCTCAGAAAGCGGATCATTCCATAGATGCTATTAATTTCGGAGCGCTTGTCGTCGTCACTATATTGTTCTAAGGATGTGGCGTAACTTTTCATTAGCTCTAAATACTTTTCTACCTGAAACAGCTGAGACTTGGCTTCCTTTGCGTTGAGTTTTCTAAGCCCCAAGAAATATACGTCTTTAAATGATTTTCTATCGTCAGGGTTAGCCCTGTTCCAGGCTAGTACCGCTCCATGCCCCTTACTGCTGTAAGGGGTATCAGACATGAACCCACAATTCTCGCATTGAACGTGAAAACGCTTTGCATTAGTGGAAGGATGTCGGGTTTGATGCATCTTCCACCGGCTGTTGCATTTATGGCATTTGTGCGCTGGAAGGTTGGCCGTTGAAGGATTATTAAAAATTGGATATAGCAGTGAGTGTAAGTCATGAGACTGAACTTGGTCGAATATCTGCTCATGCTCTGGTTTTGCTGGAGCGTCAGATTGATTAGCGAGCTGTAAAGCTTTTGCTTCCATTTCCCGAACGCATGTCTTGCCATGGTGTTGCTCAATGAACTCCGACATCAATTGGATTAAATGATTTTTTCTGACCGCCTCAAAAACCGGCTGTTTTCTTAATCGTCGCTTAGTCGCTTGCAGTTGCTTGCTGACGGCATCAAGCTGGATGAGATGTAATTCAATCTCATCAGAGATTACCTTGGGAATAGAAGAGTTACGAAGCTCTGCAAGACGCACTTTTGCATTATCTGTTTTGGCAATCCAGGCGTTGGTTTCTTCTTCGTCAGCGGGTTCGCAATCGTATATAGATTCCACAGCTGCAAGAAGAGGTGCTGGAATTTCATCTATGACCGCGAGCTTGTTTTTTAAATGGCGGCCAGGTTGGCCGATTTTGATGTTTCTTGGTGCGTGAATGTGAAACTCATTGTCACCAGAAAAAAATATGTAAATGCCAGATTTCCAAACTTCAACAAAATCATCCATTGTCAGACCCGTAGCGGTCATGTTGAACGAATGATTAACCTGTATTCGTAAGTGCAGCGTTGAGAGATTTATATCTGTTCGTGCATCTTCCTGGGCGGCAAAGCTAACTGGTGTGACAGATAGCACAGAAGGCAGTTCGACAAGCAAATTTGCATCGCCATCTGTGAGCGATTTGAAAATAATGCGAGTGGCAGAATGATTGATCCAATCAAGCGATTCCTCTGGAGAACCGATGAATTGGAGGTGAATCCCATTTTTGAAAGGAGTAAGTGACTGATTTTCAATAGTCAGTTTTGCTGCAGAGTTATTCAATTTCTTATTCCTGAAAAATGGAAACGAATCTCCCATGTTGAATGGTGATAAAAACGTCCAATAACCGGACAAAAAACACCTTCAACTGTTTTGCATTGTTAATGCGGGATTGGGTTTTTCCGTTTCCTATGGATTAAACGCGAACGCCTCTGAGGCCCGATAATGAATTACCACGATATGTCGGTAACGCCAGAGATGTCCGAATTAAGGTTAAATGTATCGTTGAACGAATCAACAGCGTAGCTGGTATCTAGTTCAATTGGCCATATTAACTCATCGATGCCATTGTGCATCAATACGGCGCTGTCCTTCGACAATAGGAGCCGCTTTTCCACTTGTTCTATGGTGTGGGCCTTCACCTGCTCTTTGATTCCACGCAGAGACTGAGATAGCTTGCTACTGTAAAGCACAATCTCATGTTTAGCCAAGGTGTTGTCTTCAATATGGCGCTTTGTATTGCGAGGGACGATGCCGAGCAAAACGTTCATGTCTGAAAAGTGAACCTCAATATAGCGCATGACACCTAAATTCAACTTCAGAGACTGACGATAATCTTCACCATCAAATGCATATATCTGGCTCTGGATAAGCGTATTGGCGATCAGAATTTTCTTTACGGCTGCCTCATAGCTGTCTATTGCATCATTCCACATTGAATTAAGCATTGCCTTTACCTCGGCAACCGGTTTTGATTTAAAACCCTCAGAAGACTTTTTCAGGCTCTTCCGTATTAGATTTCGCTCAGACCTTAGCTTAAGAAGTATGCCTGCCTTGTATGTCCGATATTCATCCATAGGATAAATGGCTTCGATGTTTAAGTGGCGATTAGCTTTAAAGTTATTACGGTAGCTTGACAGCTTAGTGTCTTCCAGCAGGCCCCGGCGCTCAGATATCGCGACCACAGCAGATTCATCTATATCGAAAAGGCCGATTGAATGGAAGTATGCAGTCCGTGACAGGATCCGGAGCGTGTTGCTCTTGGCTGACTTGTTCAGCTTCAGCACGCCATACCGAAGGAATGACTCGAATGCGCCAATGCCACCGTAGAAATAAACCGACTCGTCATGCTTCTCGTGCAGCGCTACGAAGTCATCATGCTGGCGCAGGGCCTCTTCCGCGCCACCGAACTGATTCCAGTCGTGCATGGCTGCATAATCAATGTCGTAGCCCACGATGGCGTCAGGATTATCCGCCAACAACAAATCCTTATCCCATGAAGTCGCTTGTTTGTAGATGGGTAGGCTTGTGGTCAAACGTTCTTCAAGAGATGGCTTGGCCTCACGCTGGGAGAACGATGGGCTGTCTAAGCTGGTTCTGCCACGCTCAGTTACCTTGTACTGGCCGCCTTTACGAGAAACCTTCTTGATTGCTCGCTTGGAAAACCGGTGCTTCACTGGTTTGTTTAATGGTTCGTCCCTGTAAATGCGCGACCAATGTTCACTTGTCAGTCCCTGAATTTGAACTTTATCGGAATTCCGAAGGCCCTCTATGTGTTTAGCGTCATCGCCTTGAAGAAAATAACGGGCGTGAGAAACCGGCATAGTCAGTGAATGCTGCTTGGAGTAAGTGTCACATCCGGTTGAGGCTTCTTCGTCTAATAGTGCCTGGCTTAGGATGCTTGGGCGCTCTACGCCAGGAGTTGGGATAACCATAATGGCGTCGGGAATGTCATCAACGATGGCATTTTTAGGATCAACTTCCGGGTAGGGGATGCGAACATCTTTGCTGGTCTGATCCCAAATGTATAACGCCCGGTTTGGTGGAAGCCGAATACCATCCCGGCTATGAATAGCGGATAAGTATATTGCAAGCTCCAACGACATTGGGGAGATCAGAGGGTTAACTGCATAGTCTTTATAGACCTTGGCCATTTCAGCGCGGTCACGGTCATCAAGCGTTGAGTCATTGATAATGTCTGCATACCCGGGATCTTCCATCTCGCGACCCTGAGCAACCAGATTGCGGAATTCCTCTGCACGGATGTCATCATCCCATGTGGCTTGAGAAAGGAGCCATATTAGCTTGTCTATGGTTTGGGCATTCAGAACATTAGGTTGCAATGCTATTGTTCCAGTTGTCAGGTCAACGGCTCTTGAGTGATAAGTTCTGTAGCGGATATCTTGGGCAACGTACATGATGTAGTTGCGTACCTTCAAAATATTGCCGGAAATCTGGCTGTGCCTAACCATTTTTGCTTGGGCTTCACCGGATTTGTCGGTAGTGGATTTAGCGCATAGATAGCACCCTGTGCGAGCTGAGCCGCCGCAGCCGCCTACTTTTGCTGTTTCGCCTTTGATTCTCTTTGCACTGACTGGGCAGCTGCCTTCTTTCGAGTCAGAGTAGATCATGTGCAGTAAGCGGTGATTACGTGCATAGCTTGGGATATTGTCATTGCCTGACAATGATATTTGGATTGGCAGCGTGCCTGCCTGGCGGATAATGGTCCAGATGTCATCGTCTGTCATATCCATGATTGGCGCAAACACTCGCTCACCAGAATCGGTGTTATCCAAAAGCGAATCAACGCTTACCTTGTCAGTCCCTCTCTTTCGCATATTGGCGCCTCGTCGAACGCTTTCAGATAGGCGTGAGCCAAGTAGGGTGACAACCTGACCTGTATAGTCGTTTTCGATGCTGCGCTCAATACGAGCAGCATTTTCCACTTTCATTATTTCGCTGCAGTCATTATTCGTTCTGGCCGAGCTAATAATTTTTAACCCAGACAGGAATAGGGCTGCCCACTGCTTGGCCAGAGGTGGTTTGCCAACACGCAAATCCAAGTTAATGCCCTTTTGCTGGCAAAATTCTTTTAGGCGGTCACGCTCGTATAGTGAGAGCATTTGAACCAAGTGATTCTCAACCAGGGTATCGATGTGAGAAACAACAAACGGTGATGAGCCGTCCAGCACACCCTCTTCCATAAGCTCAATGTGAGCCCGTAAAGCAGCCAGAAGCACTACAGTCGAATCTTTCCCGAACGAAGTCGCGCAGACCGTGATGTAATGACGACGGATGGCCTTAATGTTGGCTACGGCTTCATAGAACTGCTCGTAAGCACCTGACTCGATGTCGTCTACAAAGCTTTTGGCGTCAAACACTTCTACAAGAGGATTTGAGTTTCCACCCTCGAGTAGATTGATTGGTATGTTTAGTGAAGCGTCCATCAGGTACCATCTGCTATTGATTGATACCTGGTATTTTACTGATTGCTGGATTATCGCAATTGAATGACGTGTTAGGTGAGCGGGGGAGGGAGTTTAAGATCGTCGAAATCAGGCTCACGCCAGTTTTTCATGGATAAGGTTAAAGAGTCGCCAGCGCCGGTAATGGTTACGTAACCAGAGTTGGAATCAGTAGCTTTCAAGCCAGTAAAGAAAGCCTTGGCAAACCAACGGGCGCTATCGGTATCGATGTTGAATGATGCAGCTTCATCGCCACCTGCACCACCGGCTCCGTCATGGCCAATTTTTATTTTATAAAATCCACTATTAAACATTTTGAACGCTCTCCGCTGAGTGTTTATCAACTATAAAATGGTGTAAGTCACCTTCGACATGATTTTTAAGCTTCCATCCATATACCGAGCAAATATGCTTCATACGGGCATGAGCTCTTGGTTCTTCCGTGACAATATGAGCGAGCTTACCATTAGGCAGCTCATTTAAGAATCGCCTGACGGGAAGTGAAAATGCCGGGCACTTCAACTGCCTGGCATCGAATTGAGCTATAGAAGTACTCATTGCGCTTCCTCTTTAGCCAGCTGCTTGGCTTCTTCACGCTTGGCCTTCAGCATTTGAGCGCGAGCCATTAAGACTTCTTCCTCAATGGATTCGAGTTCTTTAGGTACCTGCAAGCCCAACTGCTCGCACAGGTATGAAACAGTGGCTTTATGATTGAATGCTTTGTCTTCAAACCTGCCGCGATAATTCATGCAGCGTCCCAGCCATTCTTTATTATCGACGGACAGGTCAAGGCTTGCCCATTTATCAAAGAAGGACCAGTCAACCTGCTTCTGGCCACTATCAACAACGTTCATAACGATGATTTTACCAAGCAGAGCAACGCTCTTTAAAAACACAGAGGTACCAATAACCGTTTGGCTCCGGAATTCGGCTGAAATCTCATCAGCATTGAATATGGCCTTTATTCCCGGATGCATCTGAAGCTTTTCCAGATAACGACTAATGAAGCCTAACCAATATTTCTGAGTAGCTTCATCAGCAAGCTTTTCCTGGCTAGATTTGTTAGTGGTGCCGGTGAGAATGGTGATGAAAGAAACCATCTGGTTGAGCGTCCACAGCTTGCCGGTGTTACTGCTATTGGTTACAGAAGCCTTAGTGAAATCAATCTTGCTTTTCAGGACAGTACTTTCAGATACGACCTTTGCAAAGCGGTTGATCACCATTCTGTTATCCATAGCCACACATTGGCTCTTATTAGGCGAAATGGGCGTTTGGTTTACATCGGCGAATATCTGCGTGTCACGTTTTATCCCTTCTGAAACAATGAACTTGATGTCAATGCAATGCTCAGCAAGCTCCGGGCTGCTTTTCAGCTCACGCTTAATACCTGAAAGCCGGCCTTGGCCATCGACCAAGTACCTGAATGCATCCGAAGGGATAGTTATCTTAAATACGTTGCCGGCATTTAACTGCTCAGCAATGATTGACTCACTAATGCTAATCAACTCAGGGAAGATGAAGTCACCATTAGAGCCTATGTAGTTGGCGATATTGCGAGAACGACTGACTACAAGGTCACGCTGTAACTTTAGGTTGGTAGACAGCTCTGCGTCTGGCACCAAATCATACTGTTCAGCCAGCACGCCGAAAGGGATTTTAGCAACATAGGTAAAGCGGTCACCCTCTTTGCCGCCTACGGCGAACAGAGTGAAATCGGTAGTGCCATTTAATTGCTTGTAAAGCCCGTCGAGTTCTTTGATGTCTTGTTGGGATAGCTGCATGATTTAACCTCTTAAAGTCAGATATGCAGCTAGGGTATATTTGTTTTGATTTGTCGCTACTGAATGGAAAATTGTTTTACTTTGCCCTTGCCTTTTCTTAGCAGCATAGCAACTTCTTAAAATCTAATTATCTTTCTGCGTAATTTCATTTTCTTAATATGTTCACAAACCTCTTTGTAATCATTTGTACTTATTAGGTTTTTGTTTTCATCGACGGTGTTTATATAAAAATCTGTCAGCATAATAATGTCGTTTTCGTAGCTTGTCGAACCATTGGTGTACTTTTCCAAAGCCCCCTTATATTCATTCAAAATGGTGTGTTTAAATGTTATGAAGTCCCCTTCTGCAACAAAGCGCTCTTTTGTATTTATCAACCTTTCAGGTATATCCATTATAGCGTTCTCAATTATTGAATAGATGTTTAAAGATTTAAGCTTTTTCTTTAAAGCCCTGTAATTAGCCTAACTAGCAACTCTCGATATGTGTCATTTGCTGATGGTGCTACTCCTTTCCAGTGGTAACCAACAGGCGTAGGGCAGCCAAAAGCTCTATGCCACTGTTCAATGGAGCATATCCAATGCTTGGTCTGTTAAATTTTTATTGCTCATGAGGTTTCACTTTTAGATTTACATTTATTTTATCGAGGATGTTTTAGCCAAGCAAATCTCGAAAACTATTAAGAAAGAAGACCATTTATGGAATCTTCAATTCTAAATATGCACTCCAAAGGTTAATGGCTTGCTCATCGAGCGCTTTTTTTGCTGGAGCATTCTTTCTGGTTGCCATTAACTCCCTTGCCTCCTGAATCTTCTCCTGAGAATCAGCGACATCAGAGTTGAACTGATACTGCACATAGTAGTTAGCAATACGAGCGAATAGGTTGTCAGTAGCTGCACAACCAGTATTTAGGAGCATCAGTAATGAGATGAAAGCCATCCGGATGGTAAGCATGGTAAAGCCTGTCACAGTAAATTTTGGAGTGTGAATGTTAGCTCATGGGGGGCATGTTAACCCGTCGATAGAGGTGTGGTTTTATGCACGTCTATTGAACTGCGACGTTCATAAAGTGCTGCATAATGCTGACATCTTGAATAAGTAGGGTTATCCAAATGAACAAGGTTTTATCAATTTTACTGGTGGCTGCACTGGCATTTACGGTAAAGGCTCAAGAGTTAAATAAGACTCAGATAAGTAAAAAGATGCAGGAAGTCACGCCTTTCGAAGTGCAGGAAGTCAATGATGACTCGACCGGTTTGTACGAGATAGTTACAGATAAAGGGATTTTCTATGCCACGAAAGACGGTAAAAACCTGATTTCAGGCCGTGTATATGAATTTGAAGGCGGAATGGCCAATAAAACTCAATCCCGGATTTCTGAGTTGGCAGTATCCAAAATTGAAAAGCTGAAAGATTCGTTTGTGACTTTCAAAGCGCCAAATGAAAAACATGAAGTGTTGGTGTTTTTCGATGTTAACTGTGGTTACTGCCGCAAGATGCACAATGAGTTAAGCCAATACAATGCTGCAGGCATTACTGTTCATTACGTCCTTTATCCTCGCAATGGCATTAAAGATCCTCGAACCGGAAATACACAGTTCAGTAATACGTACTTAACTATGCAGGATATTGCATGCTCGCCAAATCCTAATATTTCGTTGGATATGGTTATGCGCAGTAATGAATTGCCGACAGCTCGTTGCGAGAACCAGGTAGCCGAAAATTATGCTTTGGGAGAGTGGCTTGGTGTAAGGGGTACTCCAGCTGTATATGGTATGGATGGCAAGCAGGTGGTGGGCGGATATGCTCCTACCAACAAACTGTTGGCTGTATTGGAGCGTGCGAAATGAAGAAGTTATTAGTTGCAGCTGCTTTGGCCTTGCTTTCAGTTTGTTCATCTGCTCAGGAACTATCTAACGCAGCATCTCTACCAGATGATTTGAAGACTTTGATGGAAGATGCGCGTCCCGACCAAAAAGTGTACCGAGAAGAAGTTAAAGAGAACCTGGAGAAAAAAGGTCGCGTTATCGGTATCCGTGAATTGCCTATGAAAAAGCTTTTCTTCGTGGAAGCTGAGAATGGTTCATATGTGATCAGTGCTGATGGTCGCTTTGTAATGGACGGCATGCTTAAAGACGTCTGGCACCGGAAAACTATTCGAACCCTGCAGGATGCTGAAAAGGTGCAGCGCACACCAGTTTCTAACATCGGGTTCAAGCCAGAAGAGCAGCTTGCTCATTTTGTAATTGGCAATCCAGATTTGCCCAGAAGTGGCGTTGCTTTTGTAGACCCTATGTCAGCGTATACCGTGAAGTTTTTGCAGCACATTCAAGAGAATGAAAGCGAATATAACTGGACGGTTGTCTTGATGCCGATGGTCGGCGGCTCTAACTCTATGGACCGAGCAAGAAAGCTCTGGTGCGCGGTAGATAAAGAGCAGGCTAAAAATGATTTGATAAATGGCACATCTGAATCCTATTCGGATTTAGAAGGCGGTTGTAGTGAGCAACCTATCCAGATGGCTAAGTACATGGCTTCGTTGTTTCAGATTGAGCAACTGCCACACATTATCCGAGAAGACGGTCTGAGTATAGGCGGTTTCCCAGTTGAATTTGATAAATGGTATGCGCAACCGTAATGGCAGCATCCGACGCGAATAGGATTAAATTATGAAATCTCAATCAATCACAATAAGGTCAACAGCCGCAATTTTGCTGGCTGGTTCTTTAGCAATGTCCGGGTGTACCACAATCGGTAAGGAAAACTTTACTTGTGAGAACATGAAGAAGGGTGGAGTGTGTGCCGGGGCTCGTGACGTTTACGAATTGACCAATAATCGTGAGTCATTGGAAAACCTTACTCAGGAAGACTTGGCGCATCAGAAAGGTTATGCAATAGATGGTCATGAGGGGCATGTTCACGCACAGTATGAAGCAAGCGAAGATCGTTATATTGCCGGTGCTGAACTGCCATCTCAACAATCAGGTGAAATTGTGGTGTATGAAGAGCGCACGAATGAACAGCATTCTCGTGATTCATATCAGGCTGCAAAGGTCATTCCTCAAACGCGCTACGAAACAAGCCCCGAAAACCCATTCAGCGCTTGGCCAAACAATGGTGAGCCATTGGCTCCCGAAGCCTTGGCGGTTATGTCAGAGCCTAAGCCGATGCGTATCTTGGTGTCTTCATATACTGATCCAGCAGGCTTTTTAACTCTGCCTGGTTACGTCTATGTGGAAGTTGAGCCTAAGACATGGCGTATTGGTAATTCTGCCAATTTCCGTCCTACCCGGGTGGTTCCACTGCAAATGAGAAAGCAATCTCAACAAGAAATGATCCAGCAAGAGCAGCGACGTAAAGGTGTATCACCTCTTAACATCATCACTCAGCCACCAACGACAGGTAAGTAAATATGGGCGTTGTATTAAACAAAAAAGCAAAGCTCCTAAAGCGGGATACTACCGCAGACCTGTTCAGTGTTGTTGAGTACTGGGATGAAGATAAGATCTTCATTTTGGATGAGCCAGCAATTGGAGCTTTTATTGTTTGTCAGCCTACACCAGGGTCAAACGATGACATCAGGAACTCACTGGAAAACTTTTTTAAAACAGATTTCCCAGAGGGCACTATTGTTCAGATGCAGCTGGCGTCATTGCCTGACTTAGAAAATCGACTCTACGGATACAATCGGGTTCGTGGCAATCGGATGTTGGGTAAAGACCAAGAGCAAATCGAATTGCTTTCAGATTCAATCTCAAACTTCTATCGTCGTGGTACCCAGCAAAATATCAATGACAATGGATATCGGTTCCGTGACTATGAATTCTGGATCTCGATTAAGGTGCCAATCAAAAAGGCGATACCTTCTGAAGGTGAGCTGAAGGCTTTCAAGCGCAAAATCCGAAGCACGGTAAGCACGCTGTCTCAGTTTGCTCCGGAAATTGCGAATGAGTTCCAATACAAGCGCCGGATGAGCGTAATGCTGAACATGTATGGTGATGCTAGTTGGAAAGGAAAGCCACACCATCATGATAAATGTCAGATTGATCGCCCCTTGAGAGAATTGTTTCTTGATCCGGGTAAACGTATTGAGCCGACTGATAAGGGCGTAGAAATATACGATCAAAATGGCGATATGTGCCAGTTCGTGAAGTCAATTTCAATCACTGACATGCCGGAGAAGATGCTTTATGGCCAGATGATCAACCTTTTGGGTGATTGGGAGCAGGGTAATACCCTGCTGGATGAGCATTTCATCCTGTCACTGAATGTGGAGTACCCAAACCAGAAGTCGGCCAGAGATAAGTTTACTAAGTCGCGCACATTCATAACCAACCAGGCAAAGGGTTCAATCCTTCAGTACCTGGATAAGTTGCGTTTCCAGAAGATGGACTTTGACGCGGTGAATCGAGAGCTTGATCAGACCGGTTCACTGTTGATTAAGTACAGCATGCAAATGCTTAGCTTTACCAAGGATGAAGAATCAGCAAATGATTTCGTAGACAAAGTGCAAGGTATGTACAGTAAGAAAAATGTCAGCATTATGCAGGACAATTTCTTCACTTTGCCGTTCATGTTGGCCGGCCTGCCATTTGGAGTTGATGCTGAATTTGTAAAATCTTCACATCGGTTCAAAAAAGCAACCACGAAGGCGTTACCATTTTTAACGCCACACATGGCCAGTTGGAAAGGTAACACGCCGAATCCTACTCTTTTGTTGGGGTCGCGCTTTGGTCAAGCTGTATCAATCGACTTCTTTGAGTCGGATACCAATTTCAATATCTATGGGGCTGCTACCTCGGGTGCAGGTAAGTCGTTCTTCATCGGCTTTTTGACCAATGCCATTTTGGGTGTAGGTGTTAAAGAGCAGGATAATGACAGCATTCGTCAGCAATATGATGATGGGGCTCAGGTGTTCATTATCGACGTAGGCCGAAGTTATGTAGGTCTGGCTGAGCAGTATGAGCAGTCACAGTTTTTGGCGTTTGGACGTGATTTTAAATACTCGTTGAACCCTTTTAGCAATGTTACCGACTTCTATGGGAAGGAAGGTGAAGCCAATTTGATCAGAACCCTGATTAAGACCATGGCAAGCCCAAGTGGAAACATTACAGACTTACAAAATGCTGAGATCCTGGAAGTCCTGAAGATAGTTTGGGAAGACAAAGGGAAGGAAGCAACGATAACAGACTTTGCTAAAGAGTGTTTGAATCACGAGCTTGTTGAAATGCATGCCATTGGACGTCAGTTAAAGCCTTTCTGTGATGAAGGTATTTACGGTGACTTCTTTGGTAATAAGTATCCACCGGTTAACTTTGATGGTCGATTGGTAGTCTGTGAGCTTGAAGAGTTGAAATCAGATTCACACTTACAGGTAACTGTTTTGATGGCGCTGGTTATGGGCATACAGAACAAAATGTACCTTTCTTACGAAGGGGATACACCTCGTCGCCGGATGTTTATTCTCGATGAGGCATGGGAATACTTGAAGGAAGATAAGAACGGCGCATCAATGATGCAGTTCTTTGCTGACTTCCTGGAAACAGGGTGGCGTCGATTCCGTAAATATGGTGCAGCTGGCGCATTGGTTACTCAGTCTGTAATGGATGCATACACCTCTGTAGTAGGTCGGGCAATCATAGCCAACTCGAAATGGATGCTCCTGATGAAGCAGCAGCCAGAGCAGGTTGAGCGCCTTAGAGAGGAAAAAGCATTTACCGGCAATGAAACAGATTTCAAGCTGTTGTCATCACTGAAGACTGTTAAAGCGCGTCCTGCAGTCACTGACGAAGCGTTTTCCGAAGTGCTGGTGAAAGACGGCCTTAACTCACAGGTTTGCCGTCTTTACACTGACCGTAAGTTCCAGCTGATCCTGACTACTGACAAAAAGGAAAAGGATAAGCGTCAGGAATACATCGATCAGGGCATGTCTATGGAGCAGGCAATTAGCCAAATGATGGAAGACGAAAAGCGAATGGCTTTGTAATGGTGGATATCATGAACAATCAAATTGTTATCGATCTTGACGGTGAGTACGCCGCGCCGATGATAGATGCCAGTTTACTAAACCTGGTGAATAAGGTTGTTTGTGATTGGCCAGAAGAAGTTACATGTGCCACTCAAGAGATTGATGGTGAAATTCTTCTGTGGTCGGCAAATATTGAGGATGTCCGTAAGGCTAGGGTGTCTGCGTGTAAAAACGCAGGCCTCATGCCTGAGATTGGGATTAAGTACCAGGTTGATTCAACCTACTACGAAATTTCAGAACAGGCCTATGTGGCCACCGATTGGGATACAGCTGTTGTGAGCAAGGCAGACTTCCAAGCGAATTTAATTCAATAGAACTCAGTTCTTGAAAGGCCTTACCTTTTCATGCTTAAAGCCAAGCGGGCAACCTATAGCAGAATACTGGCCCCGCCTAGACAAAACTATCAAATTGATGGCATAGTTTCTCTATCTCAAGATAAGTGCATTTAATAGCTCTATGACCATAAAAATCTCTTCACTAGCAATGCTTATGATGCTTTCAACTTCAGTCATGGCAGACGAAGTGTCAATGCTATTAAATTGCACTCACAAAAATGATGACGAAGCCAATATTTCCCTACTTGTAACCCCCCAAGCAATGTCATTAGAACTTTTCCCGATGCGGATGGCTCACAGATATCAAGGGAGTACATTAGTACAGGTTTAACGGATGAAAGCATAAGTTACAATGCTTCATGGAAAGAAGATTGGTTCGGCAAAGAGAAAATCGTCTTTGCCAGATATACGATATACGAAGGAAATGAAGGCGTAATTGAGGCTTTTTTTCACGCGGCAGGATTCATTGATAATGTTTTTGAGCATGCAACAATAAACGCCTACAACTGCACCGCAAGGTAAAATTCAGACAGTAAGCTCCAAATTCCAAGCGCCTTGAGTTACCTAAAACAGTAAAGCCTGCTCCTGCTCATCTGCATAGTTTCCGATAGCACGATACAAAAAGGGTAGGGCGCCGCTTGTTTTGCCTGGGTACCTGATTGTGGCTCTTTCCTTTATCTGCACTTCGTTTCTAAGGCTTAAAACACCATCTACCACATGCCCTCCAATGTAGGTTGAAACATTGGATTCACTCAACATTGTGCCTGGCTGACTTTGGGTCGGATCAAGTTGTAGAATGAATTTAGAATTAGTTTCCCGCAATAGCATTCCTTTATTGCGACCAAAGCGATAGGTGTTCATCCATGACTCTGGCTTGTTTATAGAGCCTGAAATAAATCTGCACCCGTCTGGCTGGTCAAACTTGGTAATAAGACCTTCTATAATTTCCAGTCGGTCTTTTAGCGGGGTATCGGCAAAGCATTGGTCGTGCAAATAGCCGGCATCGACCACAAACAGGTTTTGGCCATCGAAGAAACCCTCGAGACAGGCGCCCCTGAATCCATCCACAGACATAATCGATCTCAGATACGACTCAGCCCGTTGTGATATTAAATTCGACTCTTGCAGCGGCTTGTTTGCGAAATTGATGTCTTGGATGGCCATATTGCCGAAAGCATCAACTTTGGCGATCACATGCAGGCCAGCCGGAATTGGCTGGCTGATGAACCGATGATGCTCATGCTGGTGAGCCCCATAGAAAGCAACGTTGTTAGAGGCATTCAACCTGCCAAACTCAAATCGTTTATCGAACAGGTTTTGGATGGGGGCCTCGTACTCATCAGAAACCTCAAAACCTTCCATTTCTTCGATAGTAAGAATTTCGTTTAACTTTTCTTCCGCAAAGTAACGCTGGGAGTAAATTCCAACGTCAGGCACATATGAACAAGAGTAGGTGTCAATTTTCTGCCCGTATCGCATAACACCAACAGTAAACTGACCATCTGGAAGTTCACTAATCACGATGCGAGTAAGCTTGATGTGGCGGCGTGAGCGACCTTCCAGCTCCACGTACTTAATGATGTTGGGTTTCATATGCTGGGCAAAGTTTCTTCTTGCCTTGCTCAGTTCTATATTCTCTTTGCGTAACATTGAAGTTCCTAATTAAAAGCCGCCGAAGTCCTTCATGATGTCTTCGTCGATGTGCTTTTTGGTTTCGGTCTTTTTCGGCTTGCCAGCACCACCGGTAATTATTTTGAGTTCTGGTGGTGAAGTGCTTTCCTGCTGCTTTCTTTCGATAGCATTGAATGCAAAACGCTTGGTTCCGATGTGCTTACCATAAGATGAATAGACCTTTAGGCCACCATTTGAATGGGGGTTGAATCTGCCCACACCGAACGCTTTGAGCTTTTTGTAAAGCTCAAAGTGACTGTCTGACAATATGGACTGGAGAACGATGAAGATGTCTTCATCATACATCCGGGTGAATAATGCACTGAAAACAACATCTAACCATTCACCTGCTGTGAACGGGTCAACACCGTTATAGAACTTGTCGATCATTTCAGTCTTGATGGCCGCCACTTCTTTTTCATTCAGTACGACTGAGAACTCCTGTTCTGTGCCTTTGATAGTCCCATTTAAGTACACCATTAATACCTGAGCATCATGGTTGTTCGCTGCCTGCTGGTGGAAAACATGCTTGTCGTTGCCATAGCGTTCAAATTTATCGCCCAATCGAACAGCTTCCACGGCGTCGATTTTGATTTGCTTACCATAGTGAAGCAATGACTTAAAAAAGCCGGATTTGAATCTAATTACAGGCTCAAACGTCTGATGGTTTTTACTTAAGGCCGGGACAACCATTACATGGCGAATTAACTGATCTACGGTTAAAGATAACTCCGCATCTGCTTCCAAAATGGCATTGATAATGCTCTCTTCTTTAATGTCAGACAGTGACACTGAGCCACCCTCAAAAGAGCCTTGGCGAGCAAACTGCTCATTTAACCAAACAGTTAGCTCGCGATTTTTCTGTGCCCCATACAGGCCGTTTAATGCAATAACGGTATCTCTCACAGCATTTCTCCTTAAGCGTTCACAGCTTGTGGGTTGTCATTCTCGGCTAATGCCTCTGCCATCATTGCTTCAAAAGCGTCTGCGGTTTCCGTTTCTGACTCCAGCGTGCCTTGGTCGTCTACGATTTTTCCGGTATCCATGAATAAGTGTTGATACTCACGGTAAGCACTGCGCCACAAAGCAGCTCTTAGGCAGCGTTCACGCCAGGCTGTTCGATACAGTGAATTGTTTGGATCGCCAGTGAACTCTGTTTCCATCTGGATGTTGTCATTTTCAATTTGTAGCAACTCGGCTGCTGACATTTTGAAAGACACAACGCTGTTATCCATCAGTCTAATGGTGACAAATCCGCATGAGATGTTGTCATCCTGGTTGCGCCCAGTACTTGCAAAGCTAGGTGCTTTATCGGCGCCCAACCAAGTGAAGCTGTCAGACTCGTAAACAATCTCTGAAGTGATCACCTTCACCTTTCCGGAATTCATCGCAATCCGGCGCATGCCGCGATATCCCAAGGTAACCCCTAAACCAACCTTATTTGGGTCACGATGCTCGCCGTAGACGTAAACCTCCTTTTCATTAGGGTCGAAGGAGAGCCCATAGGAGCTGATCATCAAAAAGGTGCTTTTAATGGAGCTGGCAGAGGCCTGCTTTATGGCGGGTCGTTCCTGACTGCCATTGTCATTGGCAATCAAATTAAAAGCGGTAATGAATTCTTTCTGTGCTACATGCAGATGCACATTTTTATCAACATAGTTGGCAATAAACGACGCCTTAAACTCTTCATCTTTATATAAGGCAATTAACTCATTTCTGTTCAGCATGTTTGTTGCTCCGGTGTTTGAAACTGTAGACATGATAAGACGCCTTGAATTTCTCGCCACCGAATGAATCTGGCTGTTGAAACCCTATGAATACAAGGGGTATAGCGATGTGGGACGTTTGGTAGCGGGATTTTTAAACCGTGTTTAAATGTTCTCAAATCGAATGTGACGAGGTGTTTATGTCAGTAGCAGTAAGTATTGATGAGCTAACAGGAGAGGTATTTCCATCTGACAATTTATTGTCGAACTGGGCGGAAAGAGCACAGCCTTCATATGGGGATAGTGGAGAGGAACTTTTCAGGGATTGTCAGGGTGAGCTTATCGAGGGGATTTATCTCGATATGCCGAATGATGTTTATCACTCTCTGCCGGCCCTTAGTTCATCAAAGCTTAAGACGTTCATGTCTTCACCAGCACACTACTACCGTGAATATTTATCCGGTATTGAGCGGAAGCGAACATTAACGCAGAAGAGAACGTTTGATGCGGGTACGCACGCTCATACATTGATCCTGGAGCCAGAGGGTTATTACAAGCAGTTTTTTCGCGATGTTGTGCCGTCTGATTATCCTGATGCCTTGCAAACCGCAACTCAAATTGAAGTGGAGTTGGTTGCATTAGGGCTGAAAAAGTCTGGAACAAAGGCTGAAAAGGTTCAACGTTTAATTGAAGCCAATCCAAAGATTCAGATTTTTGATGACATTAAAGAGAAGCTTTATGCCAAGCAGGGTGAGCCTAAGCAGGAGATGGTTGAGGGTGAAGAAATCACCACATATGGCGGGAAGGTTCCTGTCGATGGGCAGGTGTGGGATGACGCCCACCGGGCAGCCAAGACCACCCGGGATCATGCTGAAGCAAATGCATATTTCCAGAATGGTTTGCCAGAAGTGGCCATCATTGCTCGATGCCCTGTCACGGGGATGATGTTGAAGGTCAAGTTCGATTGGTTGCGCCATGACGATACTGCTGTAGATATGAAAACTACAGCTTCAACTAAGCCGGAAGAGTTTCTAAGGCAGTTAAACAACCTTAGTTACGACGTCCAGCAGGAGTTTTATAAGTATGTGGCTTTACTCGCGGGGATTGATGTCAGGGAGTTTACTTTCGTGGCAACTGAGTATGTGAATGCTGATATTTGCCAGCCATACGTGTTAAGTGAGAAGCGAACATATAGTGCCAAAATAAAGGTCGATGGTGCATTACGCCGTCTTAATGAATGTAACAAAACTGGGAGGTGGTATGGGTGGTCGGAAGACGATTGCACAATTGTATTTGAGTAAGTAGACCCCCGAATTCAAAACCGTCTATTAACAAGATGGCATGAGAGATTAACTTAAAATACTTCACTACATTGGAGAGTGACTATGAAAAAGACATTATTACTTACGGTTGTTACTGGTTTGTTTTTGGGTGGCTGTGCTTCCTCTAATGGGGATTTGGCCAATCGCTTAGAAGAGCTGGAAGAGCAGCGTCTGGATGTTCAGGAAGCCCGTGAAGAGGTCATGCAGGAACAGCGTGAAGAAGAAATTGAAGCCGCCCCGGACTGGGTATTAGAGCCGCCTCAATCTGATGGCACAGGCATGTATGGTGTCGGCATCGCAAAGTCTAAAAGCCTGTCTCATGTGATAAAGGCTGCGCGATTACAGGCAGAGTTTGATCTGGCCAAGATGTACAAGCAGGAGCTGTCCGGCTCTGAGCGTGCGTTTGAGCGTGGCAATTCTGATGGTGATGTAGTCACTCAGACTGAATTTTTGATCGATAAGCTGGTGGATTCTGTGCCGATTGTTGGTTACGAAGTCATTGAGCAGGTTGTAAAGCCTATCCGTGGTGTTAATCATGCTTATGTCTTGCTGAAGCTGCCATTTGATGCGTTCAACAAGGTGTTGCAGCAGGAGCGCAATAAAACTCTGGATAAGACTGTCAGAGCGTCATTTGATGATCTTGAGCGTCGTTTAGATAAGCGTCGTAAGCAGGTGGAAAGTGAAAAGCTGGCACAGTTCAACCGTGAGCAGGAAGCACTCCAAAACCGCGCTGAAATCATCCGTAAGCAATCGGAAGCAGATAATGCTTCCAAGGACACTAACCCTGAAGCGACAGGTGACAGTGTTCGCACTGGCGCATTTTAAGGTTTTGTCGCAATGATGATTGCTGGCCACATGATAGTCGCTGCCTCTGCCTTCGTGAGTTATGTTCACTGGGCAACAGGCGGCGCTTGGCAAGCAGATACAAGTTTTGCTTTAACCTGGGGGTTGGTCATGCTGGGAGTGTTACTTCCTGACATTGACCATCCAGATTCAACCATAGGTCGGCGGTGTAGGTGGCTATCTTATCCCATACATATCGTTTTTGGGCATAGAGGGTTCACACATAGCCTTCTGGCTTGCGCTTTGATTGTGTTGCTGGCCTATCAATTTGAAGCGCTATGGATCTACTGGGTCGCGGTAGGATACTTCCTCCATTTGCTTGGAGACTTTCTTACCCCTTCGGGTGTGACTTTGTTTTACCCATCAAGAAAAACCTACAGAGCATGGTTGGTAGCGGATACCAACTCCATTGGTGAATGGGTTTTATCTCTTGGAATTGCCAGCGCTTCTCTAACTTATGTAATAGGCTTTTAGTAAATCAATGAAAAAAAATGTACCGGATATTAATTTTGACTCTGAAAATACAGGCTCGGCAAGAGAGCAGATTGCTCATCCGGATGTAGGTGGCCTTACTGAAGGTCTGCTGGTGAGAAAGGGCGGAACGAGTGAGCAATTGGATAACAGTGAGAATTCTCATAAGTTGCATCACAGCATGATAGAAATGGTTACGGCCGAAGAGCTGGTGGATATCCTGGGGATGACGGTAGAAGCCACGCCTTGTGTTGTTAAGGGGCCTGAGAACACCAGAATGGTGCTTATTAAAACCTACTATGGCAAACTGACCTTTGAAGCGATGGGTGACGCAAGCGGTTGGGGCGAGGGCGAGTACACTGAATCTATTCAGGCATTATGTGAGTTTGATCCTATTGTTCATGCTGATTATTTTCAAATGAATGCTATCAACGCCATGTTCAATGTTTCCACCTTGTACAATGAAAAATCAAAGATAAAGATGAGAAGTCAAATTATCCTTGAAGGAGGTCGGTGTGTTGCTAATATATTGCAGCAGGTGAACCGTTTTGCTTTCGATGCTGAAAGGGCGTTTAGAGAAATGGCTACAGCGAGGTTTTCATAAATGCGGCCTAACTGGTTAGACCAGTATGGTAGTCATTCACTGCTAATATTAAAAATAACAACTAACCCGAATTCTACGGATGCATCGCGACTTTCGAGACTAGGGTGAAAAGGCCGGCTGCTTTGCCGGTTTTTTCGTTTCCGGGGTAAAGGGATTTGATACTACGTATTTATATTGATGGATACAATCTTTATTACGGCTCTCTAAAGCATGGACCCCATAAATGGCTAGATCCGGTAAAGCTAATTGAGCAAATTGTCAGAGAGTCAGCCCCTCCACATTTGCTGAATGCAGCAGACATCGACCTCAAAGTGAAGTACTTCACATCTCTTGTTGAGCCAAAAGTTACGTTTTCCAAAACCGCCAAGCGTGACCAGGAAGCATATCATTCCGCTTTGTTAGCCTCTTACTCTGATGATGTTCTGGATATTATATTTGGCTACCATAGCGTGCGGCCGTATAACCAAAGGTTGGTTGATAAAGATAATCCCAAAGCATTGCATCCGGATTGTGAGAATGTCTCAGTTTGGCGGATAGAAGAGAAGCAAACTGACGTAAATATTGCCGTTGAAGCCATGAAGGATGCTCTGACAGATACTCGGCAGCAGCATATGGTGTTTGTATCAAATGACACTGATTTCGTTAGATTGTATGAAACCCTGCAATCGATGGAGCATGTGAATGTGGGTATAGTAACGCCAGGCTTTGAGGAAAGCAGGAGTCCATCCCCTACCTTGGCTAGATGCTCAAGCTGGCTAAGGTTGTATTTTAATTCAGAAGAGCTAGAAGCCGCGCAGTTCCCATACAAGATCACAGAGCAACATCGAGAAAGAATCCCAATAAAACTCCCAATCAGAAAACCTATGGAGTGGTTTGGCCAACGACAGCTGGCCTTGGAAATCTTTGATGTGTTGTTTGCGGCTTTAAGGAAGAGAAATAAAGTGTTTCAGTGGCTGGAACAAGAGCCATATCCCACATGTATAGAAGGCCTGGAGCCGCTACCAAGGCCAGCAATTGAGATGTTAGATGATGTGAAGTCGGCTGAGCATGTACTTAGACATGCTGAGATGTATGCTGCACATATTAGCAATGGAAATGATAGCTAACAAAAAAGCCTCATAAAATGAGGCTTCTGGGGAATGTTTCTACATAATAGATTAGATTTTATTCTTGTTCAGAACGGCTAGTTATCATCAAAATCGAAGTCAGGCAGCGGAGCTGGCTGCTGGTATCCACTTCCTTGACTAGGTTGTTGTGTTGGCGGAGGCTGTTGACCGCGCTGATTACCTCCGGAGCGCTGACCTCCATCGTCAACACTACCACCACCTAGCATTTGCATTTGGTCAACAATGATTTCAGTAGTATAGCGATCCTGGCCTTGCTGATCCTGCCATTTGCGGGTTTGCAGTTTACCTTCTACGTAAATTTGTGAGCCTTTCTTCAGGTACTCACCAGCTACTTCCGCCAGGCGACGATACATGGTTAAGCGATGCCATTCAGTACGCTCCTGCATTTGACCTTGCTGATCCTTCCAACTTTCGCTGGTAGCCAGGCTCAGGTTGGCAACGGCGTTGCCGTTGGGCATGTAACGTACTTCTGGGTCGTTACCAAGGTTCCCGACCAAGATGACTTTATTAATACCACGATTCATATCCTACTCCGATTTTCAAATTCGATTTGTGTTTAGCTTAACAGTTATCCTATTAGTGCAACCTTTTGAGGCTTGTGCTTCAGGCGTAAAAATGTATTCAGATGAAAGCAGCTTTTGTGCTTATGGAAACAACTGCAAGTGCATGTTCTGGAGCGGGGCTCAAGGATGCTTATCCCCCGGCTGTCAGAAATGAATATACGACCATCAGTTAAGGTTTTAACCACTGGTATACGATTTACGTGTTCGGCCTTCGGAGCCTCACTGGGCGCCTGTGCTGCTTTTTTTGTAATTGTTGGTGCTTGGCTAAAGAAAGACTCGTTCGTTTCAAGAGCCATCTTTGATAGTTCATCTGCCCGAGTGTTATGCTGTCTTCTCACCCAGAGAAATTCACAACTGTCAAACTGATTAACAAGGTGCATGACCTTGCCGTGAAGTTTCAGCAGTGAATCCTGGTTGATTCTGTAAGTGCCATTTAATTGATTAACGACCAATTTAGAGTCACCAACACATTCAATGCTGGTTATACCCATGTGAAGGGCTCTTTGAAGCAGCAACAGGACAGCAAGGTATTCAGCCTCATTGTTTGTGCCGGTACCTTTAGGCATGTATCCATAGTCAATTTCTTGCCCGGCATCGTCATTGATAGAAATACCAAGGCCGATAGCCCCTGGGTTAGGGTTGCACGCCCCGTCAAAGTGGCCTTTGTATTTCATCAAAAATTCGGCAAGGATACCGCGACTCGAATCTTTGAATGAGTCGTCGGAGGAATTGCCGCTCCATAGTTAAAGTTATAACCATCGCTGTGCTGAGTTATCCGACAGTTTTTGTAAAATATCCCCTGCACAGCACCGTTTTTGGTTTGCACGTTGAAGTAGCCGTTCTTGCGAACAGCGACTCGACCAACATGCAGACCTTGCTTTTTTCCATTAGGAACATTGGCTACCACCAAATCCCCCGTTCTAAATCCATGAACGATTGAATGTGACTTGGCCGAAGTACGCGGAAAGCCGTACTTATCAACACGACACATCTGTCGTGAGCCATGCCCTTTGGCTGAAGCAACAATGATATAATTGCATTCCAGCGATACCGCGCCACCGTTTTGGCCGACACACGCTGCATCAATCCAATGGTCTTTGAGGTATCGCTGCTCAGAACGATTCTTCTTAGTCAGACCGCCTGACCAGAAGTGGGTGTCTGAAATAATGGATTTGATTCGATTACCGATGGCGTAGCGTGTAGCATTGACCGCAGCGGCATCTTTCAGTGATGGACGGTAGCCAGTCATAATGCGAGTCATATTTTTTGACCGCATAAGGTTCACCTTATCAGCACGTTGTTCGCACAGTGTAACCCATGCGTTCGGATGCAGTTTACCTTTGTCCTCGTTGCATTCCCGGCAACTGAGTACATGGTTAGCCAATCGGTTTGAGCCACCCAGTGCTTTGGGAATGATGTGCTCTTTCTCAAGAACGGCATCCCTTGTCAGTCCGTGGCAATACGCACATATATGCTGGTGCCGGTACAGCAAGTATTCGCGCAACTCCCAACCAAACAGTGAGCCTTGCTGGTATTCTTTTCCGGCGATAGATGGATTCTCTATCAACTGCATGTCAAAGCGCACGGTTTCGACATTGGCTGAAGTCACAGGAGCGGAACCGATTAAGCGTTTTGCCCACGTTTCCAAGTTGTGAACCCGTGATGTTAAGGATGGCGGAAGCCATCCCTTCGGGCGGGTACGGTTTAAGAAGCGCGGCTGACGATAGCGCGTCTTTCGGTTTCGTCGTGAACGACGGATAGCGCGACGGCTTTCGAGTGCATCCCTGATCTGTTGTCCACGATGGACAATGTGTTGTCCGTAAATGGCAACACGACCACGTTGAAATAACGCGACCAGTGCAATCCCGGTAGTTTTGCTTCCCGGATCGACACTTAATGACACTGGCTGAGTATCACCACCCTGTCTCTCCTTAAGGATGATGGTGAAAGGATAACGACGAAACACCGCTGCTTTACCATCACGTAGGAGTTGGCGTGCTCGCGCTTGACGACAAGGCATTAAAGGTTGTTTCTGATTGTCGAGTACCAAAACTCTCACGATATCAATTCTCCAAATTAATGTCTGTTACCAGACGCTCTCCGCATAAAACGGGTAATGTTTGCCTCGACCAAGTTAGTCGGAGGTTTGAAGAAAACGACACTGGCTTAACCCATTACGCCTGTTTAATCGCTTCCCGCAGAGCGTGGAACTGGCAAGTCATCCCACGGTGCCTATCTATTCTCCGATAACGGCTCCATCAGTTGCCCGACGGGGTCTGGTCAACTCAGGCTTTCATGCCCCGACTTTATTCGCTGAGCGAAAAAGTCGTGGGTCGTTGACGATGCAAATTCCTCCAGTTAATCGATAAATGCATTTTCTATCAAAGGCGAGGTGGCGCAACCATTTGAAGTGCTGCTAATGGGTCTCTTTAATACTGGGATCTTCTTGCGAAATCAGGATGTTCAAATGTGTAAGCCTGATCAGGGGCATTACTTGATTATTAGTGATTGAATACAGTTTCCCTGTATCTTTATAAAACAAGAATTTCTGGACGCTCCGCACGTTGTCGTAAGTGATGTAAATCACTTCCCCGGCTGGTATATCGAATCCTTCGCACTCGCCAAGGCGAGTTTTAGCGTCAACCACTACCTGATCATCTTCGTTGAGAGCCGAAGTGGTGAATCGAGGTGAATTCGTGTGAATAGAATTTAAAGTACCCGGTGGCAAATCATTGCCAAAAGAGATTTCGTATAGTGTCTCTCTGACAACAGAGTTGCTGCAGGTGCCTTCATTGTAAAACCAAGATCCACCCAGCTCACTTGACTGACCATTCCTTATATCGTCACTAAACCAGCTGCAGCCAGATAAAGTTAGAGCCGAAGCGGCAAGAATAGTAGTAAAGAATCTCATATTTTTGTCACAGTTGCTTAATTTGCGAACATTATAAAGCGGTAGTAGATAATAGGATGTCACAGACATACGAATTTTTAATGCTCTATGAACGTCATATGGTCGGCGGAATATGTAAGATCGCCATCATCAAATTTTGTGGAGTTTATGATGAAGGCGCTTGATTACGTTAAGCGAGGCGACCGGTCAACCACCGTGCTCGATTTTGCTAAGAACCTGGTAAACGGGTCAATTAATATAGGGTTGGCAGAAGACATGGCTGATGAGCTTATGTCGGCAAAGGCGCACTTTGAAGCCTTTTACGGGGATGAGTCAAAGGAATATAAGATGACCAAGATCGTCCTTAACTTGGTCAGAACAATAGTGCGCAGTATTCGCATACAAAATGAGTCGCCCAATCAAACGTTGGAGAATTGGGCGAGTGCAATGCCAATCAGGATTCAATGGATTGAGCAGTTGTCACATATCGTCAAGCCAGAACATTAAGGTAGGGACAGAGAGCCCTAGCAGTTATTTGTTTGCTCTTGGCGCAGGGAAGGCGGAGTGTTTATACATTTGTAAACACATATTTTTAATAGCAGTTAGCGCAGCATCGGAGCTCACGCCCTCAAAATTTCTGGTATGTTCAGCCAAAACAAGCATTCCCATTAAATGTGCCTCTTCAATTGGAACGGGGCAGTTCATGAATCGATTGGTGCTTGCCTCAAACACCTTGAAGTAAAAGTTCTTATGTTGGTTCTGAATCGAGAAACCCTTGTTGGTATCGCCATGCTGGGAGTATTCACAGCCGGGCAAATAGCCAAGCAATGTACCGATTACGACAGGCAACTCCTGCTTTGTAAGTTGGACGCCGATTTTATTTTTCCAATCATATGCCTTGGTGCCGTTGTTCAGCTTGGCAGCTGCTTCAAACCTGACGGTGTGCCATTTCTTCTGAGTAACATCTGCAGAGACTTCGATTGCATATTGTTTGCCATGCGATTTAATGGACTTGAATTTCTTCTTCGCACCGGTTTCTGCCGCTTGATTTTGATTGGTAGTAGCGTTATCGACGCCAATTGATGGTTGACTTGGATGTTGATCTTGTCGCGCCCTGTAAGGCGCGTTATTAGCCTGTGAGCGCCCTGTATATTGGTTGGTTGCTGTGGTGCGATGACCCATGTTTGCGTGTGGTCGCATAATATTTTCCTCTGAATCTTTACGTAAACAATAACCACGATTCGATATCACGCTACCGGTTGAAAGCGCACTTATCCCGTAGACACTTTGATTTACCAAGGTCTATGGAAGCCCACTTCATCTAAGCGACATTACAATGCCTCCCAAATTGCGATAGTAACGGGATTTCTATGAGAAATTTATTTCTACTTTTAACAGCTTTAATCAGCTCGTCATTGTGGGCGGAAACGGTCACATTGGAGAAGGTAAAAACCTTCCCGGTTGCCCAAGAAATGACTTATGAAGATGGTCAGCCAGCAACGGTAATTGAGACTGCAAACATCTTTGATGAAGAAGGTAAAGTTGCTCGTGGGCCGCATACCATTAACTTCACTTTGGATGGAGCTTCCAGTTACGCAGTCATGGTAAATGGCCAGAGGGTTGAGCCTGGCGAAACATTTACTTTCGTACAGAATCTGACCACTTCAGGCCACAAGCTTATCTTGCCAATTTATCCGGCAGACGGCGGGATTGAAGGTGTGGTTAATTACGCCTTGAATATTCCAGATGTGAAATCAATGGTTTGCTTGCCGGGGCAGCAGGAGCTAGAAGATGGTTGCTTGACAGTCACTTACGATGTACTGGCTATCAACTGCTCCCCAGAGTATGTGAGTGACACCAGCGATGGCATTCGATGTGTTAACTACTCGACTGCGCCTATTACATTGTACTGTGATGATGGGTACGAGAAGAATGGTGAGAATTGTACACGTGTCACGGTACAGGCAGCGCCTTATAATTGTTCCGCTTATCCTGGTTCATCTCTTGAGGGGGTTATGTGTGTTCAACAGGAGTCTCATCCAGTGTCAAAGTGTGGCGAGGGGTGGGATGACGTAAGTGGTCAATGCAGAGGTACAGCAACAAGTTACAGTGCGACCTATGGTTGTAAAAAGGGGAGTTGGAATGGCTCCGAGTGCGAAAGAACGATTAGAGACAGCTACTATTATCTAAGAACCAACTGTCAATCTAAAATAGAAGGTAATGATGGTTCTTGCTATGACTATTATGTACCAAGTTGTAGGGATGGATATACATACGACACTTATCATGAACAGTGTTACAAAGATGGTGAAACCTCCGCTCCATATACGCACTACGAGGGGGATTGTAATAGTGGGGACTTTCTAAAATCTGACTTTTGCCTAGTTACGTCATCCAAATCTGAAAAGGTACCTTATTGCACTAGGGGCACGTATAATAGCGCCGAACATGTTTGTGAGTACCAATCTTATTCTGATAAAGAATATTATTGTCCAAGTGGTGGTAGTGTTTCGGGTTCGAGCTGCCTGACATATAATTTTGAGCCATATGGCAATTATTGTTTGGACGGTGGGGATTTTAATCCATCCACTGGAAATTGCGAGACAGATATCAATGAGCCTGCCGGGCGACATTGTGATGAACCATTCCTTATGGAAGAAGATGGAGAGAGTTGCAAGCTGACCGAAGAGTATCTATTCAAGCATTGTGATGATGAAACATTCTCACCTTCAGCAGATTATTCAACTTGCGAGAGAACCTTGACTGAAGACCCAGTACTGGAGTGTCCAGCAGGGTATGAAGTGGACGAGAAAGGGGTCCAATGCGTTAAAAAAGAAGAAACGCCATTTATAGGGTAGTTCTGAACAACCTTGTTAGCCTGCAATCATGCAGGCTTTTTTCTATCTGTTTCGCAATTTATCCCATAGACATTAAGCATTACCCCTCTCTGTAGAATCGGCATGTGGTCACACTGCTTTAAAATGTAGACATCTTAGGAACTCTGCGAAGTAAAAATGGGTGATTTAATGAAGCATAAATCAACAGCGAAAGCTGCACTGAAGCTATCAGTGGTTTCATTGGCGCTGATGCTCTCGTCAAACGCAAACGCTAAAAGCATAACCTTCACTGGCCAAGTAGAAGCAGTGAACCCGACCGTCCAGATTGAGTCAATGGGCCAACCGGTTGCGTATGTAAAAGACTTCAAGCTTACGGTTGAAAAAGACGGTATTGAATGCGACTTCGTGACTGATGAGTTTGCTGCAGATAACACATACATCAAAGGCGCGAAGCCGTTGTGTTTCTTCGAGTGGACGGGTACATCACACGGTTTGGTAGTTGATGCGCTGGAATTAAAAGGCGTGCTTGAAACTGCCTCTACGGTTGATTTTGATTATCGAGTATCAATTGTCGATGATGGTGTTAAAACAGAGCTGCTAACCGGTACATATTCATTGGATGTTGAGTCACCTGAGATTCCTAAGATCTTAGACATTGTTGCTGATTGGGGTGATGAGGAAGTGGAAGGCCTGGAGCAAGAGAATTACAGTAAAACACGTAATTTGAGGGCTGTGACGATTAAGGCTGAAACGCGTCCATTTAGACAGGTGCTTTCTATCGATGGACAGCAATGTGAGGTTGATATCGATGAAGAAGAGTGTCGCGTATTTCTTCCTGACTACATTCCTGGTGACGCAGAGCCGGAAACGTTTGGTCGAGATGTTAAGCAGGTTGGCGTTGCAGATATCAAAGGGTACTTTGATGAGGCGCTGGCTGAGGTTGGTATCAACTATGACTACCGCTCACCAGAGGTGACCAATTTCATTGTGAATGGCACCGGGGATATGGGGGTGATCACCCAAAATATCGAAGGCACTGACTTCACCCTCAACGAAAATGAAGCCTTGCTGGTAATGCAAACACCCCATGCCGGTAAAGATGGAGATTGGTGGATTCCGGTAGCCAATACAATCAAGCTACACATCCAAGATGGCCAGATGCCTACTGATGAAATTGAGTTCAACGGGCGTGTGATTGATTTCTCGGTACCGAATTTCCGTTATGGAACGGAGTACAGCGTAAAGGCAATCGGTGAACCGGTTATCGCCAATGATAAGGTTGTTATTAAGTACAGCATTAATGATGTTCCGGACGGTATCTATCGTGCGGAAGTAATTGCCTCGGACAAATTCAACAACAGTCGGACTGCTGAATATACAGATCGATTAATTGACCGATTTGCACCAGATATCAGAGGTCTTATAGGTTCTGTTGAGTTGCGTGAAGGTTCCGGGGTAGATACGTACTTCCTGGAAGACGTGGCTTTCTTTGCGCATGGGGGGTGGGCGGATGGCTCTACCATCACATCCGTGAAGATAAATGGTGAGGATGCAGACATTGATGTAGTGCAAGACAATATTGTGCTGCTGAAGCGTGATCCAGAAATTCTACCCAGTCAGGTTTTGAACGTCGAAGTAGTGGCTTCTGATAGTGGCGGTAATGAGATGGTTCGCAACTTCAAGCTTGAATACATGATGTCAGAGTTCAACTTCAACAATCCGCCGCCGCAAGTTTACTCAGAAGTCACTGAGATGGATGTGGATTTTTATCAGTCTGAAGGTGATAAGTGTTATTTCGCGGCCACTGACGAAGCTGCAGCTGCGCTTTCACTTTCTATCCGTAAAGGCTGTACGGTTGAGTTTGATAACATTCCAGATGGTTTAGAGCCTACTTTCCAGGGGCGGGGATATAACCTGGAAGGCGTTATAAACGACATTGGGACGCACGAGATTGGTTACACGGTCTATTACCATAATAACAATGGTGAAAAAGTTGCTGCATATAGTGACTCTATGACGATAGAAGCATTGGAGCGTCCCGAGCTAGACTTTGTAATTTCCGATAAAGGTAGAATTTCGGAAGGCTTGTATTCAATGCCCCACAATTCAAAGCGATTAACGGATTACAATCTGGCTGCTGCGAATTCGTACATTGATCTGAATATATCAGCTCAAGGAATGACTGAAACAGTAAACTATCGTGGTTCTGACAGGTTTAGTTTAAAGAATTATAGAGGCCGTATTGAGCGTGTGGGTGAAACTAGTGCGCCTGTATGGTCAGAAGTAGAATATGAAGTTGATGTTCAGTATCGTCGCGTGCCAGAGTCTAAGGTGGCTGAAAACTTTACCGCAGTAATCACTCCAGATTCACGGACCAAGGCTTATGTCATCAGTGATGTTGTCGGTGAAACGACAACTGAAGACACTATTGAGTTCACTGCCAATGTTGGTTTCTACGACCGTCGTGCTAAGTCATACATCTATGATACTGACAGCATGGGTGAGTGGACTGCCCAACTAGCTTATCGGAACGATGAGCGAGAGTATGTCCGTATTGGCGATGCGGTTCAGGTTAACGCATCTGGTGAGGCTAAATTTATAATGGATGGCCAAACCATTTTCGATAGTGGCAGTTATATCTATGTGCTGATGGATGCCATTTCAGGCGTTCCAGGATTTGAACAGCAAATTGATTCTCGTGCTCATCGAGTTGAAACCCTTAAAGGCACCGCAATCGAAGGTGAGCTAAGTGACGTAGTGATCACTGAAGAAGTGCCATTTGGTACAACTGTACGATTCCAGTATGCCAGCCGTAATGATAGAGATGCCTCAGCAGGAGTTGTCTGGGAAATGTCTGATGATGGTGTTGCTTGGAGTGAAACTGAAAATGTGACTAATTTCTTCAGTGTTAGAATGAATGAGCCGGGCACCAAGTTCTATCGCGTTAGAACAGAAAACAGACTGACTGGTGTGATTTCTTACAGTGCTACAGTGGAAGCTGTTGGTTATGAAGTTGCTGACATTGAAGTTGAAGGTGACACAACGTTGCTGGAAGGTCAGGAAGGTACATTCACGGCTGTTGTTGCGGATGACTTGGTTGGTGCTTCAGATGGTGTATTTGAGTGGTCAGTAGATGAAGGAGCTACATGGACTGAAGGAACTGATACCTTTAACCATATGGCGAATTCAGATTTCTATGTGAACGTTCGGTATCGTTTAGATTCCACAAGTGAAACCGTGGGCGAGCAATCTTATGCTTCAGATAAAATGAAAACTAGGGTTCTTGCTCCAGAGCCATTGAGAGTCAATATTGATACCCCTCGTTACGCAGAAGCTGGCTTTGTAGCGAAGATATCTGGTTCTGCAAGGGCGTCCAGCTCAAGCTTGAATTTAGATATCATAGAGGAAATAGAGCTTCCAGACGGCGCTGTTGTGAACGCAAGCGAAGTGGAATACCTGGTAAAAGAAACCGACATTGTTGGTGGAATCGCTACTTTTAAATATTCTGCTTGGGTTAATGGACTGAAAGCAGAAACCTTTGCTTCAGAGACTGAAACCGTTGTTACACATAGGTATGAGTTCCCTGATGGCCAGTTTGAAGTAGATACAAAGATTGCTGTGGCACCTTCACAGGGCTCGGCCAGAATCAATGGTATCGATACTGACGTGCCTGGCGTTGAATTTACGTATGAGTGGCTGGTGGATGAGAATGCAATTGAGATTACCAGAAATAGTAATGACTTCATCTACTTCACCGTTCATGAACCTGGGCTTCATCTTGTCACAGTAAGAGTAAGAGATAACCGTGGTAATGAGCGTGACTTCTCAGAGTTCGTAGACATTCTGGATGCCGACCCTATGGAAATTGAATTAGTTGAGTCACCGAGCAATGAGTTCAACCGTGCTCCATTAAGAGTCGGCATGAGAGCATATGCAGACCCTGGCCATCCAAAAGATTATGCTGATACCTATCAGTGGTTCTTGGACGGTGCAGAGCTGTCGAGCTCCACAGTGTCATCGACTGACATTGAATTCAATGAAGCTGGATCATTTGAAGTTAAGTTGGTGGTGACTTCTGAGTACGCTCAGGTGGGTGAATACACGACGGTTATCAATGTATTGCCAAATATTCCGCCAATTTGTTTGCCAGAATTGGAAGACAGCGGTGATCGTTACTATGTCCGGTCAAACTGTACTGACGAAGATGGCGAGATTGTGAATTACTATTACACATGGGAAGGCCAAGTCGACTTCCGTGCAGGTAAGGTGATTTACTTCCGTAAGTCAGATTACCCAAGCCTGACAGTGACAATACGCGCTGTAGATAATGGCGGAGAATTTGTCGAAACGGATGTAAGCTGGTAAGTAATAGAAAGCCCGGAATCACCCGGGCTTTTTCTTATCGCTGTTTTGCTGTCAAGAATAACAACCCCTCTATTAAAACTCATGTCTATAGTGGCGCCACTATTTGAATTGGTAACATTTCATAACGAAAATATAGCATTTCACAGGAAGTCATTGTGTCTATGTGCCAAGGAAGCTGATAAGGCTATATTGAGGTTTCACGATTATCATCGTCAAAAATACGAAGTTTCCGGGCCACGGCAAAACTGTAAAATTATATTTGGGTTTTGGCTACCCCGATAAAGAAACCGATTTTTCGGAAATCACCTTCACGGAAGTTACCATATATTATTTCGTGCATACTGCATATTCGATTATCATTGACATTGAAAACGTGCCGATTAGCTCTCTCTTCGAAGAAGAAAAGAATAATAGCCAAAACTGGAATCGATATATGGAAAGATGATATCGAAACTACAGTAAATTATCTTGAAAGTAATAATTACAACGGCTGGTATATCGAGTCAGCCATCGGTTTCAGTGGGTTCGTTGTGGCTAAATCGGTTAATGATACATAACAACAAAATTATGTCGCCCGCAGGCGGCTTCGCAATTATAGCCTGCCTGTGCCCCATACTTAGGTGTTAGCACCCACAAGGAAATTTTTTGAACTCAAGTAGCATAGATAAACATAAGCACGATCCTTATATTAAGATTCTAGGAAACAAAACTGCTGTCGCTTCTTTTGCTTTAGCTATGGGGTTAATTGGTATTGGAATATCAGTGTTTCAATCAGATTGGTTATGGTTTTCCAGATTCGGTTCATTGATAACGGTTTCTGGACTATTACTCATAAGTTCCCCAATTTTTGTTCGAGGTGTTTATAAAGCCAATTCATCTACGTCTGGTTTTGCAGAGCTCGATCACGAAGGTAAAGTCATGGTGACGAGCTCAGAAGACCGTGCAATTGGCTCTAAAGTTTATCAAGGTGTTTTAATAACGATCGTAGGCACCGTCATTTGGGGTTTTGGAGATCTTCTCAACAATGTGTGTTAACAAAACGCTTTTGTCACTCACTTCGTTCGCTGGGACGTAAACACGGGTCCGCTTCGCGATTATAGCCCCATGTTTGCACTCAAAAGCTTAAATTTAGCTCCCTTATCTCAATTTTTAACTTTTTTGAGACAAAGCCTGGTTTTTCATATACTCTTGTCTCAATTATTCACAATTTTGAGATTAATATGATTGCTTCTCCACCAAAAGAACTTATCAGTAACCCTTTGCAGCTTGCGCTGGAGAAGCACAGTGAGCACCTAAAAGAATATATCGGACTTTTATCTCCTACAGATAATAAAGGAAGATACCTTCATTATGACCAGCTTCGTTATAGATTTTCCAAAGATCTAGATAAAGATTTAGCATGGTCAATTGTGAAAACTGCTAGATTGAGACAATTAAAAAGAATTCTTCCTATCGGTGATTCGAATGAATTAGGGCGTTTTTTTCTGACTCCCAACATTCAAAAAGCCATAAGTGAAACAGACAGGAACACAACGACCGCTTCTCTCGAGTGGATGTGTTCAAAAATCGGTGAAGAAAAGCATCTTGAATACTTATTAAATGATTTGGTCGAGGATGAAGCAATAAGCAGCAGCCAACTTGAAGGGGCTGCTACTACTACTGAAGTTGCAAAAGACTTGTTAAAGAGGAAACGCAAGCCTAGAAGCCTAGATGAAAAGATGATCGTCGGTAATTTTAAGATGATGAAATTTGCATGGGAGAACAGAGAAAAAGATCTAACACCTGATTTAATTAGGGACTTACATCAAATCGGAGTCGATGGGATTGACGATGATAACTACACCCCCGGTGTGTTTAGGAAAACTGATGATGTGAAAGTTGTTGATGCGGAGGGTAATGTTGTTCATCAGCCACCTTTAGCTGAAAATCTGAAAGCTCGTTTGAAAAAAATCTGTAGTTGGGTAAATGAAAGTCATCACGATACAGATAATCGTGACTACTTCCATCCATTGGTAAAGGCGATCATAATTCATTTTCTCATCGGTTTTGAGCATCCATTTAGAGATGGTAATGGGCGAGTTGCACGGGCACTTTTCTATTGGTATATGTTCAAAAATGATTTTTCTGCATTTAGGTACATCACTATAAGCCTGCTGTTAAAAAATGCACCTGTTCAATACGGGAAAAGTTATCTGTATACAGAATCAGACGAAATGGATTTGACTTATTTCATTGATTATCAATGCTCAATCATTATTAGAGCGATAAACAAATTTAAGGATTCTTACCAACGAACTCTAAAAGAAGCTGAAGAGTTTAACGTTTGGCTATGGAAGTCTGGTTTATATAAAAAACTATCTGATAAACAGCAGAAAATATTCCAAGTAGCACGGAGTGGTGTTGCTCATTTTTTTACGGCTTCGAATGTCAAAGAAAACTTAGGATGTTCCTATAATACCGCATCATCTGCACTCAATGGCCTTGTCGATATGAAACTCTTCAAAAAGGAAAAACAAGGTCGTGAATGGGTGTTCAGCATGGTAAGCCAAAAGAAAATTCTTAAAGATTGGAATGCGAAAAAATAGATCGGGAGCTAACAATCACATTATGTCGCTCGCCGGCTCCCTGGGACAGTAACGCATGGGCACTGTCGCTTCGCTCGGATTTTAGCCCATGCGTAACTCTGCCTTATGTGGGCGTCACATCGCACAGGAGGTATGTGTTGAGTTTATTATCTCTGGACAACTACCATCACCTACTCGAAAAATGTGAGCAGGAATTAATACAGCTAGGAGAGTGCTTTTCGCATCCAAAATATGATTATTTGCTTTTTAATGTGGTGTTCGGAATGAATCACTTATTTGAGTGGTATTTGAGAGATGAGTCTATTCAAAACTCTTGCAAGACTGAATGTGTAAGGCAATTTAATCCATTTTCCGTTGGAAAGGTACCCAAGGAGCTTAAGTCTTATTACAATGGCTTAGAGGACTTCCCAGAAACCTGCGCGTATCAAGAGACAGTAAGAAAACTATGTAATAAGGCAAAGCATTTCAAAAAGGTCGAAATTGAAAAGCAGGGGGAAAATTATACCGTGACCAGTGGCTCACCAATTGCGGTATGTGGGCACCCTGAAGCAGTATGTGGTGCCTTCGACCATTATTTGTACTCAGTAAGCATTAATGGACAGGACGTTGACTTATATCAGATGCTAAAAAAGCTTCATAGGGACTGGATGTCTTTCATCAGAGCTGCGATGTAAGAATCCAATTACATTCGCTCCCGTTGGTCGCCGAACGTCGCTGACGCTCCGCTGCTTATTGGTGCGGTAGATTTCCTATAGGATACCTGAAATGACGGCGAATGAGCGCGCGGCGAACATTGCAGATGATGTGATTGTGCAAAGTGATCGCTATGATTGCGACTACTACCAAGGCGACCTTCGACAACGTTGTGACGATGAAGCGTTAACAGAAAACGAGCGTGCGTGTTTGAAAACGTTGGCGGCCATAGCCTCTTATCATTCAAAATATGAGGATGCTGGTTCGCCGTATGGTCCTTTAATACAAACAGCAGACGGGCGGTCTCCAATCCCATCTGATATGGTGGAAGACGAACTTCAAGAGCTCAAGACCACCGTTCAATACCTGAATCCCAGTGTACTTCGGGCAAGAGTTTTCGATGTTCTCTGGCTAAGAAGCCGTGATCCGAAACACGCATGGACAGCGATTCAGGAATTTCTCACTTGTGCAAAAACTCACTTCGATATTGAGCATTGGACATATTGTGCAGAATACGCGGAGCGAGCTTTACGTCTTGCAGCACTTTTTCGGCGGAAGGAAGCAAAGTACTTTAAAAGCGTCTATAACTTGCTTCTCTCATGGGTGCGTGACTACTCGGCGGAAGACAAGAAATTCTTAACAGCTAGGTCAATATCTTTACTGCTTGACTTCGGGTCGGACGATACTGATGAACTCCTTAGCATTGCCAAGGAATCAGCCGAACGCGCAGAGAATGAAGGTGATTTTCACCGTGCTGAAGAGTACTGGAAACTAGCTGTCCAAGCAGCGAGAAAATCGAAGAACGAAGACGAGGTAAATCAAGCTCAGGCGTCCTTAGCTGAAACTTTAGCGTCCAATGCTCGTAATTTGGGTGGTGGCATGTCCGCTGCACACTGGATGCAGCAGGCAGTTGAAGCTTACAAGGCAGTTCCGGGGTCAAAGAAGCGTCGAGATGAGTTATATGGCGAGCTGCTTGAATTTCAGGCGCAATCATTGAATGAAATGGGGAAATTTGAAACCCCAATAGACATGTCATCTTGTATCGCGCAAACAGTCGAAACCATTTCTGGAAAGACGTTCAGAGAAGCGTTATTTGCCTTCGCTTTTGGAGTCACCAAGGTTCCTGATTATAAGAGTCTTGAGAAGCAAGCAGAGGAACTTGCTCATAGATTTCCGTTATCCCAGCTGTTTGGAGCGGTTCATCTTGATGGCGAAGGTAAAGTTATCGCTAAATCTGGAGGAAGTTTTGAAACCGGTGCGGTTACTAATCACAATTTGTACCGTTATGCGGCGCTAGAACATCAGGTTTCAGTGGCAGGCTGTATACTTCCGGCTGCTGACATCCTGCGAGTTGAACACCCTATTTCTTTGACAGAATTAGAGTCGCTTACAGCAAACAACCCGTTTATTGCTCCAAGTCAGCAACGAATGTGGGCGCAGGGTCTAATCGCGGGGCTAAATGAGGACTATGAAATAGCACTACCCATAATTGTTCCCTTGCTAGAAAATTCATTGCGTCATGTGTTGAAGAGTTTCGGAGAACGCGTTTCGACACTCAATACCCATGGTGTTCAAGAGGAACTTCGGATCACCGCAATACTTGATCATGAAACAACACTCGAAGTTTTCGGGTATGACCTAGTAATGGATTTGAAGGGGCTTTTACTGGAAAGAACATATGGAAACCTAAGAAATAAAGTTGCGCACGGGCTTGGGGTTACTGGCACTTACTATTCAGCGACAGCCATTTATCTTTGGTGGTTGTGTTTTAGGCTAGTTCTTACTCCGTATGCGAAGCAGCTTTCCAGTCCTGAAACAACGGAAATCTAACAAAAGCACAGAGACGTACTCGTCTTCTACTGCACGTTCCACTCCAAATGCGTCCAAATGATGTTGATGGCCGCTTCTAAGCATGTGGGTAGAACTCTGTTGAGACGTTACCAGTATGAAACTATATTACTCGAATTAAATGCAGTTTCGGTAATAGTAAGCATTTAAGTGTGATGCTTTATTACTCTCCTACAGGCATCGCTGTCCACAGACATCTAAATTTCCTCCCCTCTATCGTCATTGCAATTTCTTTGTAGGACTTATCATAACCACCATCAAATAAGGTGAGCTATGCGCAACTCAATTTTTCTTAAACCGCTGATTTTTACCATGCTGGTTATGGCGGGTTTGTTCCACCTGTTCAGTATGAGATTCACTATTGCCGTTCCAAAGCAAAGTGTTAGGTGTCTTCACGCCAGATTTCTATTGATTGATAAATGGGATACGGATGTTGCTATTGGTGACTTGGTTTACTTCAAGTTTGCCAGCAATGCTGGACCTTTATATGAAGGCGCGGAAGTGGTTAAGAAAGTGGTTGCCATGGGTGGCCAAACTATCGATTTCGACGAATGGCATGTTGTTGTAGATGGTGTGAAAGCTGTTGAGCTGGATATGACACAAGGCCTTGCCAGAACAGGTCAAGCAATCAGTGAGTTGAATACGCATCTCACATTGAATGACGGTGAGTTGTTCGTTATGGGAGAAACCCCGCTAAGTTATGACTCTCGATACTGGGGCCCTATCAAACAAGAAAAAATTATGGGAACAGCATATGCGATTTATTAAAAAAGCACTTCCTTTTACGGCTGTGTTGATTTCCTTTGCGACAGTTTCTCAGGAAGATCCTATCAGCAAAGTAGATGAACTGCTCAAGAGCGGTCAGTTTAAGAAATCTATATCGAATCCTCAGTTAGGCCAAAAGCCAGAGCTCAATGAAGCTTTGAGCGGCGTTAAGTCGGTGAATGAGGGCGTTTCTCTAAATCCACAAGCCAAAGAATATCTGGAGAACCAAGAGCGCTTATTGAAGCAGCAAACAGAAAGGATGTCAGAGCTAGGCTACTTGGATGGTTATGATGCTGAAACACAAGCTGCCAAAGCTCAACGCTATGAAAATGCTGCCAAGCTGATTGCCGATAACACCACTGCAGAGTTGGCTAACTCACTTCAAAAGTATGCTGGTCTTAGCGAAGGTGAGGCGAAAGCTTTCAATCCCGCATTCTCTGCACCTTCTAAGGATGTGTTGGGGATATTCATTAGCTTTAGCATGCCAGAGCAGAAGATTTTAGAGGCTTTTAAAGTGGCTGTTCAGTCAGGCGCCGAGGTGTATCTAAATGGCTTGCATCCAGAGCATGAGGGTATTGGCCAAACGATGAAGTTACTACAGCGTATAGGCAGCAACATGAAGGTGAAGCCGGTGGTTAAGTTCCAGCCCAAAAAGTTTGAACTATTTCAAATCAGTGTGGTGCCAACAATCATCCGTAGCACGCCCGAGAAGACGGTAACAGCAGATGGGATCATCAATGCTGATTGGCTAAAGCGTAAGTATGAGGATGCTACAGGGAGTAAGGATTTGGGCTCGTTCGGGCCGGTTTTCAAAGTCGTTGAAGAATCAATGATTGAGACAATTAAAAAGCGAATGGCCGGCATGTCATGGGAAGGTAAGAGAGAGAAGGCGATCAACACCTACTGGCAAAAGATTGCTTTCACGAAGATGCCGAAGGCTGACAAAAATGAAACTTGGTACATCGATCCAACCGTAAGGGCAACCAGCACCATTACAAACCCTAGAGGGGATACATTGGCCAACGCAGGGCAGGTATTGAACCCGTTAGCCACCGCTACTGTGCCAATGTCAATCTATGTATTCGACGCGAATGACAATTCTCAGCTGCAGTGGGTTCATGAACAAATCAACGCAGGTGAAGACATGGGGAAAGTGATGATTATGTTCTCCGAAATTAATAGAGATAAAGGGTGGGACCATTTAGGAGCACTCCGCAAACACTTTGGCCGCGAGCTATATCAATTGCCTCCGGAAATGGTCAAGAAGTTTCACCTTTCAGGTTTGCCAGCAAAAATTTCAACCGATCTGCAAAAGCAAGTTATGAAAGTGCAGCAGTATAAACTAGGAGAAGAGTGATGAGGTTTTTGCCTGCGTTATTTTTTATAGCTGTGGGGATATGGATAGCGATTGAAAAGCCAGATATCGCAGCGGTGGCAATGGTGTATATCAATATGGCCATTGACTTCATTTCTAACTTATTAAACGGCGAATAATTGGTGACATATGATTAAGCAAGCTGATTCTAGTATGTATTCCACAATATGTTCAAAGACTTTTCTGGTGATTTTTCCGGTGGTTTGCATGTTGTTTTATCTCGCGAACCATTGAGCTAAAGGGTGAAAGTAATGAAGTCTATAAAGTTGCTTGCAGGGTGGCTTTTAGTTATGGCTATATCATCAACAGTCCATGCACAAAGTACAGATGTGAACCCTATGTGTGATGACGCAAATGTATTAACTAATGTATTTGACCAGGTGTGTTGGGACTGCTTTCTAGATGGTATTAGCCTGATGGGCGCGACAATTGCTGAAGCTCCTGATGGCGCTGCGAGCAACGGACCAGTCTGTTCATGTACAGATGCACTTGGAATACCTGAGTATGGTTATCCACTGGGATTCTGGTCGCCCAGCAAGTTAAATGAAGTAGTTACAACTCCTTGGTGCTCACCATCACTAGGCGGCATAAAGCTGCAAGACACTTTATCAGGGTTGGGTATCAATGATATGGAAGTAGATGAGGATAAAAGTAACAACTCATTCTATCAGTATCACTATTTCTCATACCCGCTGATGACCATTTTGAACATGCTAGTTATGCCCAATTGCACAGATGGGTACATGGATTTTGACCTAATGTATTTGTCTGAAATTGACCCTCTTTGGAATGATGACATGCTGAGCCTATTGCTTAACCCGGAAGCAATAATATTTGCAAATCCGATTGCGGCGTTATGGTGCAGTGCTGATTGTGTGACAACCACGGCTAATGACCAGCAGGAAGAGTTTTATGGGTGTGCAGGCTGTGACGGAATGTTGTACCCACTGACTGGCAACGTGAATTATCAGAATGACCCTGTCGCAAGTTCATCGCTCATTACTCAGCGTGTGTTAGCGTCTTTGCATAGAAAAGGGTTAGCTCAAAAAACTGTAGGTAATGACGCGATGTGTGGGCCTGACTACTATCCAACTATCCCACGTTCACAATATAAGTTTTCTTTGATTTATCCTGTGCCAGAAGCAGGCTCTCCAGAACTTAAAACATCGATACCTACACTGGATGAAGGTACCGACCCGGCAAATTTGCAATCTGACTTAGGGGGCTCAGTTGGTGATGGCACCGACGCATTTAAAGATTGCTGCCATCCAATGGGTATGAGTACAGCGAGGTGGTGTACGCCATTTGGGGGCAGGACGCGGCCAGGTAAAGACAACGCCTATATTTATATGATTTGGAACTGGCGTGATTGCTGTGTGAGAACCGGCAGCGGCAATAGCGACTAGCAAGAGCCAGAGCGTAATAACAATTCGAGGCCTGCTTCTGTGGGCCTCTTTTCCCTCTCTCAAAGTCAGAGCTACAACAGACTTGGCAAATTAACAGGCTCTACCGCGACTTGCGTTTAAAGTTCGCTATTAAAATGCCATCGACTATTCATACGTGGCGCTAATAAATGACTGTTAATCGATCTTTTGTATATATTTTTACGATGATTTTTTTTCTGCAATCCAATGCTATGGCATTCGGGCTTGTGTTTGCGGGTGCGGCGGTATTGTTCCCAAGAGTGTCCTTTGCCCAAGAAAGCGAAACGGAGATCCTGGATGAGTTGAAGGATAAATATAATCTCAATGATCCTCGTAAAAACCACCAAACAACTGGCATTACCCAAAAGATGCAAGAGCAGTTGAATCGTGGCTCTACAGACCTAACCGGTTATATGCAAAACCAGCTAAACAAGCGCCCGGCTGCAAAAACCTATGACTTCAGCGACACAGCTGACAATTCAAGCTCAGAAACCATCTTAAATGATGAACGTGGAATGGCGCTCAGTATTGGCGCTACTCACGGAACTCCGGCTTCTGTTGGTGATGGCGGCATAAAAATGTCCTATACAAAAGATGGAACTCGAACGTTAAGTAGGGATGATAATGGTAACTTAGTAATAGGGAAGAAAGCCGGTGGCGGCACTGTAGAAAATCTTGAGAAGGAAGACTACTTATCCTCTGAAATTAATAACTCAGACCACTATTTTCAAGCCGATGGCGCCTATGGTGATAATCAGAAAGTGCTCGATGAAGGAAAAGAATCTCACAATGTCCTGAAAGCCGGCGCAACTTCCTCCGGCAGGGCATATCAGATGCTTACACAGTCGGCTCAACAAGCAGTGAATACCGACATTAATCCTAACGCATCATGGCTAACTCCGACCAACAATCATATTGAGCAAGTTGAAGCCAATAACGGCGGTGATTTCTTTGAGGCATGCACGAGCACTACGTCCACTGTTACTGAGAGTCTATATGCGCCTGCCTATGATGAGCATACCTGCCAGACTACCAATACGAGAAATGAATTTTTCTGTGAAATTTCGAGAAAGATTAGAGTGCCAATTGTTGTAGGAGGTGCTGGATTTACAACGTGCGGAGTTGGTTGCTATGAGATGGAGCTAGGGAACGATGAAGGTAACAACTATATTGACCCGACAAACGCGAATAATTGTGGTGTTTATGAATACGGTAAAACAGTCACTATAAACTTAGGGGATGGGATAGAGTTAGATCGTGTGGTGCTTGATGGTTATGTTGATGACCATATCGAGTTTACGGTAAATGGTGAAACTGCCTACTCACATATTGATTCAACTAGTTCTTACACAAGAAAACTACCTGGTATCGATCATCCTAATTGTGAGGCCGGTCAAAATATTAATTTGGGAAGGCACTACTTCTCTGGCGATAAAACATTTGGCTTCAAGCGACATATTACGGCGGATGCTTCAAATACATATGAAATTAAAGCGAATGTTTTAGTTGGTGGTGTTGGTGAGTTTTACTCCAAAGTAAGGTTTTATTTTAAGGATACAACTGGTGAGGGATTTGGTGAGGTTGAAACGCAGTACCCTGAAAACTGCAAAGACAAAATATCCTCTCAGATATGGAATGGAGCTGGGGTAAATGCATTAATTGACTCAGGGGTATCTGAAGAAGATATAGGGTATAGCTTTTGTCGTTTCGACAGTGTTACGCCGCTAGAGGAAGGCTCAAGAGGCTTCCCACAAGAATTCCTTGATAAATTAGGGCCAATGTATCCAGGGGATACCGCAAACAAAACATGGAAGATAAATCTCGACGGTTACGCCTGTGATCCTTTAGGTGGAAAAGAATACTGTACTGTAGATAAGGATACTGGAGAGCTCATTTGTATGGGCTGGGATGAATTGCGAGAGCTACCAGATTATTGTGCTGAGTATCGTGAAAATCCTGACTGTTCTGAAGTGAATCGAACTTGCACTGAAGACTGGTATGATCGTGATGTGGATGATTGGACCGAGGAAGAAGAGGAGCATGAAGGTGAAGAGTACTGTTATAACGAGACTGTGACTTACCGTTGTGACTCTGGGCGATCTATCAGCCACACCTATGAAAGAGAATCAAATGTGTGCCAGGGAGCAATACCTTGCTCTGGTGGAGACTGTGAGTTTGGTGCAACAGAAAGCAATGGGAAGTTCTTGGATGCATCTCTTCAGGCGAACATCATGCAGAACATTGATGCTGACCGCTCTTGTGAAGACCCGACCGATCCTTCTACCTGCAGGGTATTTAATGGAGAGGCTGAATATTGCTCCGCAGAGGTAACGGGCATGGGCACGAATTGCTGTGAGGCCCCGGCAGGACTGAACATTCTGAGTTATGTCACTATGGCTGATGGCATGATGAAAATGAACAAAATGGCTGCTGACGGTGTGTTCGGTGGAACCGTTCAGAGTGGTTCTGAAGCATTGATTGAATTGGCTGATGGTGCATATACCCAATTTTCCGAACCTGTATATAGCACCTGGCAGAGCCTGTCAGAACCAATTTCCAGCGCGTATAACTCGGTCCTGGGGAATGCAACCGGCGAGGTGGTTACTGAGGCTGGAACGACGGTCGTTGCCGAAGGGGCGGGTGAGTCTGCCATGGGAGCGGCTTTGGCTGAAGTTGAGCAGCAGGTATACGAGTTCGTCTACGACATGCTTCCAGAGGATTTGGCTAGCTTGCTGTTTACTGAGACTGCAACCCAAGAGGGCACAGAGTTAATTGTTAATGAAGCGATAAGTGATGTGATGAGTTCAATCATGGGTGCATACGCAATTTATTCCTATGTAAAACTGGCCCTGACTTTGCTAACCATGTGCGATGAGAATGAAGAAGATATGGGAGTTAAATTAGGGCAGCGTCAATGTTTTTCTGTCGGTGATGATTATTGCTCGGCTAAAGTTTTGGGGATTTGCTACCAGAAAAGGCAAGACTATTGCTGTTACGATTCAATTCTAGCCAGAATCATTATGGAGCAAGCGGGACCACTGTTGAATAAAGATATGAGTAGTTGTGAAGGGCTTTCACAATCTGAATTGTCACGTCTTGACTTTAAAGATTTGGATTTAAGTGAATGGATCGGATTAATGGTTGAAGCGGATTTGGTTCCATCTGAAGGTGGTGAACAGAATCTTACTGCCGGTGGTGAGCTGGTGGAAACTTCATGCGAATCTTTTGAAGTGGAAGATCCAGTCACTGGCGTAGTGACAACTGAGCAAAGGTGCTTTAAGAAAATGGAAGGTGGGCGATTGGTGAATGCTGCTGCCCGTCAGACGGTTTCTGAAAGAACAACTCAGCGAGTAGATGGTGCCGCGAATTACTCTCAGGGAGTTAGAGCCTCAGCCGTTAGCACTGTCAACAATCTGGACTGCTCCGCTTCCCCCAGGCCCCCGGTCTGTGAGTTTGGCTTTGACCCTACGGAAGGGAATTGAGTGATTATTTTTTTAAACTAATGTTAAGAGTAAAAATGACAAAACTACTAATCAGAAAAACTGTTCCAAGCTTCTTCATTATTGCTGGAACCCTAGCTTTATGCGGTTGCAACTCAACCCCTGAGTCAAATTTGCCACAAAGATATGAAGCCTGGTCGGAATTTGTTTATAAAGGGCCGGTATTGAACAATCGGTTTCCAGGTAATCGAGGTGGAAATTCAGGTGGTAGCTTGACGGTTCTTTATAGCGAAGAAACGGAAACCACCGTGGATTATCAAATGAACATGGATACCATCACTCGATGTGAAGGGGCAGAAGGTGTTTGTAGGCATGGTGTCATTATTCCAAAAGTTCATTTTACCGTGGATAAAAGCAATTTGGATATGCACCAGGTATTCATATCTGGCGTTTTTTCTTTTGAAGTCTCAAAGGAAGGGCTATCTCAGTCAGCAACCGGCTATGTTAAAAAATCAATTAGTGAAGGGTTTCCCTTACTTCCTTTGGAAAAGAAGGAGATTGAATTTTCAGGAGTAACAGGGAAGGGGGAAGTAATTGTTGTGAAAGGACCATATGACACAAGTTTTTCTTATTCTTTGAAAATAGAGTAAGTCAGGAACTCTACACGTTTCCTATCCAAATAAGTTATATGTTCAATTCAGCATGGTAGTGTTGTAGGGTTGAAAATCTGTATGCGGATGAGTTGAGTATGTTTCGGTCATTGGCTACGGTTGCTTTTATATACCTCTCAACGTACTTTGTAAAACGTGAAGTTATATAATGCTCTTTGCTTCTTAATCGGGTGTGCTCTCTTGAAGGGATGAGAAACAGTTCGTCTGAAATGTAAGATGGGTTTGGAATTAAAAGAGCTTTGCTGAAATCTAAACCCTTATGCGTTTCACCATGCTTACCTACCGTTGGGAAAGAAGCTTTGTGACGTATATTGGACCGCAGTGGAAGCGCAAAAGTCAGTGTGTTAATTGGAATAAGAACAAATCCATACCCTCTTGTTTTACCCTCTATCCAAGCTCCGTTCACATTATCTAAAGCTTCAGATAGGTGGGTATGGTCTGGGTAAAAAGACTGATCTAACTTCTTCAACTGCATGGATATTCCTTTTATCAACAAAAAGCCCCCAATGAAGGGGGCTTTCGGCAGTCAATTCTGTTTGAAGGCTTCAGTTTTTTACGTGGGGCGCTTCTACCGCCAACATCATTCTGTTTGGAGACTTCAGTTTTTTACGTGGGGTGCTCCTACCGCCACTGACTGCAGGCTAAGTATACTACAACGAGAATGTTTAATACAAGTGCCGCCATTACTGCCCTTAAAGCACCAAAGCTTATCCCTTTAGTGTTTGATGCTCTCAACGAATTTCTCACAGGTGACCGTACAGCCCCTGAAAAAAGGTGGTCTATTGCAAGGTGTTCCAAACGGTTGCGGTAAAATCAATGTGCGGTAAAAGGGTAAGCTCCAACATAAAGTTTAAAAGGTTGAATATGAAAAACTGGTTTAGAAATGCATTTAGAATGGTATTGGTGTTTGTCGTATGTACTGTTGCACTGACTGTAGCGGCTTTTAGCTTAAAGGGTGAGAGCGTCATAGCGGCTTCCGTAAAGGAAGAAACACCGTTTGAGAGACAGCCTAATTTGGACCTGATATTAAAATACTGGGGCACCCTTAACCTTATCGCCTGGAATGAGCAGGTTATTAAAGATGTTGAATTACGCTTGGAGCTTCAGAAATCAAATGGCTCAGTTACACATCAAGATACCCTATCAGCAGCAGCCTCGATTGAAGGTAGAAAAAGCAATGTCTTACTTTTACAAGAGCTGGCAGATGCTACTAAAGCTGAAATTTTATCTTCAGGAATTACTGTGCAAGATCATACGCGACTTGAAAATTTATGCACTGAATCGTATGACCCAAGGTGCCGGCTGATTCCAATAAAAGCAATTCTTTCAGAGGTAAGCTCATGAAGATAATAGCACTATTTTTAACCTTACTCTTGCCAACTGTGGCATGGGCTTCATGCCCAGTCAAATCGGTTAATTTAGGTATCCAGGACGGAGATTATTACCTATTCACCCTGTTGCGTTGTGATGCAAGTGTATCTGATTATGAAGAGCTGGCAATTGATCTGCCTGAATATGTTTTATTTTATCCTCCAAAATTTAGGGAAGATGTAAAAGAGGAATATGATTATGTTTCTGGTCAGTATTATTCAGACAGAAAATACTTGTATCAAATGACAAATAAAACCACTCCATCCAAGTTAAAGTATGTGTATTCAGGCGCATATAGATTAACCACCCGTCAGGCAATAAAAATCCTATCAAATGGCGGGTTGGAGAATGCCAACTTGAGACTGGCCCTATCAGCAGCATTTAGACCATAACATTCCCGCCCACAGACATGCGGATTTACTCTGCTCTGTGGGCAACCCTCTTAGTCAACCATCTTTATAATTCTGCCTAATCATTATTTTTGGGTAGTTGTCTTCGATGGATGAAGTAGAAATTTTAGTTCATGGTAATCATGAATTTATTGTTCAAGCGATTAACGGTATTGCCAGGCTTTCAACTAATGACGGCACGTTAGTCGGAATATCTGCAACCGTTCTTGTTTTGTATTTTGCTTGGGGCTTTTTCAAGCAAATGATGGATCCCAATGCGCCATATCCTCTCAAGGAATTCGCTTTGGGCATTATCATGTGGACGTTTCTTGCTTCACCTATCACGCCCAAATTCGATGTGAAAATCATTTCAGCCCAGGACTCAGGCGCTTTTGCGGTCGTTGACGACGTGCCGCTTTTAGCAGCTGTACCGGCATGGTTGGCTACAAGTGCTTTATCCTCGCTGAGAGAAGTGGTGGAAGATACTTTTATGCCAGTGGTTTATTCGGGAGATAGTGGCGAAATTGACCCGTTGGCAGCCCTTGTGAAAATGTATAACACGCCCCCGCCAAGTCGCGTGTTGTATGGCTCATCTTCATCTGAAGGTTATGATCTTCGGAAAACAATGGATAATTATATGGAAGACTGCTATATCGCTGATCATGAACTCGATGGCAGAGAGCCTGAATCCCCAATTATAAAGATGCGCAACACTGAGTTAACTGAAGATTTCATTGATTCAATTCGGGTTAGCTATAACGGCCTAAACACAAGAGTGTTTTTAGATGAGAGCGGCAGCGCTTTTGGTACCCGTGTATCGTGTCCGGATGCTTTTAATTCTATTAAACTAACCATTCAAAGTGGTGCGACAGAAAATCTACTCGAAGACTACTACGAAGATAAAGGTGTACGTCAGGCAGCCGTAAGGGATTCCATTGCGTTAATTCAGGGCAGCTTTGGCTCCGGTGTAACTGCTTATGATCTGCAGGTCGGGATGCTTCAATCGTACCTGGTGCGAGATGGTCTGGCCGGCACTTCTTATGAAACCGAAGTTGACTCTATGGTATTCCAGGCAATGCGTTCCCGGGTGTATGAAAAGGCTGGAGAGCGTGAAATGTTTTCCCAGATTTCTACGCCTGTTATCACTGCATTGGAATCTCTGACGTTCTTTATTTACCCGCTCTATGCCGTGCTTATCGTACTCGGTGGTTTGGGCATAAAGCACATCGGTAAATATATGACGTTACTGCTGTTTATCAACCTGTGGGGGTTTGTAAAGGTCTTCGTAGATTTCTATACAGCCATATCGGTCGAACAAGCGTTTGCCGCTTCAGCCACATTTAACCCACTCTCGTTTGATGCATTACCTTCCACCATTCTTGAGGTTGAGGGGTATCTGGCCACAGCCAGCATGCTGACTACGACCATACCAATGATCGGAATGTTTTTGTTATTTGGTGGCGTTCACTCTTTGATGGGCACCATGAAAGGCATGACTCAATCCAAGGTAGATGGAAACATGGGCGCACCTACTGTAGCAACAAGTATGAATGCCGGCACCAGGACATTTGCCGACGCTACTCAGCAGATGAACTCTACAACAGGCGGTTATGGCGTAGGGCATTCGAGCCTAACTAACAGTGGCTTAGGGACTGAAATGCTGTCTTCTGTTGGCACTACTGCTAATAGCGCTACTACGACAGCAGCGGCTTCCCAGGTTCAATCAAATGCTCAAGCTTTTGAAACGGCATACGCAAATCAAATTAATAGCAGCAAAGATGTACAGGCGATCAATCAAAACTCTTCTGCTCAGGAAATTGCAAACTCTACCATTGATCAAAGGGTCAAAAGCCTGGCAAAAGGTTTGGAAGACAAATTCGGTGTATCTTCTGCAGATTCAACCAAACTAGCTCTCCGAGTTGGGGGGGAAGCTGGAGTAGGTATGCCTAAGGTAGCCGAGATGCTATCACCATTGAGCGGGAAGGTAGCCATTGGATTATCCAATGACAGACAGGAAGATTATGCTGAAAAATGGGATGCAATGAAGAAGTATGCTCAAAACTGGCAGGAATCGCTAACGTCGAAGTTTGAAGGTTCAGAGAAAGAAAGTTTGATGAACCAGTGGTCCAATACGGACAGATTATCCAAAGGGGAAACGAGTTCTGAGGTTGAAAAAGCCGCAAACACTTTACAGACTTCGTTAAATCGTCAGTCAGCCATTCAAAACGCCGTTAGTGACACCAGTGGGTTTTCGTCTACACAGGCTATCCAATGGAATAAGGCTGCGAGTAACAGCAATCTGAATACGGATGATTTCTGGAATAAAACTTCTGATATTGATAGCACCAAAACGAATGGGGAGTTATTGAAAAGCGCTATTGGTGTAAACAGTGCTGCTGATTTCAGGGCGCTTGCCCAACAGGCGGATGACGGTAATTTCAATGGTGGCCTCGGCACCGATGCTGGCGCCTTCCAAACCGCGATCAGAAAGTTAATGGCCAATGATGGCTCAGAGGGGTTAGGGCGCCAGGCAAGTGATTTAGGGCTTGCTGCCTCCATGTATCAGTTCATTGGAAGTCAAATGAGGGGAGAAGATGATAACGGTTTTAAAATGGCTGGAGATTCGTTAAAGCAAAGGGCTTCTATGATTGGCAGGATTGCGGATGAAAATGCGGAGCTAACTTCTAAAACAAGCAAAGATAAACCGTTTGAAACTATGCGTCAGGTGGATGACTCGCTCCCAACAAACAACACAAATGGCGTTGATGTAGCATCAAATATTGCTGGTATGAAAGGTAGGGCTTACCAAGAACTCAATACCGACATCAAAGGAGAGGTCTTAGCTGGAACAGAACAAGTTCAATCTAAGGTGGCTGAAAAAGACGATAGAATGAAGAACGAAACCGCTATTGGCCTTGCAGCGCAAGTAGCTGATAGCATCCAAGACGGTGTAAACGCTGGGCTCAATACCTTGTCTGAACAAGACACAATGGCTGAGATAAACCCTCTTCATGATTTTGGTACTTCAGTTGGATCGGTCGCATACGATGCAGTTAGTGGCGTTTCTGGTTGGTTTGGTGGAGAAGAAAATATCAGCCCAAAAAGTGAAGCGGCTCCTGTAATGCCTTCGCAAGTAAACTCAGAAGGTAATGAGAGCCCAAAAAGTGAAGCGGCCCCTGTAATGCCTTCGCAAGTAAACTCAGAAGGTAATGAGGGCCCAAAAAGTGAAGCGGCTCCTGCAATGCCTTTGCAGGTAAACTCAGAAGGTAATGAGAGCCCAAAAAGTGAAGCGGCTCCTGCAATGCCTTTGCAGGTAAACTCAGAAGGTAATGAGAGCCCAAAAAGTGAAGCGGCCCCTGCAATGCCTTTGAAGGTAAACTCAGAAGGTAATGAGAGCCCAAAAAGTGAAGCGGCCCCTGCAATGCCTTTGCAGGTAAACTCAGAAGGTAATGAGAGCCCCAAAAGTGAAGCGGCCCCTACAATGCCTTTGCAAGTAAACTCAGAAGGTAATGAGGGCCCAAAAAGTGAAGCGGCTCCTGCAATGCCTTTGCAGGTAAACTCAGAAGGTAATGAGAGCCCAAAAAGTGAAGCGGCCCCTACAATGCCTTCGCAAATAAACTTGGAGAGTAATGAGAGCCCAAAAGGTGAAGCGGCTTTATACGGATATGAAGCAGCAAAAGAATCTGCCAGAGCAGCCGTAACTCAGGATGAGAACGGAAATGCTCGCTTGGAAAAGGATCCATATGGAAACTTTACAGCTTCAGACGGAAGTTCTTATGCACCCGTAGGTGATATAATAACTGCTGATGGTGAATATGTTGGTGAGGGTTATGTTGATTCGGTTGGTAACTACTATGCCTATCAGTATGGTCAATTTGTCGATATGGGAATGGATGATCCAACTAAGAATCAATTTTGATGCAGCCGGTAAAGTAACTCTCTAAAACTTAACTGAATAAAGCCCTCCATTTGAGAGGGCTTTTTAATCATCTTCAGACAAATGTGGAAGCCCACTATAAATATTGGAATAAGAATAGTTGAAGAATTCATCATCTTTTGCATGATCCGATTCATGTTTTCGATTTACTGTTCGGTTTTGAATTGTCTTCTTGTCTTTTGAGAATTTCTTCACAACAAAAGACAATGCTACAACAACGACTTCTCCGGCAAACATTGCAAACCAAGTCACATCACCACCTAATGTAGCTAAGACTAAAACAGGCATTAAAACCAATCCTAACAATAAGTAAACCATTCCTACCTCCAGACACTTCAATCTAGCGTTAATAGTAACGCAATAATTTTTTCTCACCACCGTTTGAACAGACCTCCAAATTATACCACCTACGGCTGTTATTGGCATAAAAACATACCGATAGACATAGGCAAAACGATAGTTGTATTAACAAAAGCACCTAAGCGTGGGTGGTAAGGTTAAGGCTCTTTAACTGAATGTGATTATTCACTTTCGACCGCCGCCACGCGGTATAAACCTAGCGGGGCATATTTCCGTATGACTGACAGCCCTGGAGACAGAGCTAATGCGAAAGCATGTTTAACCTGGATGTTTCAAGATTTCTTGTCTCATCATTTAACCCCAGAGGGCAAATTACTCCCTCTCGGGAAATAATGTGCTCTATAAATTTAAGTTAACCCCGGTTGTATCAAATTACTTTTGATTCAGCTATTTAACCCAGCAAGGGAAACACACTCTCTTGTTGGGGGGCCCTTATTTTTATCAGGACACAATTGCGTTGTGGATTGATTTTAGGTCATATTCATCACCAGAATGCTTCAGGTTTACCTGAATCGTTCTTTAACCCCAGAGGGTGTATCAATGCCCTGTCGGGTCTTGGTGTGCTCTATAAAATTAGGATAACCCCTAGTTGTTTCAAAGCATTTTGATTCAACTTTTTAACCCAGCAAGGGAAACACACTCTCTTGCTGAGGGGTGTTTCCCTTATTTTATACGAGCGCACCGTATTTCCCTCCCAATTTCAGCAAAATTCAAACGGTAGCGCGAATTCAAGTTTAGGTTAGTTTGGTGCTATTTGTTAAGAGTAGTAACTAAAAATGGCAATCAAACCAATTTCAGAAAGCGAAGCATTACGTGATATTAACGCAAGGCTGGAACTCTATTGTGAAACGAATAATCGACCAAAGTTAACCGTAACTGGATTTTATTCAGGCTATCAACTCGACAAGTCTATCTGTCATGTGACGTGTGAGGAGCACGGGTCTGGCGACGTGTTTGGCGCTCCGTGGAGGCCTCGCTTAAATCACCTCAGAAGGTCAAAGGATTTGGAAGCCAAAAATATCGGAGGTTGCCCGAAGTGTAGTGGCAATTACCGGTATACGGAGTCTGAGCACATTGAACAGTTAGAGTCAATTTTGTCCGGCAAGGGTTTGAAGTTAATTGGATTCATGCCTGGAAAGGTAAATCGGGCCGCTAGGTGTAAAATCAGTTGCAAAGACCATGGCAATGGTTGGGAATGGGATAATCCTTGGGAGCCGGCAATAGACAAGCTGCTCCAAGGAAAAGGGTGTCCTAAATGCTCAGGGAAATATAAGGCTCCTGTTGAAGAAAACATCAAAGATGTGAATCTTTTTCTGGCAGAAAGGAATCCTCATTTGGTCGTTATAGGTATTGTTGGCAAATACATAGGCAAGGCCTCGAAAGTAAAAGTTGAGTGTCAGAAGCACGGGAAAGGGTGGTTATTTGGTAAACCGTGGACTCCAACCTTTGAGTCGTTATTCTTGGGGTGTGGGTGCCCAAAATGTTCGCAAACCTACAATCCTACTGAAGTGGAAGTTTTACAAAGTGCCAATGAGTTACTAGATACCACAAGCCTAAAGTTGATAGGTTTTAAAGGGACTTATAAAGGCGCCCATTCACGCTGTATTCTTCATTGTGAATTCCATGGAAATCTCTCAAACTACGATGATTACGCTTTTCCAAAGTTAGACCACATAACAAACGCACTACAGACTTGCTATAAATGTGCAAAAGAGCGTCATACATTGCTATCTACACTGAGGCATCCGCAGCATTTTGAAAAGACCAGAAAGCTATATTTTGTGGAGTTAGCCGACCAAGCAACAGAAAAGGTTTTGGCTTATAAGGTTGGCTTAACTTTTAGTAAAATTTCGCAGAGATTCAATCACTCAAGGCTTCAGGAAAGGCAATTAAAAATCGCCAGATACCAGATGATTGAGCTTCCTAATATAGTTGCATGTCTAGCCGAAGTAATGGCATTGGCATTCCACTCAAAGAAAGTAATCTATTTTGAAAGGCTTCATAATTGGGGTGCGACAGAATGCTTCTCTAAAGATGTTTTAGGTATCGATAGTGAGCTTGGATTAAAGGAGTTGGTTTCAAATTCGTTGAGTTATTTTGAATGCGTTTTAAAAACCACGAAACTAAGCAGGCAGGAACAACTGTTGGCGATGAAGGCCTGGAGAAAGATTGATTTACACAAGCCTAACCAAGGTTTGGGCAAGGGAGATCTGCCTGCACACCCTGAAGTTATTGATGAATGTAAAAAGGTTATTGAATCCTTGGTGGCTTAGATTTGGGTAGGTAACAAAAACCCCGCTGATAGCGGGGTTGGTGATTTAAGAGATGGTGTTTAAAGAGAATTGACGGATGATGTTTCGTTTGCGTCGAAGAAGTACTGTTGAGCATCTTTTGAAACATATGGAATGCCGTTATTCCAGGTTGCTTTTCGTTTGCCGCCAGTTAAAACAAAGTTGAAAGTTTTATTATTTAAAACAATGCCGGGGTAGGTGCTGTTTAGTTTGTTAACCAGGAAAGTAGAAGAACCTGTTCCACCAATTCTAGTGGTGACAATATAATTTCTGATGCCGTTAATTGAGATGGTGCCTGTGACAATCGGCGTGAACTCCAAACCGCAATATTGCCCTAGAGAACTTTCATCGACGTCTTCAAAAACTGTACCTGCAATCTTGTATCCTCCCCATGTGGTTCTTACTTCATCTCCTTCCAAAAGAAGATTTACCGCCTTAGAGCATCCATCTTGACTATTGAATATTAAATAAGCACGGTCCAAATAAGCCGTCTTCTTTCGAGTAAAAACACCTTTCCAAGTAATATCATCATATTGAGCGTCAAGGCCCTTGCGAATGTTGCCTGCAACATAGTCACGGATGTATGTAAAAGAGTCGCCTGTATTTAATGGTGGCACTTTTTCAACTGGTATGAAATCAACTAAACCTGAACGCCATGAACGGAGGTCATCTGATTTTGAGCCAAGTGATAGAAATGATGCTGCACCAACCAGGCCGCTGGTCAGCATACCTGTCATAACATCTGTGGTTTTATCGAATCCATCACGGAGGTTGTTGCTGGCTTCTGCGGGGTTTTCTTCGTCTTCCATGCCGATACCAAGGCCTGCCGGCCTGGCCATTTGAGCAACATTTAGTGCAAGGCTTTTGTCTGGCTCCCATGAGTAAGTGTCTAAAGATTTTACTTGTACTGGAGGGATGGACTCGTGCACCCGAGGTGTAGATTGACAGCCAGTAATCGCCAATACGACTAATCCTGCAGCAATAATATTCTTGCTCATTATGTTCTCCTTAATGTTTGGATGGAGACAGTATAAGCAGAAAATAGCGCTACGCTACCGTTTGAGTATGCTAAATCGGCACCTCTATTTACCAAACATCAATAGACCCAGAAAAATTGACACGTCTATTCGCCGGTTGCTGAGTGCTCTGCATGTAAGATGCCCTCATTCATATTATTAGAGAAGCTGCATGCTAACGGAAGAACAGGCCGGAACAATCGAAAACCCAAATGAGCATAAACTAATCTGTGCTTTACCTGGTTCTGGTAAAACGCATACGTTTATCAGCCTTGCAGATAGGGTACTTAATTCTTCAAACACTAATAGTGTATTAATGGTTACCTTCACCAATGCCTCAGCATCTGAGATGGAAGAGCGGTTAGTTAAGCGGCTGGGCCCACAGCTTGCTAAGCGAACTAAAGCCGCGACCTTTGCGAGTTTGATGTTGAAGCAGTTCGAGCAAATAAGAGTCAGAAGGCGCTCAATTATAGGTCCGGAACAATATAGTTTTGTAAAGCGTGCACTAATCCAGGCACAAATCAGATATGACGATATCAATGAATGGGTTTCTACAATCGAGGCCATGGGGCGTGATATTGACTATATGCATGATGGAACGCCTACCTCTATGGTTTTTGAGGCGTACTTGTCATTACTGAAAAAATACAAAAGATTCGATCTTAATATGATGTGCCGGGAGCTTATTGCTGGCCTGGAAGGTGGAACCGTCAAGCCATATCGATATTCGCATCTACTCTGCGATGAGTTTCAAGATACTGATGAGCTGCAATATAGATGGCTCAAGGCGCACGGCAATCTCGGCAAAACATTGGCGGTTGTAGGGGATGATGACCAATCTATTTATTCTTGGCGTGGCAGTATGGGGTATCACGCCTTCCGTGAATTCCAAAATGATTTCAATGCGTCCGGTTATCTATTAAGTAAATGCTTCAGGTGCTCACCTAACATTCTTAATGCGGCCAAGATGTTTGTTGAAAATAATGAAGACCGAATCGATAAAGATATGGCATCCGTGAAGAAAGAACAGGGAACCGTAAAAATTGTATCGATACCCAATAATTTCATTTCTCAATTTACCCAAGAGTTGCTGCAGATGGATTCGCTTGAAAGTGTCAGCAAAATTGGGGGAGAGCAGGATACTAAAAAATCGGATGGCTTTGAGCAATACAGGTATGTTGCTCAGGCGATTAAGCAAAGCGAAAAAGACGGCTGGGCTATATTGGCCAGAACCAATAAGCAATTAGACCAGGTTGAAAGGGCGCTGTCTGAATTGCAGATGAAAGCGGTAAGGATTGGTGGAAAGTCAATCTTTGACAATGAACATGCAGTTGGATTCATTAATCTGTTTTACGGCCTGGCGCATCCAAAGGCAGCTGACGCCTTAGTGTCTGGTTTGGGTTGGATTGGTGAGTCTGAAGAAACTCTGCACTATATCTACCAGTCATGCAAAACGATGGGGTTTGCTTCTTCACAACAGATGTCAGGTGAAACCTGGAAGCCTGTTACTGCATTCATGCAAGAAATGGCTATGAGAGCAATCAATCTGGAAGAGCAGTATGCCGGGGCGTTCATCGATAAGCTTTGCTCGGCTGTGATCAAGTATCTAAAAAAGAAAAAAGATGCAGATGAAAAGCTACAAGTCACAGTGGTAGAGATCTGCCAAGGAATTTTAAAGGGTAGTAAAGGCAACTTGGTGGCAAGAGCGAAAAACCTGGCAGAGAAGACAAAGAAAAATACCAAGCAGGAAGATCATAATCAAAATGACGCGGTAATACTTGCGACGATGAACGGCTCAAAAGGCCTTGAGTGGCCAAGAGTGTGGATTATCGATGTAGATGATGGGAAGGTACCTATGATCAAAGGCGCCGTCACTCGAGAAGCCATCGAGGAAGAGCGCCGGCTTCTGTATGTTGCAATGACGCGAGCCGAAGAAAACCTGGTGATCTCGCACAGGGAGAACAAGGAAAGTTCGTTTATTGAAGAAATTGTTGGAGTGAATAGCTCTCTGTAGCTACTTGCAGGCCACATTTTTGAAGAATATTTTAGCAATTTCGCCGTAAACCCTCGCCCGATGAGGGCGGGGATAGGCGTAAGGCCTGAAAGCGACTTGTACAGGTTGACTCTACTTTTTATGACTGTATATTTATACATATGTTGAGAGCAACTAAAGTACGCATTTACCCCACACCAGAGCAAGCTGAATTTTTAATGGCTCAGTTCGGTGCTGTGCGTTTCGCATATAATAAGGCTCTGCATTTAAAGTCTCATATGTACCGCAAGCATGAGGTTAATATAAGCCCCAAAAAAGATATAAAACCGCTGCTTGCAGTTGCTAAAAAATCACGAAAATACCACTGGTTGAAACAATATGATTCAATCGCCTTACAGCAGGCGGTTATCAACCTTCACCATGCCTTTGATAACTTCTTTAACCCTAAACTAAAAGCAAAATACCCACAGTTCAAACGTAAGCACGGCAAGCAGTCGAGCTACCACTGTGTCGGTGTAAAGGTGCTCGATAGCGCCATTAAATTACCGAAAATAAAGCCTGTAAAGGCAAATATTCATCGTGAAATTATCGGCACAGTGAAAAGCATCACTGTCAGCTTGAGCAAGACGGGTAAGTTCTACGCATCTATCCTTGTTGATGATGGTGTTGAAGCGCCCGTATTTCCTCACACAGTGAGCAAGGTGACGGGTATTGACTTAGGAATCTCTCACTTTGCCGTTGAGTCGAGCGGCAGAAAAACCACCAACCCTCGATTTGTAAAGCGTGCTGAAAAGAATCTCAGGCGTAAGCAGCGCCAGCTATCCCGCAAGACAAAAGGCAGCGCAAATATAGCCAAAGGTCGTTTGCGTGTTGCAAAATGTCATGAAAAAGTAGCGAATGCTCGCGCTGACTTTCAACACAAATTCTCTCGGACTCTCGTTGACGAAAACCAAGCGGTGATAGTTGAGACATTGAAATCAGCCAATATGATGAAAAACCGCAAACTGGCAAAACACATCGCCGATGCTTCATGGCATAGCTTTGTGATGAAGCTGGAATACAAACTGAAAGAGCAAGGTAAGCACCTAGTAAAGCTCGACCAGTGGTACGCCAGCTCTAAGACTTGTCATTGCTGCGGTTATAAAAAAGAAGAAATGCCCTTGTCGGTTCGCAAGTGGGGCTGTCCCTCATGCGGGGCGACAGATATAGACCGCGATTTAAATGCCGCCCTCAATATCCGTGATAAAGGCATACTTGAATTAAAGGCGGCTGGACAGTCGTTTCTGCTTATGGAAGCTGCATAAGTCTCGATACTATCGAGCAACGGCTATTGAAGTAAGAAGCATCGCCCGACAGAGCGGTGAGAAGTCACTATGAACACACATACGCTTTTAAACATATTACTAGATGAGTCAGCTAAATAATTTTATTCTTTCACTACCCATAAAAGGTCAAATAGTTTTGGTCTGTTCATTGTTTTTAGTAGGTACGAGTCCTTATTGTAATCCTTATGATTGTATGTAACGGACTTTAGGTGGAAGCCGGAAAAAGGATTTTCTTCAAAACTACATAAAAATCCCGTTGTTAGAGTGCGATAGGCTTTGCCTGCTACCTCGTAATATACCAAAATTGAGCGTTTGTTCATAAGATTACCCTGTTTATAATTTTCTTCTAGCATAGGGATAATATCTTTTACGATGTCACCAGAGTATGTGCTTTTAACCCAATCTACAGCTTCATCAAAAGTTAAGTCGCTATAGATGTGTTTTCCACCCAATACTTTGAATGTGGTAGAGCCTTCAAGCTCTTTGAGGATCTCGATACATGCTTCCGTCGTTTTATCGTCTTGAAGTCCCTCCTCTGAATGAGAAAATCCTGAATAGATTGATAGAACTCCAATAACTATAAAGATTGATGATTTCATTTGTACTTCCCTTAAGATTATGAGTTAGCTTCTAGTCTCTACCGATTTTGCATTGCTAAGGTTGAACTGACAACTTCGTATTTCCGTTTCCAAGCTTTATTATTAAATCAATTTAATAGTTCCCTTGTACAGGTTCCTTCTGGGTAATCATTCTTTATGATGGTACCCATATTTATTAGAGGGTGAGCCGATGACTACGGAATTGTTTTTACTGCTAAGAGAAATAAATACGACCTTGCCACCAAATCGATTTTTGGCTTATCAGGGGCAGGAAATTTTAGATTTTCATTTTGAGCCTGTTCTGTGTTTCGAGCTCAATAATGAAAAGTACGTAGGCACAAGCAGTATTGCGGTCCAGGATATTCAGTTGTTCACTGAGTAAATAATTTTGTACCGTAGGCAAGGCCAAAAAGGTAGCTCTATTGTCACTCAGTAACAATGCAGTGAATTAATATATAAGAGTCCAGAAATGGCAGCGCGATCTATCAGTGCTATGGCGAAAGCCTTCAATTAAATACGCGAAAGCGTCCAATCAAGTACAGCCAGGCTTAACTCTATTTAGTTAAGCGGTTCTTTTCCTTAAAGGGGATAGGTGCCACGGCTGATTTTTTCGATCCTGAAATATGTAGACTTAGCTATGGGCTTTATGAAGAGTTCATAGCTAAGTCTGTTCTTAGGCTAGTCGTTTTTTTAACTGATGGTTTTTTAACTATCGACCGCTTGCAAGCGGTATACAAACCTAGCGAGTTACATTCCCGTGTAACTGACAGCGATTGTTGCCTTCTGGTTTCAACGCTCTATTGCGAAAGCACCATTAACCCATAGTGGGGATATGTATTTATCCCCCGGGGAGATCTGCATGTTCCTGCGTCACTCTCAGGAGTAAACATGCAAACCATCAAAAAAAATACTTCAGCGATTGTAATCTCATCATTCATGGCTTTCAGCCTTGTTTTAATGGGAATGTATTGTGCGAAGATTATTGAGCCTAATAAGCATCATGAACAAGTTGCTTTTATCAAGGCTACGTATCAGTAATCAGCTGATTCGAATTTTAACCCAACCGGGACACAACATATCCCGTGTGGGTAGTCGTGTCCCTTTAACATTTAGGAACACGATTATGTCTATGATTATTTTTGCTTGCTGCGTTTTGGCCGGTTTACCTATCTATAAAACGATGGTTCGTCCATTTTGTGTTGTAGTAGGGATTGTTGATTAAATTCAAGTGCAGGGGTGCTTAGGCACCTCTTCTCCTTTTCATGTTGATGCTTGGGCATCACCACTTAAATGCATTTTCAATAATGCATTTAAGGGTGGTGCCCTTAACTAATCTTTAGAGGAAATAACATGAATACAACCGTTCACTTTTACGACCAATTTACTGCCCAACTGTACTTAGACAATGGTTGCGTTTTGCAAATTGGAGATCCAGACAAGTTCGAACATCATAACCATGACGCTGAGATCGCTAAGCTTGAAAGAGTATTAAAGGCGACTGGGCAAATTGGTTGTGAAGATTCAATCATGACATCGCTGCACTAATAGTGAAGCGTTTTGGAAGCGGGAGGTAAGCTGGCAACCCCAGTAAGCCCTTCCGCGTGCATATAATCAGTTTTGCTATGTGTGGAATTGCTACCTATAGCAAAGCATGATTTTTAGGTTTTTTAACTGATGGTTTTTTAACTATCGACCGCTTGCATGCGGTATACAAACTTAGCGGGTCATATTTCCGTATGACTGACAGCGCGTTCGTATTCTTCGTTCACGCTCCATAAACCATGCGAAAGCATATTTAACCCACAGGGGAATAACATTATTCCCTGTAGGGATTGGTGTTGTTCCCCATTCGAGGATCAACATCATGCAAACTATTACTCCACACCATAAGCGTGTGCAGATAGCTTATTACGCTCTGGAAAATGGTCAATTGACTCATAAGTACTTGGCAAAGAAATTTGGCACAACTGAGAAGGAAGTTTCCCTCGCGGTTGACCGGCTTTCTAAAGGCAGTCTGTTAAGTAAAAAAGGTAAGACTTGGAACCCTATTTGGGGTACTGAGGATTTCGTTTTCCATCCAACTGACAATTACATTAATCGGGATATCGAGAAAGGTGAAAAGGACTCTGTACTAACGTATGGCGTTTTTGACCCAGACTACGATCCGGTGAATGGTGGTTATCATTTGCGATGGACTGAAGATGAAGTCAACCAGTTGCTCTGCGACTTACCATATCGCGTACTTGAACTGATTAGAGACAGTGACCCTGGCTCTGAGATTTATCAGGAATGCATCTTATTTCTTGAGTCACCTTTGTTTCTTGCTATTTGCAAGAAGTGGGGGATGGACCAGGAAGAAATTTTGAAATCTGTTTTGGAAATCACCAAGGCAGAAATTTAACCCACCCGGGACACACGCATTGCTCCCGGTTGGGGCAGTGTGTTTGTCCTTTTTGAATTGAAGGTACACAACATGACACAGCTTAACGTTGTAGATAACACTGCAAATTTAGAGAAATTAATTGAAATAGATGCTTCCACTGTTTTTCCAGATGTTTTTTCACCTGGAGAGTCAAAAGTGAGGCAGCGGTATAGCCGTCATCCTGACTGTATTGTATCTAATCCGAACTATGTTCCGGATGAGGTCGTATTGCGCAGGGTTTTGGCATGGTGGCACGCTCCGCAGCGTCAGGCTTTGGGGTTGCATGGTGAGACTGGTACGGGCAAAACTGAGTTGTTGCTTTATATAGCGGATAAGCTCAATGAGCCTGTTTACATAGTCAAAACTCACGCAGCTCTGATGCCTGAAGAGTTAGAAGGTTCGAAAGAGCTGGAAAATGAAAATGGAAGTGTGATTACTAAAAGCCGTTTAGGGTTGGCTGCGAAAGCATACCAGCACGGTGGTTTGCTGATCTTGGATGAGGTGGATAAAGCGAATGAGGCTTTACAGTCTAGTTTGCACCCTCTTGTCGAAGGTAAGCCCTGGCCGATTGAACAGTTTGGAATGATCGTTAATAAGCATGCTATGTGCCGAATTAGCGCAACTGCCAACACAACCGGTGAAGGTGGCTCTGAGCGTTATCATACCAGTCAGAAGATGGACTCCGCTTTGCGTAGTCGATTTGGATGGCTGGAACTTGGTTACCCAGATCCTGCCACTGAAATTGAAATCATGACTCGCAACTATCCAAAGTTACCCCGCAATCTTCTTCATGAGATGGTGGGTTTTGGTGCGGCTATTCGAGAGCAAGTTTACGCTCCGGATGCTGATATGCAAGCCGTGTTTTCTACCCGAACCCTTGTGAACTGGGGCCACTATATGATGGCTTTTGGTTTGAAGGCTAAAGCGGTTGAATCTTTGAACTTTGCCTTTATGGGTTCCGTTGATCCGGAATCTAAAGATAAGGTGGATGATACGATTCAAAGACTATTTGATAAAAAGTTAGAGCAGCCACTTCAGGCGCTTTTAGCGGATTATCAGGTAAAAAAGTAGCTCCCCAAGCGCAGACGCTAACCAGCAAGCTTTCGAGCTATGTAGGGAAGACGTTTGAGGTTTGGGATACCACCAAAGGCAATGAAGTCATAAAAGTAGCTTATCCGGTTGGTCGGATAGCTGGCTTAAGAACCGTTCAAATTCTCGACTCGGTAAAACTGTTTGACACTCAGGATGTGTCTGCATCAGAGGTTAAATCCCCCGATGCGGAAAGTTATTTCCATGCAGTACTTACTTGCGATGAAAATGAACGTTATGAACTGGAAGTCATGCCTTATAGACCTGCTCCTTATCCCGAAACGGATATTAGCTCGCTTGTTTATTTAAAAAACAAAGCGGAAAACAAAGTATGGGCAATCAGCCAATGTGGCAAGTACTCATTTTATTCAAATGAGAATACGGGTCACATCTTGGTTTGCTCGGCGCTAACAGGCAATAAGTCTGTTCATCAGCGCATAATAGATAAAAAATCTAAAGGATACGAAGACGAAGGTTTCCGTGATTATGACGCGAGATCTAAATCACTTCGTTAATTCTCTTAACCCATAGGGGCAACAATAACCCCTTATGGGAGTTGTTGCCTCATTTTCCTTTTAAGGATAAATCATGAGTAACAACATAGCACATGCAAACCAAGCATCAGCCGACTTGGTAAACACTAACCCTTCATTGAAAGAGGGAGCGTGTTTATTGGCAGTAGAAGTTAAGGGAAGTTGTGGCGAAGCTACACTACCTAAAACACGTACAGTATTCGATGGTAATGAATTGAGCAGTGAACTTTTGAAGGGCACTACTTTGCAGTGGTTCCCCCGGGAGCATCTGCGATTCGTTAACAAGACTGTTCAGCGTGTTTCACGACTATTGAATAAGGAAGGCGTATCGTTTGGCAGAGGGCTCACCATGGTTCCTTTGGCGCAAATTGACGAAATACAGACCGAATTGGACAAAATGAAAATGGAGTTCACTGAGGAAGTAGAATCAATTTGTTCCGACTTTGAGAGCATTATTAATGCACACAAGGTGGACAACCATGAAGTAGCTCACTTGATTGAACGTTTCAAATTGGAGTGTGATGCATTTAAAGGTCGATTCATTTTCAAAGCTATACCGCCTATGGCAGTGCAGCCACTATTTGAAGATGATGAAGAAGATCTTAAAAATCAGATCACTTTGACGCTATGGGATGAAATTGCAGCTGACGCCGCCGCTCTAGCCAAGAACTCGTTTGTTGGCAAGGAGAAGTGTGGTCAGCGCGTTATTACGGCGATTAAAAAGCTTCGACGCAAGCTAGTTAATTTGTCGTTCCTGGATAAAGGTATTCTTTCGGTAGTTGACTCATTTGATGCAGCTCTGAATGGCCTTCCTAAAACTGGTGATGTGACAGGTGGTGAATTCCATCGTTTAGCTCACTATGTTGGGGATATATCTGACCCGGAAAACCTAAAAGGCATTGCCTCTGGTGAATTCGTAGAAGATGAACAGGAAGCAATTGAAACCGAAACACCTCAATCCCAACCGCTGGAAGGCACTGAGTCATTGAATGACTTGGAAGAAGTTGAGAAGACTGAATCGCAAGCGCCTGTCGCGACCGATGACGCTCAACAATATATTCCAGCGAACACCCACACACCAGAAATCGTTAGCCCTTCTATAGGGGAACTGGATTTTGGTGGTTTTTAACCCATAGGGGCGATGCATAGCAAATCCTCTAGGGGTTTTGTTGTTGTATTGCTCCGTTTAGAAACGGGCTGCCATTTGGCGGCCTGTTTTGCATCAGGGGGTTGTGGGTTCACCAATGTATCTGCGACCTGCGGGTGCATTGGGAACTCACAATTCCCATCTAGGAGAAAGATAATGCAACACAATAAAATTGCACAAGTAAAAGGTTTGGTCGCTCAAAGCGGTGGCTGGCCTGCAATATTTTGCCAATTCTCAGGGCTCAACGATGCTCTGACCAAAGGCACATCTCAACAGCCGTGCCCACTAAGTGGTGATGGCAAAACTAAATTCAGATTCTTTCGAGACTTTAAAGATACAGGAGGTGCATATCATAACGATGTAGGCGCAATGCCTGATGGTATTGAGTTGCTTTCATGGTATTTGAGTAAGTCAAAATCGGAAGTTCTGGATGAGATTGTCAGTATTTGTGGTGGAAAGTCGATGTTACATCAGGCTAAGCCCCTTCAAAGAAAGCAGTCAGAAAACTCCATATCTCAAAAAGAAGCTGAGCGTCGACAGGCTTCAATTAAACGAGTGTGGGATGGTTCGCAACCGATTGTAGATACCATTGCTGAAACGTATTTGCGTAACAGAGGGATAAAGTCGGACCTATCGCATCTTGGCAACAATTTGCGATTTCACCCCAAGCTTTCCTATAAAGAAAGCAAGGATAGTCCCTGGGTGCATTTCCCGGCACTGGTAGCAGTATATCGTGATAAACACGGTAAGCCGCTTACCCTTCATCGTACTTTTCTAAAGCCTGATGGCAGTGGGAAAGCGGATGTAAGTAATCCCAAAATGGTAATGGCTCCACCACGCGATATGCGAGGCGGGTACATTCTTTTGGATAAGCCAATAGATGCTCCTTTTGGTAAATATATAGGCATTGCTGAAGGAATCGAAAATGCACTTTCTGTGCGTGAAGGTGCTGGCGTAGCAATGTGGGTAGGGTATTCAGATCGTCTTATGGAGATGGTTGAGTATCCGAGTGACATACGTTCTTTATTGGTGTACGCAGATATTGAGCCTTCTGGTGCAGGTATGCGTGCGGCTGAAGCAATTAAAGCTAAGCATAAAGATAAAGATGTATTGATCATGAAGCCCAATAGCACAAAGGATAAAGTTGACTGGAACGATGTTTATAGAGAACACGGTCCTGACGCTTTTGAATTTGCTATGAAGCCTGAATACCAGGTACAGGGTATTGACGCAATTCCAGTGGAAGGGGAGTGATTATGATTACTGTCCACACCGCTGGTGTTCAACATCTTATACCGGTTGCTGGTTCTTTACTGGAGTCACTTGAGAAATCGAGTGTTCCGGTAGAGAGTCACTGTCGTTCAGGTTTTTGTGGCGCTTGTCGCGTGAAAGTCAAGAAAGGCTCTGTCGAATATTTCGACACTCCTCTTGGCTTTTGCGACGATGATGAGGTGCTACCTTGCGTTTGCAAACCAAGTAACAAGCTTGAGATAGAAGTTCGATAGGCCCGTGGCCTATCGGGCTTCGCCTCATTTTAATCAGTTGCGCTAACTGTAAGCCGTATTATCTTTGTCTTTGTTTTAAGGGCAAAGCTAAAACGGTTTTTTTAACTGATGGTTTTTTAACTATCGACCGCTTGCAAGCGGTATACAAACCTAGCGAGTTACATTCCCGTGTAACTGACAGCGATTCCGTATTCTTCGGATTTGCTACTAAAACTGCGAAAGCAAACTCAACCCATAGGGCATCAATTCATCGTATTCCCTTTGGGAGTAGTGCGTTGATGCCCGTTTCTTAGGAGATGGATATGAACGCACGTTCATTTATACAACGCGCCAAGGCACTCGCTACGCTTATGACTTCTCGTCAGGGAGTAGAGGTGACCATTGGTGGTAATCAAGCATTTAGCCAAGGCGGCAGAATCAATCTGCCAAATGGTGATTTCACTGACCCGGAATGGGTTGCCATGATTCAAGGTTGGATAGACCACGAGTTAGGGCATGAAAAACACACAGACCACAACATTTTTGCATCTTCCGGAACGATTGATCCTGCTTTACAGCGGATACTCAATCAGTTGGAAGATGCTCGAATGGAAAAGTGCGTAGGTGATGAATTTCCCGGTGCAAAAACCAACCTTAGCCAGCTGGTGGGATTGGCCATTAAGCGAGAGCTGTTTGGTAAACCTTCGGCTGAAAATGCTTCGCATGCACTTTCATGCTTTATTCTCTATCACGCAAGGCGTTATGTCGTAGGACAACATGCTTTGAATGATTATGCGAATGAAGCAGAGCGCATCTGTCGAGAGGTTATGGGTGATGATTTAGTGGATGCCATCAAGGCTGAAATTGAATCGACGGCGAAAGCTAAGAACACTCATGATGCATTTGAGATTTCCAAACGAATCTATGACTTGATCAAAGAGGAAGAGGAAAAGCCAGAAGACGATAGCGACGAATCTGACCAGCAGGACGACTCTAACGAGTCTGATAGCGATTCTGAAGATCAGGAAGGCTCGGATGAGTCTGAAGGTGATTCTGAAGGTCAGGGCGATTCTGGCGATTCTGGCGAGTCCGATGAGAACGAAGATGATACTGCATCCGGTGACGGTAGCGGCAAATCTGAGGAAGGTTCGGATGAGCAGGAAAGCGACAGTGGCTCTGGTGAGAATGAAGAAGGTGACAATGAGTCTGAAGAAACGGATACCGGCAACGGCGAAGCTTCTTCAGGTGATGAGTTAAATTCTGAAGAATCACAGGCTCCTGGTGACAGCGAAACGAGTGATGAGGGGCAATCTGGCCAAAAGTCAGAAGGTACAATGCAGCAACTTAAAGCAGCTCTGAAAGGGTTTCTGGAAGATACATCTACGGATGACTTTCATGAAAAACTGGCCGAGTTACTTGAAGTGGAAGCGAGTGAGGCAAGCGAAGAATGTAGAGAGTACGACGGATTTAATGTCGACGTGCGCAAGCAACTTCTTCCTTGCAACAACTACCCGCTACCGAAGGAACATAAGCAACTGGCAAATCGTTTTTATCAGACTTTGTACAAAGTCATCTTTGATAATAAGCGCTCTTTACCGGTTACTCGCACAGTGGGCTCTAAGCTCTTAAACAATAAATTGTCAGGCATTCCAGCCGGCAATTTAAGTGTGTTTAAGCAAGGTGCTTACCAGCGGGTTAAATCCTCTGCAATTTCTATATTGGTTGATGCTTCGGGCTCTATGAATACGAAGTTCACTGATAAGGAAAATATGTATCACGCAAACACTTCCGCACTTGCGTTGGCTACCACGTTCTCTCGGATGCAGATTGACTGCGAAGTCAATTATTTTGGCGTTTGGGATGAAAGTGACTATGCAAACTACATCTATAAGGCAAAGCCATTTGGTCAGCCTTTGACAGCCAAAAGATTTGGTGTGGCCCCAACCGGTGGTACCCCAACTCATGAAGGTATGTTGCATGCAATTCAGAGTCTTGCTCTCAAACGAGATGAACGCAAGATTTTGTTCATTATTACTGATGGCCAGGCGAACTCATCACGTCAAGTAGAAAAGATGGTTGAGGTTGCTAAACAGCTCAATATCAAGCTTATACCTATTGGTCTGGGTCAGACCAGTATAAGGGGGTTTGATGTTGAAGATTTTGTATCAGCGAGTGATATGAATGAAGTTAATGAGGCCTTGCGTAACGCGATAAAGCAAAAGCTTTTCGCATAATAAAACTTAACCCATAGGGGAAACATTATCCCCTATGGGGTTGGTGTTTCCCTATTTTTAGTAGGAAATACCAATGAAAAAAAATACCTTTGTTGAACTTAAGCTCAACAAGCAAGTGATTGTACGTGAAATAAACGTAAAGCGGGTGCAATACAAGTTGAAGCAATTACGTGTTGCTCACTTGTATAACCATCCAATGTCTAAGGTTTGTCACGTAGTCACAAATATGGATTTGGCAGTCGGAAACATATTTGAGGCTTCATTATGATGGAGTTACAAGTAGAACAGACTCGCCATTTCTCCCTTCTCATGTCAGAAATGGCAGGTGTTGGGGAGTCCATTCGGCATTTCAAAACGATTCAGAAAAACAGTCGTGAGGAAACGAAAGTATTCTATACGTCCACGAAGCTTTTTCTGGTCAGAATGAAAGACAATCAGCAAGTTGGCTTTGAGGTAAGGGAGCGTAGGTTAACCTCATCCCTTCTTGGAGCTACAGCCCATTTGGAGCATTGATATGAATTATATTCTAACAATGTTCCAGGGAAGCAAGATTGTCTATGACACTAAGGTAATTGGTAGCTATGACTTTGTTCACAAAGTTCAAAGCAACTGTGCGCCTGGTGTTTGTGCCTGGGCCGTATCGTATGCATATTTTGAAGGCCGCTTTGAGGATTATCCAAATCCTTACCCGGTTGGTTCTGAAGAGCATGCACACTTTGAAACAGGCAAACACCCAGAGCGCAAGCTAATGGAAGAATGTCGAATTTAACCCCCTTGAGCGGTCCTTCCATCCTGGGGGTTGCTCTATAACCCAAGTTAGGAGCATTTATGCTTAAAAAATACATATTGGTACCCTTGAGGCAAGCGCTTGCTGGAGTAATCCCTGCGGCATTTATAGTCGGTTTAATTGAACCAGAGAAGTTTGATGCAGCCATTGTAGCTGTGATTTTCGCATTTTTTATCGCGTGTGTTATTTGGGAGCGTTTTACTTCCAGTGCCACAGATAAAAAGGCGGAGCATATGAAGTTCTTTGATGAAGTGACGATGACCATAATCATTGGCTTTGCTACTACGGCTTTTGTTAGCCTCTTTGTAGACGACTCAAAAATGGTGTTGGTTGCTTGTGTATCAGCGTTGATAGTTGCGATTCCTTCCATCCCGTTGTTTCGGTATGGACTGGGAAAGTGGCTAGACAAATCATTGAGTGACCAAAACCAATAAAGCAATACTTAACCCAGTAGGGAGAATCACTCCCTGCTTGGGATGTTTCCCTCATTTAAACGGAGAGAAACGTATGAAAAATTTTGTTGTTAAATTGAATATTCAGACCGGCGAGTATGAGAAAAACTGTACCAAGCTTATTGTTGCTGACAATCAGGAGGATGCAGGTAATCAAGCTATGCTGAGTGAATGCCATGGTGATTTAGGTGAAAGTGCTGAATGGACTGAGTCTGGGATTTCCGATTTATTTTGGGAGTTTCACTACTCTGTTTATTCAGTAACTGAAGTGAAACCTGAGCATTATGAGATATTGAAGTTGTATATTTAACACATATCTACAGGCGCCCATGGCGCCATTATTTTTAACCCTATCGGGGAAATCTATTCCCGGTAAGGGTAGGTTTCCCTCATTAATTTGAGAGAACATTATGATGTTTAACTGTTGTACAGGTGGAGTTCTGCCTGATATGTCGGCTTTTGCCAATCTGGAAATCTCTGCAGTTTACGCTTATGACGCACCAGTTGGTGACGGTACCTTTTGCGAATCGTTACCTGGTGTTGCATCTGGCCAAGAGACTTTAGAAAACGCCCTGACTGATGGTGAAGATCCTGCAAAGGTCTTCTACACAGTGTATGGTCGTGACCAGCAAGGCTTTGCCGAGGCACTGCATGACGCAGATACTCTGGAAGATGCTAAAAAAATTGCTGATTTAATTATCAGTAAACAAAAACATCTATCAGAAACGGCGGTCATTTAAGATGGGAATTCAATTCGATCCATCACAACTGGCCACGGTTTCTCCAATACCCACTGATTATGAAATAGGTGACGAGGTTATCTTCACCAATGAATTCGGTGTGGTATTCGATGAGGGCTTCAGGGTTATTGGTTTTAGCAAGAAAGAAGATGTCTTTAATGGCAGATTCATTCATCTAGATACCGATGCACCTTGGTTCCCGGCTCGACCAGAAATGCTAACCAAGAAACATTAAATTAACCCCAAGGGGATATCTATTCCCTTACGGGGTAGGTATCTCCATTTTATTAGGAATATTAAGATGAGTTACTTACTCCCACGTATCCAGGGTTGTCAGGATATGACTTCAGCCGAGGCCATTCTTGCTACCTTGAATCTAAACCAGTTAGAGCACCTTGATGGTGAAATCTATGCCCATGAACATTGGTTCAGTATGGGTGCCAGCTTTATGCGTGATACTACGCAGGAGCAGGTGGATTTCTATCTTCTGGTGAGTGGCAAAATAAAAAACATGATCGCTAGCGATAATGTGACTCAGGAAGTGAATGAAAATGGCGTTGTTGTTCGACGCTCTACGTTCATCGGTGGTATGGGTGATTTTGAGCGCCTTATGCTAAACGATGAATATTGCTCATTCATTACTTTGGATTTTTGTCATGGCTATTGGGTAAATCGTGAATCTCTGAAAATTGTCTCGTTTTGCGAAGGTGACGTTGTTGAACGTTCCGCTGCGGATGCCGACATGCTTCAGCGTGATATTGACGGAATTACCACCTGGTATAAGGAGAACTACTGATGAGCAATCAAAATAAAACGTTTCGCATCGTCTATGACGATGGTTCATTGGTAGACGATACCTTAAAAGGCCTATCCCTTTTCCAAGCGGAAACAGCCCTGTGCAGACAGCTTAATCTTGATGTGGATTGTTACCTTCAAGAAGAAGACTGATTGCATCTAATTTAACCCACGGGGGAGTAAGAGCCCCTATGGGTTACTGCTCCCTATTTCATATAAGGAGCATTCTTATGAAAAAGAAGCTGTCAGACGTTGTACTTCTGCTTATGGAAGTACTTCTCCTGGCATTTGGAACCTCCCTCTTTCCAGGGGGATTGTTCTCACTGGTCTTTGGTGCTGGTTTATCTCCAGCTCAATTCTCATTTGCTGTAGTAGCGCTGGTGGTCGGATTCTTTATGATCCTGACCGGTGCTGTTCTTGCGGTGGTGAGGTTTGTTAAGTACACTAATACGAGGTAAATAATATGAGTGACATTATGTCGAAGTATGAAATCTGGTACGCAATAGGAGTGGTGGTTCCCATCGTTCTGGTCGTCGGGTTGAGTGCATTCTTCATGTTTGCTGATTTAGATGCTTTAGCGGAGAAATACTTTCCGGGTGTATTTGACACTAAGGCCAAACATTAAATAAAACCGGCAGCTCGATGAGCTGCCTACAACATGAACCCAAAGGGGCAATATCATTGTCCCGATTGGGAAGTGGTTTGCCCTTTTTTATGAAAGAGGAAACCACATTATGAGTGCTTCACATGTAGAAGCTATATCAGCTAAAATTTCGTTCAATTTTCCTTACAACGTCTTTGTTGATAATGATGAAATAAAGGAAGAAGTGTTTCAGGAAGAAAAAGTAAATTGGAAGCTGATAGATTTAGACGACTTTATTGATGATTTACTTGATTGGATTGGTGAGGCTGATAGAAATAGTTCTGACAGAACCCTTATGAAACAAGATCTCTTTATGTTGAACGAATGGGAAGACCAATTTATTTGGTCGAGTATAGAAACAAATGATTATGTTTCTCCTTCGCTTCATCCTGAAAGGTTTAATGATATTTGTAAGCAAGTTCTTGAAGCTAATTCAGCTCATTAAATGACATAAAAAACCGTCCTTGTGGCGGTTTTTTTATGTCTGGACGTTTCCCATTTGATAGGCAAAAGACCTTAATACATTTGTGCTACTGCGTTTTTAGGTTGCTGTATTAAAAATAAACTGTCACTATTGACGCAATTATTACTAAAAATTGCGTTAAAAGTGGAAGGTAGACCTTTATCAAATAGCGAGTTGTGGGATCAGCTTGTAAGCAGAAATTGTGGGCGAAACACGGAACTTAGGCACAGAAATAAATTATTGATTTTACTCGCAGCGGTTGCTGGCCTCAGAGAGATTGAATTAACGTTTGTGACAAATAGGTTGTTCATATCACCAGAGGGAGAATTAAACGAAATAGTGGTATTGCCCGAACAGATAGCAAGAGATGGTTTCGAGCGGCCAATTGTCCTTAGTCATCCAGAGTTGATGAAAGCCTTTGAAGCATACTTTAGGTGGTTGATTAAGAATAAAATTAACTGCTATCCACATAAGCATTACAACGGATTAGATCCAAATGCGCCTTTGTTTGTAGATGATAGTTTGAAGGCATTCAATACACAAAGTCGCGGAAATTCTATTAGCCCTCACTCGATGAATAAGCTACTTGATTCGTTTATCAAGAAAGCAAATCTTTGGGACAACGGAGTAAGGCGCATATCGCTCATAAGAACGTGTGTTGTTGAGATGTACCGCAATGGAGCTAGTACAACTGACATTATGATTATTACTGGTTTCAGTGAAGAGTCTATAAAGCATATCCTGACAATGGACTATGTTCAGTTAAGCCCTATATACGATTGGTTTGAGCAACGTGCAGAACTCAAGCTCAAGCGGTTAGAGAGCTTCAAGAAGAGAAGAAGATTTATGCTATGACGAAGAAGTTTAAATTTATTAATAACCAGTCAAAAAAAGAATTTCTTGCCTTGCCTGAAATTATTCAAAAACGTTTTGCCAACGACCTAAACGCTATTTGTCAGGATAAAGAGCCGTTCAGTAAATTTAAGCATTTGAAAGACAGCGTAGGGATTGGTGCTGTAGAGCTAATTGAAAATGGCAGGCCAGCTTACCGAACTGTCTATGTTGCTAAATTCGCTGATACAGTGTTCATACTTCATTCATTCACCAAGACCACCAACGGCGTTGATCGGAAGGCAATGGATACTGCCAAAAAACGCTACAAGCTAATGATGAAAGAAATTAACGGCTAATATATCAGAGCTTGTATAAATATCAGTATTGATATAAGCTGTTTATTAGTTAACCAAAGAGATCTAAACATGGCATTAGAATACAGCAATATTTTTGACGCCCTTACGGAAGATGCAGCAGAAGCGTCAGAGTTACAAACTCGCTCTGACCTTATGATTGCAATTCGAGACATTGTGAATGCTAAAGGGTGGGATCAGAAACAAGCTGCGACGGCAATGGGTATCACCCAACCAAGAGTAAGCGACCTTGTAAATGGCCGGATAGAAAAATTCTCTATCGATAAGTTAATGACCTGCTTATACAAGATTGGCTTTCGCTTCAAGCCACAGTTTGAAAACGGACAGCTTACGATGTCTGTCCAATCGGTTGCGCAAATGCAAAACCATGCTGTAATGGCATAAAGGCTAATAGAGGAAACATGATGGAAGACAAAGATATTCTAAAGCTAAACAAGCTTGTTAACCAATCAAGTGAAGAGTTTGGTCTTGATATGACTGTCGAGGTCGATTCCATTTCAGAGCCTTTAATGTTACAGGTGGGGGTTAGAGGAATTGGAGTCTTCAACTTCAAAGAAAAAGAAGCTCTACTGTTCATTCATGATCCAGCGTTGGCATTAGCAAGAAAGCACAATGTATCAAAGTCTCACCTGCTTGCTTTTTATTCTGCGAATAATAATGATTTAAATCGGTGTCAATCACTAACAAAGAAAGGGACGCGCTGCACTAGAGTTAGCAATGTTACTGTAAGCGGAATTAGTGATTATGTCCCACAAAAAGTGTACTTATGCCATCAGCATGAGGAACGTGCAATTTTATCTAAATAAATCAATTTATAAGTATAGGAAATAAAGCAGAAGTAACTCTTATTCAGTAGTAGGTAAAATTATGCCAACTGTAGAGCAAGTCATTAAAGCATTAAAAGGAAATGAACCATACGTAGAGAGCATATTTTTACGCGGTGGTTGCTATCAATTTCACCTGTTTTTACGAACTATATTTCCTGCGGCCTTGCCGCTAATCAGCAGTGCTGATGATCACGTTATTAGTTTAATTGATGGTATTGGCTACGATGTTACTGGGGTAGTAGAAACAGATGACTATAGGGAAATGACTGCCTCTGATGTTGCAATAGCTAGTGACTGGTCATTTAGTAAAACACAGGCACTTTCTTTGGGCGAATGTCGGTTCTGCGAAGAGCCAATCTTGATATAGGAATTAATAACTGATGTCTGAATTCACGTACAACGAAAGAAAAAACATTCGTACCAGCTATAGTGTAGAAAAAGTCTTTGCAACAGATAAAGGTTTTATAGGCCGCTTACCTGATGTTCAGTATGAACAAAATAATGGTTCGTGGGTGAGTCAAGGATCTCGTTGGTTGATTAACGAAGAAGATCCGCAGGCTATTATGGATTTTGGATTTAAAAGCACTGAGCTTTAGACAATAGGAAACAGAAATGTCTGATGTAAGTGAAGCTGTTGATGATGTTATCAGCGTTTTGGAAGCTAAATTCTCATCATCTGATGACTGTATGGAAAAAGTTTTGAAGACGTTAATGTTTGCGACAACCAATGCCTTGTTAGCTACCGAAAATGAAGAGTGTGGAATAGTTTTTAATGGCTATAAATCTACATTCAGTATTGAGCCAGTTGAATAGGAAGCAATGATCTAAAGGATGGATTCTAATGACAACTTCGACATGCCAAGGTACTACCGCTAAAGGAACACCTTGCCAAAATAAGGCAAGTGCTAGTGGATATTGCCATTTGCACTATTCTAAGAGTGCAGCCAAGGAACCGGTCTCGCAGATAGAGCATAATTCGCCTCCTTGGTGGCAAAAAGCAGGCGTGTTGCAAGGTTTGGCAGCGGCGATAATCACGGCCATTGTTGCGCTTGTGGTCGCTTACTATCCCAATAAAACACCATCGGTGATTGTGAGTAATAGCGACACCTCAACGTCGACCGTCCATACCGGCAGTGGTGATATCAACCAGCAGATTACGGTTGGGATTTCTTTAGCAGAGTATGAAACCCGCTTAAAACACAGAGAAGCAGAAATTACTCAGCAGCTGCACGACGCCCACCGTCAAGAGAAATCGATACTGGAAGTTCAGTTGCAGGAGTTGCAGAACAAACTGTTGGATAGCAAAGCGTCCTATGATGAATACGTTGCAGAATTAAAATCCCAAATAGTACGTTTAGAATCACTCAAAGGAGCCGTCAACTCAGCGTTATTAGAAAGCGCCAAGAAAGCCTTGCTCAATGCTGACAGTCAAGAAGCTGACAGGCTCTTTGCACAATTCGAAGTGAGTGAACAAGAAACCCTTGAGGCCATTGCTGAAGCGAGTTATCAACGGGGTGTCATTGCTAATAGCGATATTCGCTACGCTGATGCTTTTCAGCACTTTCAAAAAGCCGCCAGACTTTCACCAGACAACTCGCTTTACAGCAATGCTGCTGGATTAGTTGCTAATACGCTCAGCGATTACGACAAGGCCATTGGTTACTTTGAGCAGGCGCTGGCCAGTGACCTCAACACTTTCGGGGAAGACCACCCCAGCGTTGCTATTCGGCGCAATAATCTGGGCAGTGCCTGGGATAGCAAAGGCGATTACGACAAGGCCATTGGTTACTTTGAGCAGGCGCTGGCCAGTGGCCTCAACACTTTCGGGGAAGACCACCCCAGCGTTGCCACAACGCGCAATAATCTGGGCTTAGCATGGTATAGCAAAGGCGATTACGACAAGGCCATTGGTTACTTAGAGCAGGCGCTGGCCAGTGACCTCAACACTTTCGGGGAAGACCACCCTAGCGTTGCCACAACGCGCAGTAATCTGGGCTTAACCTGGGATAGGAAAGGCGATTACGACAAGGCCATTGGTTACTTTGAGCAGGCGCTGGCCATTGACCTCAACACTTTAGGGGAAGACCACCCCAGCGTTGCTATTCGGCGCAACAATCTGGGCAGTTCCTGGTATGGCAAAGGCGATTACGACAAGGCCATTGGTTACTATGAGCAGGCGCTGCAAACCTTAACAAAAGTGCTTGGTGATAATCACCCAAGTACCCAAACAATATACAAAAATATGGTTTTAGCAAAAGCCAAATTAGCGAGAATAAATCAAAAAGACTGATATGGGAAACACGAATATGAAGTTGAGTTTTGAAGAATTAGAGTTGATAAATCGATCACTTATGGCAAAACGCTGGCAAGTGGAAAAGGAGTCGGGGCAAGATCATCCAGATTTTACGGCGACAGCTCAATTGATGGATAAATTAGCAGTCAATAATAACGGTGCTGAATTGAAATTTATCTCTAAATCCGAGAAGTAGGAAACAGTATGTTTTCAAAGGTAAGGGCATTTATCCTGTCTATTGTTGCCCCTAGAACATTACCCTCAAGTTCTGAACAGGATGTTGTTGAAACAGCTTCTATCCATGAGTTAATTCCAGCGTACTTGAATAGTTCGCAAACCTTAGAACAGCTTCGAGAAAATGGTAAACCTATTCCAAAGTCGCTGAGGCTCGATGAAATTTTTCGCAGATTGGAAAATGCACCGCCTGCAGACTCTAGAGCATCAGCTCACAAGCTGGTTAGAGATACGTTAAATGAAGTGGAAGATGAGCTTACAGGCTTGCCGATGTATCACCAAAACAGGATGTCATTTTTCAGTCTAGAAATCGATGGGTGGAAGGATTTGAATAAGAACCCCTGTTCTATCCATTTAAACTGTCATGTAGCCTATTTGTACGATGATGGGTTCATCAAAATAGATAGAATCAATGACTCTGAATGCATATTTGAAAAGCCGGGTAAGGTATAGGAAACACGATGAGCAGTAGAATCGCAGAAATAATAGTAATAATAGGCGCATTTGTATCAGTTGTTGTAGCTTGTTTTTGGTTGTTTCCAGCAAACAATGGAATAAGTGGTGAGTGGTTTCAGGCCACAGCAGCAGGAACGCTTTCTTTTGAGGGGCTATGGCAAACCCTCCAATTACGCAAGAACAAAAAGCCTTGGTTAAGAACGGCAACAGTAACTGCACTTGGTATAGGGCTGTGTATTGCAGCTATTTACAATTTAATCCTAAGCTGAATTCATAGGAAAAACGATGCCGGAAAGTAAAGGATATAATTCAGCTCTCAGTGTTACAGCATTATTGGTATCAATTGTAGCAGGTGTTTTTTCTATCGTTGCATATTTGAAACCAGACGAATATATAGCGGAAGGAAAGTACAACAATAGTAATAATAAAGCTGGAAGGTTTGTTGAATGTGTAGATGGAGACACCATGCAAAGTTGTACTAATTCATATTTCAGTGACAAAACTGGTGAATTGGAAGCCTTCTCTTCTGATCGCTGCGACGTGGGGGATATTGATAGATCAAAGAGCAAACATCGATGTGAAATACCGAACAAAGTAGATGTTGATGATGGCCATAAGTGTCATGTGACCGCAGTTTGTAAACGAAATAATTAAATTGATAGGAAACACGATGCTTGCAACATGGAAGAAAAATCTCGGTGAAATCCCTATATCTAACCCACAAGAGTACAAAGCTAAAAAAGCATTCACATATGTTTTGAGCTGGGTTCATGAAAATGGTTACAAGGGGGCTTGTCATGACATTTCCGCTGTCTTATATCTGGTCTTGTCAGAGCTTGGGTACGATTGTGAAATTAAAATTGGTGAAATACAGCTCGAAACTGGTGCTGTGACAGACCATTCATGGGTTCAGAGCAATCAACTTGTTACTGATATAGCTATTTCATTGCCTAATTACCCTGGGCATATTCATTCACCAATATTTCAAGGTGTTGCGTTAGACAATAACTCAGAAATCACCTGTAAATATGGCATTGCTTATGAGGGGCTGAGTCAGGAAGGAAAGTTTGTTTTGGGGGCAACATTGATTGAATACTGCAACGATCATCCAAATGGCGTTGATTTTGTTTTTAAGCTTGCTAGTCGGACTTTAAAGGAAGCGGGTGTAAGAGTATCTGCTCTAAAGCTTAAAAATGACTACTCACATATAAAGCGCGTATTGGTCCAATAGGAGACAACATGCCTTCTGAAATGGTAAACCCGCATGATAGTCTAGTGTCCTTTCAAGAGTGTATTTTGCAGGGGATGATTCCTTTAGCAAAAGTACCCGGTTATTCAAATTTGTATAGTTATGTTGATGAAGCTTCGCCTGGTGTAATGCGATTTACATATGCGCGTATGACTGATGACAGACGCACAGTTAAAGCTTTTTGCTCCTGCGTAAAGAATGGGTTTCATGACGGCCATCCATGTATTTCTATCGGCTATGCAGTTCCAGAGCAATATCGAAATCGAGGATATGGGACAGCAATAGTGAAAGAAGCTGTAAATGACCTTTTATCGCAAGCTCATAAAGGTGGAATACCGCATATAGTTATAGATTCTGTGGTCAGCAAGGAAAACGTGGCTTCTCAACGAGTCACCGAGAGTGCACTACAAGTTATTAGAGAGTCAATAATTGACACAGAATCTGGGCAGCCTGCCTTTCAATACACAGCTGTATACAGCACCGTAGAGTCTATTCTTTAAATTTTTAATGTAGGAAACATAGATGTTACTCGGGTGGCTAAAGAAATACATATCCATTGGAAAGGTTGAAAAGCCCGAAGATTGTCAGAATGATGATGACCACTATGTATTCACGTTCAGCTCTACCCAGTTAGTGATCTGCTTTGCTGTGTTATGCATGGTTATTTGGGCGATTTTTGTCAAATATATTCAATAGGAAAAACGATGGCCGTTACTAAACAGCAGGTATTAGATTTGGAGCGCTGCAACATTAACCTTGCTGCGCTGGGGAATATCAGGGAACAGTTGGAAAAAGTACGTCCATCGGACGACGAATCTTTTGCCGGACACGTTTCTAAAATTCATTCACTGATAGACGAAATGAGCGCTGATGAAATCTCTCTAAGGGACGCCTTTTTCGAAGAATTAACGCGATAGGAAAAACGAATATGAAGTTGAGTTTTGAAGAATTAGAGTTGATAAATCGATCACTTATGGCAAAACGCTGGCAAGTGGAAAAGGAGTCGGGGCAAGATCATCCAGATTTTACGGCGACAGCTCAATTGATGGATAAATTAGCAGTCAATAATAACGGTGCTGAATTGAAATTTATCTCTAAATCCGAGAAGTAGGAAACAAGGTATACTCTGTAGATCGCGTTCTGGAACGTTAGACTGTAGTTAATCTTTCTCTGGAAAATGCTCTGTGACCGCATTTGTAGCGCGATTCGTCAGATATGAGACTCTGGAATTATCCAGAGAAACAGCACCAGTACGGTGTGTTTATTAACGATAAGGAAGAATTCTGGAAAACCGCTCTACTGACCAATCCGAGTGGCTTTCCAGAGTTCTTCCAGACAACCAACTAAAGAGTAACGATGTGGCTGAAAATATGCGTTTGAAAGCTGTAATACGAATCGTATGTGCCATAGCGAGCATCTACTTGTTTATAGCTTTTTATGATAATAGGGATTGGTTTATTTTGGTCATGGGAATTGCATTTGCTTATAGCGCCATCAGGCCTTGGAAAAAATCTAAAGCAAAAGAACCCGGCACAAGTTGGGATAATCCAAGTAAAACCGTAGCCGGTAAATCTGTGGACGATAGATAGTAGGGGAATAACGAATGGATAGTTTAAAATCGATCTTAAGCAAACGGCTTGTGCTAGCTACGCCTGCGTTCATCGCGAGTTTATTTTTGCACATAGCTGTGATTAAGGAAATTGAAACATCTGGTTATGGAATGATTATATCTAATTGTCTGTTAGTGATGGGAGCAATTATCTTTGTCTCTGGGTTCATATCATATTCCTTAGATAAAAATAGTAGTAAGCATGAAGGGAATTAAATATGAATGCTATTGATACCGCTCTTGGAGTGATATTGCATACGCCGTTTTATTAGTGGCAATGGCTCTTATAGGTTTCATCGTTTCGCTGGTACGGTCTGAGAAAGATATATCTAAGAAGGAATAAATGATGCCTTTTATAAACGATTTTGACAGGCTTAAAGCGGACAAAGCGTATAGGGCCAGAGAAGCTAGGAAAGCGGAAGTTTGGGTTTTTATGACTGGAGTATTGATGCTTCCAGCGCTGTTCTACATTTTGTTCAGCGAGAGTGCGTCGATGCTTTTTGCGCTACTTCCGTTGGTTGTTTTTTTCTTTGTTGTCTCAGGGCAAAACCCTATTAAAACAGTACGCTCAGGTGCAGGTAACTTCATTGCTGGCTTTATGGCATGTAAAACGGCCATCAGTGAAATCGTTGAAGGAATTAAACATGATTAAAGAAAAATTCTGGCAAAAAGCAATTGCGATAGCAATAGCTGTGCATCTAGCTTTCAGAGCTGCTATTCGCATCTTCATCAGGTTTAGAAGCTCATATCTCAGAAATAAACAAAAACTTGTTGTGGTCACACAGACAAAAACGACCGTATGTAGGTTTAACATCCGAGTCAAACCAAGGCTTTCGAACAACTCTGAATCAAAATAGAATATTAAATTTAATTCTAAATGTATACCCAAGCAAACCAGCAATACAATAGCGTAAGTATTGGCAACTATCTTTTTTTGTAGCTTTAATTCATTTAATATTTACGATATCATTTCGAAATTCTTGAATGTTTTTGGGCCAACATTTATGTTTGGTTTTACGGAAAAATGGTAGAGATCTTAATAATAAACTTTTGTTTTCTCTGTTCCTACGTTTTTCATTTCAGTTAAATTTTATTATGCATATGAATTTTGCCATTTACCTCCAGTTTTGATTTATAGGTACAGCAATATTCATTCATATTTTAATGCGTCTATTGGATTCAAATTAGCTGCTTTGAAGGCAGGAACAATCCCGAAAAAAATCCCTATAGTTATCGAGAACCCCGATGCAAGCATTACAGACCATAAAGGAACTTCGGAAGGTGGAAAGCCAGGGATAAACAACGAAGTTGTAGCACTTATAAAATAACCGAGACAAATTCCTATAAATCCTCCGGCACCTGAAATAATGATGGCTTCCATAAGAAACTGTAGTAGAATATCGGACCTTCTAGCGCCAATCGCCTTACATATACCAATTTCTCGAGTCCTTTCAGTGACAGATAGGAGCATTATGTTCATAATACCAACTCCACCTACCAGCAATGAAATAGCAACGATGCCCCCTAACACAACCGTTAAAATACTTAAAATATTAGAAATTCCTGAAGTTAGTTGCTCGGATGTTTCAATTTTAAAATCGTCCTGCTCGTCAACAATGTTGTGCTGTTTCCTGAGTATAGTCTGCAACGCCAGTTTAACTGAGTCGAGATCATTGATGTCTTTTAGCTCTAATTGCAAGAAAATATCAGGAATCCAGCCTTGACCATTCAGGCCTTTCATGGTCTCGTAGGGTATGATTAGATAATTGTCTTGTTCAATACCAAAAAATGTCCCTTTGGGTTTGGCAACGCCAATAACTTTGAACCATTCATCTCTGTATTTTATAAATTCTCCGTCTGGAATTTCAGGTAAATTAAGTTTTAACCTTAATTCATCACCTATAAACGCAACCTTTCTCCTAGTGTTATTGTCGTTATAAGATAGAAACCGACCACTTTTCAACTCAATATTTTGTATGTCTTTATACGTATATGTGGTTCCATAGACTTGTCCAAATGTTTGTAAGTTTTTAAATGAAATTGCGCTTTCGCCACTTCTAGATATCAGAGTTGGCGTTATGAACTCTACACCTTTAACCTTCCCTTTGATTTCATCAACATCTTGGGCAGTAATTTTTGCGAATTTTCCTTGCAACTGGTCACTTGGTGATGTGTATGATCTTAAAGTTAAAGAGTTAGAACCAAAACCCTCAAATTGCTCATATATGCTATTACCAAATCCCTCGATTACTGAGATTATAGCAATTGTAGATGCAACCCCTATAATTATGCCTAACATTGTAAGAAAACTCTTCAAGCCGTGTGACCAAACAGAAATAAATGCTGCCATTAGTATTTCTTTTAGTCTAAGCATGGACTTCACTTGCTGATGTTTTTGTGACGTCACTGATAATCACACCGTCACTCAATACAATCCTTCTTTTGCAAAGTTCAGCTATCTCTTCTTCATGTGTAACAACTATAATTGTGTGACCTAGCTTATTTAGCTCTTGAAAAATTTTCATTATTTCGTGAGTAGTTTTGGTATCCAAATTCCCTGTTGGCTCATCGGCTAACAGAATGGATGGTGAGGTGATAATAGCTCGCGCAATAGCTATCCTTTGCCGCTGACCACCAGAGAGTTCGCTCGGTAAATGCAGAAGCCTATCCTTTAAACCTACGTGAGTTAATGCATTTGTCGCAGCAATTTTTCTTTCTCTTAACCCCACACCACGGTACAGAAGGGGCTGCATTGTATTTTGAAGAGCGTTGAGCTTAGTTAGCAAATTAAAGTTTTGGAAAATAAAGCCAATTTTTTTATTGCGGACGAGCGCTAATTCATTCTCGGTTTTTAGAGAAACATTTTCACCACTCAAGTAATAGTCACCTGACCAGGCGGCATCTAAACATCCCAAAATATTCATCAAGGTTGTTTTGCCAGATCCCGAGGATCCAGTTATGGCAACAAAATCAGCTTTGTAAATTTTCAGACTGATATCTTTTAACGCTAAAACGTCCTGCTGACCCATACTATAACTTTTCGATATGGTATCTAAATTAATAATAGGATGAGATAATTGAGTCATAACTCTATCTCTAAGATATTAACATCAATTTGTTCCTTACCTTTAAATTGTTTAAAAACGCTATTAGGTCCGATCACTATTACAGAGTTCTCTTCTAGCCCACTAGTAACATGTTGAAACTTGTCATCTGCTATACCAGTCTTGATGACAACACGTTCTGCGACTTTATTTTTTATGACATAAACAAATCTTTCCACATTCTCGCCAGTTCCAAGGTTTTCAGATATTTGAACAGCATTAATTGGTACCGCTAAAACCGAATTTTCCATTTGTGAGTAAATTTCGACTCTACAGCTCATACCCGACCTCAGAGTGACCGCTTCGGGTGCGGCAAACTGTATGTTCACCTTGAAACTAATGTTTTGCCTACGGCCATATAACTTAGCAGTGTTAGAAATGAATTTTACAGTGCCTTCAATAACTGAATCAGGGTATGCGACAGAAACTATGTCGACACCCTGGCCTAGCCTAATTTTTGAAAAGTCGGCTTCATCGGCTTTAATTTCAGCGATTAGTGTAGATGTGTCTGAAATGACCATCAATGAGGATCCTGCTATGTTAGTCGTTCCCGAAATAGCTGTCTCACCTTCTTTGATTGTAAGATTTGTGATTTTTCCGCTTATAGGTGATCGGATTTTGGTCTTTGACAGCTGTTCTTGGGAAAATTTCAACCTTGCTTTGGCCTGTTTAATCTGCTCTTTACTTTCATTTAAGTCGATTTCAGCCACTTTGAGCTTATAATAAATCTCTTCGTATTGCTCCTCACTAACTACATTTTGATAAAGCATCTCTTTTTTTCTCAGCCATTGGCCATTTAGATTTGCTAATATAATTTTTTGTTTCTCTATTAAGATTTCATACTGCTTAACTGATGATATATTCTCTTCAACAATTGATTTATATGCCCGATCATCTATCTCTATCAGCAATTGTTCTTCGATTACATTTTGGCCTTCTTGCACGTGCAGGCGCTTCACCACACCTATAAGTTCAGATGTTAGGTTAACTTCTTTTTCGTAGACAAAGTTTCCCGAAGCAATAATTGAGCTCTTAATGGTCTGTCGGCTTAACGTTGCAGAGTCCACATCCGTCGATTGCTGAATAGCAAATTTCTTTTGTATGATCGGGACTAACAATGCAGCAACGATAACGGCTATTACCAATATTTTTTTCATGCCTTTCTAAGACAGCAAATATTGTGAAATAAAAAATATGGCGAATGGCAAGCACACAATAACCACTGACTTTAATCGGTCGATGTTAACCCAACTGCTGAAACCTATTACCATAAGTGTAATGGTCCATAATAGAGTTAAGTCAACGGTGTTAAAAAACGAGCTTAACTTCGAATCTAAGGGTAGATTAAAAAATAGCGAGTTCAGTGATAAAGGATTGGCAGTGTCCGGTAAATACCGTCCGTAGTCAGATATTAAAACCATAACTATGGAAGAGAAAACTCCCAATAAAGATGGGATATAACTCCATGCCACTAAGGTCAACCACTGTCGAAACTCATGATGTGCATGTAACATCTTAGAGGCCATATAAAAATATAAACTTATCAAGCAGAACGCAGCCGGCAATAAAAAGGCGGCGGTTATCATGCTTGTAATTCCAAGTTGGGTTGGAGAAAGCATTGAATATATTTCAGTAATTTGCTGTTTTTCAGCATTAGACGCGTTAATTGTTTTGACTTCGATTAAATTATCTATGTACCAATCGTGGTCTATATTGCCAAACACAAACGCTAACATAACCACATTACATAATATAATAATCAAAATGGGTGCGATGAAATTTTTCCCAGAATGGAGTCTTGGCAAGCCGTTTTTTGGTGTCGATAAGAATTCAACGAGTAATAATGTTCGCATTTACAATCCCTGTAATATTGCAGTTAAAAGACGCTATCAAATAAACATAAATCATTTTTTTACGAAATACAACCGATAAAAAACGCAGAATAAAAAATACATTTTATTAATTTTAATGAGCTAGCGGCGTAAAAATTAAACTTAGCAGTCGAAAAAATAAAGTTGACACGAAAGAAAAAGTGGTGTTAATAGTATTTAAGTCGGCAGGGAGTAGTTGACTTTGCAAATTAAGATAAAAGGATTTATCGCTCTTCAGATATGTTCAAATGTAGACCCGTTATTTCATCTTATCTCAAATTTCAAACATGCCCTGCTGATTAAATATGACAGGTATTTTGCCATAAACGGTAGATGCTTAGCGCATATTTAAAAACAATAGAAACTAGAGAGAAAAAAATGCAAACATTCCCTTCTTTGGAATACCCAGTAGCATTTGTCGGAAGTCAATATCAAGAAGAAACTCTTGCTGTAGCAATTGCTGTTGGAATCGGTGTTGCCATAGGTATCGGTGTTGGTGTAGGCGTTGCCGTTGCTGTGCATGAAGGTCCAGTAGTGGAAGTTGAAGAAATAAACTAAGAGGAAGTGCTATGCACATCCTAAGATAAGTTTTTAGGGTGTGCTTTTATGGCTAGGAGAAAATGCATGCCAATGACAAAGAATCAATATATCGAGCGGATGATTTCTACTCAACAAGAAACGCTCGAAAAAATAAAAGCACATCCATCTATGGCACCGATTCGCGCAAAGTTGGAATGCGATAAAGATTTTAAATTTTCAGAATACGTGCCTCTCTTCGAAAATATGTTGAAATCTGGGTTCCTTCAACATGTTATAGATGTAGAGTTGAATAATCTCAAAAACTTTCCTGATTATCAGCTGAGAAATTTTTCATCAGAAACAAGAACTAAAGGATGGCAAGTACTCGAAACTAAAGACTTTGTCATAAATGTTGGAATTGGAACGAGAACTCCAGAAGAAGTAAGCTATATCGAATGGCACAAAAGCCAAAATCCTGGAGAGTTTCAAAGCAAACTTACAGTTACACCAAAACATTTTTATATGGGTTTTGCGCTAATTCCCTATGGTTCTAATCACATTGAGTTTGTTGTTCCTGAATGGGATGAAAATAATCCGCCTTCGCCGAATGAAAAATTAAAGTTTGTGCGCGAAAGACAGCTTCAAAATGGAGACTCTATTTACCTTAAATCTGGCGAAGGCATACCAGCCGTGACTTATACGGGAAAAATCGTTTATCTCGAAGTTGCTGGTAAAAATGATTTCTCGTTTTCTCCCGTGTATTGTCTTGAAACCTTAAAACTTGATATGTTGGTAGGAACAGACGAGCAAGCCTCTAGAATAGAGCTATTAACGAGGCACTTGATCAATGTGGAAGCTGAAGAATCAATTGAAACAGTGGAAAAGGCTTCAAAGGAGCATTCTCATCACCATATAAGATGGTCTTTAATGGAATGTCTTTATAAGTTGAGCCCTGAAAAAGGAATTCAACGGCTAAAAGACGGATTGACAGACCCTCATATACATATCCGTAATGCTTCAGCATTGGCCCTCAATACTATTAGTCAGGAAAAGCAAAATGCCAATTAAATTAAGGTCCTCAGTTAAGAGAAGCATAACGGTAGAAGATTACGTTGAGTATGTTGAACAGCACGTTGATTTAGCAGATCCGGACAGCATCATTGAGTCAGCAGACATGCTCAAAGCGTTGAGTAACAATCGGACGTTTATCGCAGATCAAATTACTCGCGAGCTAAAAGACTGTACATCGCTGCAAGAAAATAATAAGTATTCTCCTCAAGTTTTAATGATTGCTAATGGGAAGAATTTTTTTGTAAGAGCAAATTTTTGGCCATCTTTAGATGACGCTATTGTAAAATCAAATGGTCCCGAAAGTTTTTTTTACAACAGAGCTCATGACCATAATTTTGATTTTTTGACAATTGGTCATTATGGTCCTGGATATGATTCTGACTTTTATGAATATGATCATACAAATGTGATTGGATACCCAGGTGAAAAAGTAGATATTAAATTTAAGGGTCGAGATAGTTTAGCTAAGGACGAAATTATTTTTTACAGAAAATCATTTGATATTCATTCGCAATTACCCCCTGAATCCTTTTCAATGTCGCTGAACCTGATGACAGATTTCCAAACAACTATATTTAAAACGAACCAATATTTTTTTGATATAAATAATAGTTCTATAATTGGTTTAGCGAACAGAGCCTCTGGGCCTCTAATTATAGATGTAGCCGCAGAAGTTGGAGATGAAAACACGTTAGATGTATTGTTCGAAATACTTAACAGTAATAAACAAACATCGAGAGTAAGGGTTCAGACAATGGCCTCCTTATGCAAAGTGTTTCCTGAAAAAGAAGCGTCAATATTGCAACACATCAGCTTATCAGAAGATACTATTTTAGCCAATAACGCGAAGGTCAGAATTGAGAGGCTAAGCAAATGTTAGATGTTATAGGAGTTGGCAAAACATTTAAGAACTCAAAGAACAGTCGAAAAAATGATTGTCGTATCGACGGGGATAATTTCCATGCTCTCAGAGACATAAGTTTCAGTTGCAGTTCTCGAGAAATTGTAGGCATCCTTGGGGCCAACGGCGCGGGAAAAACAACGTTACTTAGGATTCTTTGCTCTGTCCTATCAAAGAGCAAAGGAATCATAAAACTCAACGGCAATGCAATTGATTCAACGTCGCAAATGAAAAAGAATTTTGGCCTTCTATCTGGCACAAAAGGACTTTATGCCAATATGACAGCGAGAGAAATCTTAGAGTTTTATGGAACTCTATATGAAATCGATGAAGACTCATTTAATTGTAGAATTACCAAAATAAGCGAAAAACTTAGTATTCAAAATTTCCTCGATGTACAAATTAAAAGATTTTCTCAAGGAATGAAACAGAGAGTCGCATTTGCTAGAGCATTAATACATGACCCAAATATACTTATCTTGGATGAACCGACAACAGGAATGGATGTTCCTTCTGCTAGAAACGTTATTAACTTCATTAACAACTGTCAAGAAGATGGGAAACTTGTTCTGGTATCAACGCACAATATGTCAGAAGTTGAGAAGTTATGCACCAAAGTAGTACTTTTACACGATGGACTTGTAAAATTTCAAGGGACAACCGAACAGATGAAAGCTACGGGCAAATCGGACCAATTGGATGACGCATTCACTAACTTATGTATGTAAAAGATTACAATGAATAAAATAATCAAAGCTGTATTCAAAAAAGAGTTATTGTTGGCATTGAGAGATAAGAGAGGAATGATTGCAATATTATTTGTCCCTTTATTCTTGATGCCTATGATGACCTTTATCGGGACGTTTGTAGGCTTGCAAGCTGCCCCGTCTAAACAAGAAAGCAAGTCATTCAAAATTGGCATTCAGCAGCATAAAGATCTAGAAAGTTTGGGCCAAATCATGAAGGACACAAAATTCAAAAAGGTTGGGTCTACCATAGCCTTTAAGGATGCCTTAGCTATAAAGAATAGCGTTCGTGATGGTCAGCTTAATATAGGTATTATCGTTGGTGATGGTGATGGTGATGGTGATGATATCCACTCGAAAAGTTTAAAAGTTTTTTATAATAGAAGCATAGGTAATTCAGAGACGGAATTATTGAGACAAGTGTTTACCAATTATGAGAGAGAAATTGTGGAAGCGGCGTTACAAAAGTACGATTTAGATATGCCGACCAAGTTGACATTGCTGAGCCCATTAAACGTAAAAATGGAGAAGCTAAAAATTACTGATGAACGCGACATTAGAAAACAGTTTGGAATTCCGTTTTCGACTGGTGTTTTAATTTTTATGATGATTTTTTGCTTTTTAGGTGCATCCTCTTACTGTTTTGACGTCACAGTTGTTGAGCGCCAAACTGGTTCACTAGAAACTATGCTAATGGTTCCACAGAAACCGTCAGACATCGTTTTTGGGAAACTAATTTTTATTTGTTCAACTGGTTTCGTTAGTATTTTCGCTGGCCTGGTCGGAATGTCCGGCTTCGGTTTATTAACAAGTTTATTAGCGAGTAGTAGTAAAGTGACATCTAATGAAAATATGCATTCGCAAGTACTCGAATTCTTCATTTTTTTGAATTCTATAAGTTTGTGGGATATTTCTATATTGTTTATATATGCGATACCACTTTTCGTATTGATTTGCACAACCTTAATGGCGATCGGTGCTTTTGTAAAATCCGGAAAAGAAGGGAAAGCGCTAACATTTCCATTGCTAATCATTGTAATTGCTTCAAATACTATCGCTCAACTACCCATCGATAATGTTTCTGGTGTGTTAGCCTTTGTTCCATTCGTAAACGCCGCATTGGGCATGAAAATTCATTTTATGGGAAATGATGGTCTATATTGGTTGTTAACAACAAGTGCCGTAAACATATCTTTAACAGCAATCTTTATCACGTATTGTGGCAGCATGTTTAGTAATGTCCGAATTTTGAGGACACAATAATGATGGAGGATAGTAATGTGAATGGAAACAATATAGTTATAACTGGCGGAACTAGAGGTATAGGTAAGAATGTTTCTCTAAAACTGGCTGCCTACTCGACCAAAATAATTATTGTTGGTAGTGATCCCCTCGCAGGTGATAATGCTGTAACCGATATAAAAAATTCTAGTGATAATGAAAACGTTGATTTTATAAAATGCGATTTTTCTTCGCTCAAACAAGTAGAACAGTTGTCCAAAGATATCTCCAAAAAAATGCCAACAGTTGATATACTTGTGAATAACGCTGGAATAGTGTCTCCAAAACATCAATTGAGTGATGACCGTATAGAAAAAACTCTGGCGGTAAATTACTTTAGCCACGTTTTGTTAACTACATCTTTACTAGAAAATATTAAGACCAGTAAAAATGGTCTTATAGTTAATGTAACTTCTGATTGTCACAAACTTAGAACTTTTGACTTTACCGACTTTGACAACTCAAAGGATTATCATTGGATGCTGGCTTATAATCGTTCTAAGTTAGCAAATGTGCTCTTTAACCATGAATTGGCTGATAGGCTTATTGATACTAATATTAAAGTTAATTCGATAAGCCCAGGGGGAGTTCGTACAGGTATTTATGATGAGCTCCAGTTTTTTGTTAGACTAGCCAGCAAGCTAACTTGCAGCTCTGTAGATAAAGGAGCAAATTATATTTGTAATTTGATTTTTCAAAACTTAACTAAAGGTGGGAGTGGGCTGTATTATTCTAAAAGTAAATTAAAAAAATCATGTGATGCGACATATGATAAAAACCTAAAAACTTCATTGTGGGATTTGACAGAAAAAATGATTTCGATGAAGCTAAATAAATAACACTGTTTAAATACGATCTACATAATTATCATATTGTCCACTTCCCCTAAACTGAGACAGACATAATTAGAGTTTTCTGCAATGATTAACGCAGGTGACGACTATGAAAAAATCACGCTATACAGAATCTCAGATCATCGCAGTATTGAAAGAAGTTGATGCGGGTAGGAAAGTTGAGGAAGTGTGCCGCCAACACGGTATTAGCAGTGCCACTTATTACAACTGGAAGTCTAAATACGGTGGTATGGAAGCGTCCGACGTCAAGCGATTGAAAGAGCTTGAAGAGGAAAATGCAAAGCTTAAGAAAATGTTTGCAGATGTCAGCCTGGAAAATAACGCGATTAAGGAGCTTGTCGCAAAAAAGGGTTGGTGACATCAGAGAAACGAGAGTGCGTCAGCATACTGGTTGATGCGGGGCTAAGTATCGTGAAGGCCTGCCTGTATGTTGGTATAGGCCGTTCGACCTTCTATCGTCCCGAGCGAGACTGGCGCAAAGTAAATGCTGCTGTCATTGATGCAATCAATGCGGTACTAGAGAAGTCGCCACGAGCAGGCTTCTGGAAGTGTTTTGGCCGAATGCGGTTCAAAGGCTTTCCGTTTAATCATAAACGTGTTTATCGCGTGTATTGTCAGATGGGGTTGAACTTAAAGCGCAGAACTAAACGGGTGCTTCCTAAACGAATAGCACAGCCGCTGGAAGTCATGGAGCAGGCGAACCACCAATGGGCGTTGGACTTTATGCATGACACTTTATACTGCGGTAAACGATTCAGAACACTAAATGTAGTGGATGAAGGCACGCGCGAATGCTTAGCCATTGAAGTTGACACCTCATTACCTGCGGGCCGTGTCGTGCGCGTCTTAGAACAACTTAAAGCTGAGCGTGGATTACCAACTCAGCTGCGCATGGATAATGGCCCGGAGCTAATTTCGGCGACGCTGACAGATTGGTGTGAAACCAATAATATTGAACTGATATATATCCAGCCAGGTAAGCCACAACAAAATGGTTTTGTTGAACGCTTTAACGGTTCATTTCGCAGAGAGTTTCTGGATGCCTACTTGTTTGAGAATCTCAATCAGGTAAGAGAAATGGCCTGGTTCTGGCGACTGGATTATAACGAAGAAAGAACCCATGAAAGTCTGGGTAACCTGCCTCCGGCAGCTTACCGACAGAAATTGGAAAACTCTAGTTTAGAACTGTGTCATTAACGGGGAAGTGGACAATATGATTTCCTGCAGCAGTAATCTAATCTAGGTTCTTATCTGGATAACAGAGTGCAGCGGGAGAGGTATGATGAGGTTATTAAAAATAAAAGAATTAAACAGTGAGCATGCTAATGGAAATATTCGAAACGTTTGTGCGAAAACAAAACCCGAAGCTCTAACTATATCAAGAATTGAAAACTAAGCCGATGCAGTAATACATGCTAAACACAAAAGTTCAAAGATCGCATTAAAGTCATGTGACATCGTATAAATGTCGTAGATAAAACATGTTTTTTTAGAGTATTATCATAATGTCTAAAAAGTGGAGGACGAGGTATGGAAATGAATGTGAATATAGAAGTATTAAAAAACCAAAGAATTAAAAATAACTGGACTCAACAACATCTTGCTAAGATCTGTGGCTTAAGTCTCAGGACCATTCAGCGAGTAGAAAAAACTGGCATAACTTCGGCTGAGACGGTGGGAGCATTATGCGCAGTTTTTAAGATCAATCAGAAGGAAATTGTAGTTCAAGCAACAAATACGTCAATGTGTTCCAAGGTCTATCACGAATATAAGGCTGCGCTTTATATTTTATTGATTTCACAGTTCGTTGGTATCTTTGGGGTTTTCTATTCGATAAACTCATTATCAGAAATCCAGTTTCAAATTGCCATAGCAAGTGTTTGTATTTTTTGTTTTTTGTCTTTTTTTACTCTAGCGGTAAGTGCTCACAAGAAGGGGATGCTAAAGGAATTGTAACCCTCCCCTAAAATCAGAATAGCCTTAATAGAGTTTTCCATTTACAGTAAACCTAATGGAGAACCAAGATGAAAAAAACACGTTTTAGCGAGAGCCAAATAATTAATATTTTAAAAGAAGGCGAATCTGGCGCGGTTAGTGTGCCTGATTTATGCCGATTACACGGCGTGGTAACTGGTATGATAGTAACGGTATCAAATATAAGGGCTGACACTATCAATAAGTTGTTTTTGTTAAATGCCTTTCTGGTTAGCTTGTGTAGCAATGAAAGGCCGATAAGTGGCCCATTTACTATAATCCATTAACAGGCATGATTCAGGTGTTAAAGGATTCCCGCCATACCGCCTTTCGCAACGTTTGAGCGTTCGCCGTAACGTACAGCCATTCTTTCAGATTTCCAGTTTCCAGCCTGGATAATTTGTATAAGAGGTCTGTTTTTCTCGGTCATGCTGACTGTTGCTCCCACTCTCGTTGAGTGGCAACTAAACTCTTGGCCATTATTGAGCCGGGCCCCAAAGGTCTTGAACGTTTTATACATCGCCTGGTAGCCCATACTACTATCCTGCAGCGTATGTTTGGGTGATAGATTCCTGAATACCATGCCTTCAGTGATGCCGGTAGCATTTAGCCACATATCCAGCAGTGCTAACGTTCGTGGTGAGATATAGCCATAGATACCATGGCCTTCCTGATCTGTTTTCGAATAAGGCGCAAATACAGAATTTGAGGCGCGATGAATATGGTGAAGCTGTATTCCGGTAAGGTTCGATGCTCGAAACAAGGTGTCAAAAGCCAGGTTAACGAGCAGCTTGTTGCGAATATCTAACAATGAGTTTGGATTGAAAGTATCATTCAGTTCTTTTAGCACTTCTGCCGTAATTGGCTCTGCCTGGTCTTGCGCTGCCGGCTTCTTTTTAAGCTTGTTGGCCACAAAGTCACGGAGTAACTTTGAGTGCTTAAAGGGGTCAGGTAATTCCGCAATGCCGATGAAGAATTTTATCGCGCTCAACTTCCGCTTAATTGAGGCATTTTTAATCTCCGAGTCCATTAACGTTAAAAAATACGCTTTGATGGAGTCCTTGGTGACTTTCCAGTCATCGGACATGGCCGGGCATTGATGGATGTCACAGAATGACAAATATTGCTCGAAATCTGAAAGGTAGGCCTTTTTGGTATTGTCGGCCATATCATCGAGCACATCCCGACGAAATTCATTCAGGTTATCTAGGACCATCTTTTTGGTCACGCTATCTCGTATAGATAAATTCGTCAGCCTGGTCATACATAGACCCCGTATTTTATTATTCTAGATAATTACAGTTATCTAGAATAATAGAGCAGGGGAGTGAGTTGGTCAATTATATTTGTTACCTGTAACAATTTTAGGCTTTGCCTGTAGCTGCCTTCCTATCTTTTATATAATTAAGCGTTACAGGTAACAAAAAGTTATCTCTTTATTCTTAGCTGAGGTACGATAGCCCTCTTTATTAATGAGAGCCCTTTAAGGTAATTGCGAATGGCAACACAAAATGATCAGCAACCGGATGAATGTTGGCAGCAGTTCGTTGCCAGTGGGTTGGTTGAAAAAGGACTTCGCGTCGAGGACTTTACTTCTCCAGAGGAAAGAAATGTTGAGTACAGTAAAGACTCGCCCAAACTGGCCCTCAAAGCGCTTAGATCCGTACTGACTCCGGATGCACATCGACGGTTAAGTGGCCGGTGGCGAAAGTATAAATACAATGCGAAGAACAATACGACGACATTAACCATCCGCAAGGAAACCCTGAGCAAACTGAAAGCAATGGCTCAAAGGACCGGCTTGGCAGAAGATAACTACGAGCTATTGTTTGAATACCTTTTAGATCCCAATGAAGACTTAGAGCCATCAAAACAGGAAGTAAGCACGCTCGATATCGAATCTGGGCTGGACTTTGAAGCACGTTCCGAAAAATTAAGAGCCAAGCTTCGATTTCGCCCTCATTCCTGGAAGCACATTCTGGATGTCTATGAGTATGCGTTTAAAATGGGGTGGGCTGCATGCAAGGCGTTGCACGCAAAGAAACGTACCGTAGAGGCACGGGACGAAGCAGCGAAAGCGTTTGCCGATAAACTCAATGGTTTTTGAAATATACTATTATTTGAGAAAAGATATTAAATAATTGTAGGTTCAAGAAGAAACAAATGCATATTGTAATAGCCATAGTCGTTTTATTTTTTTACCTCTACAGTCAATCGTTTAGAAGATTAATCAATGCAACCTTGATTTCTCTGGCTTTGGCCATGTTGTTGGGTGGACTGGTAGGGAAAGTTATTAATTCAACCGCTGGAATTATCATAGGTATAGTTACTTTTCTTTTTTCTGTGTCTATGCTGTTCAAGGCGCTCAGATTTATGTCTCAGGTAATAGCACAAAGCGGATTAAAAGGAGTAACGAAGTATACGGGTGAAAGGGCTAAAGGGGAAAAACACGATAAAGCTATAGTCGACGGCGGGATTGAGGCGTTTGATGCTGCTTTGAGCTTATGTAAATCTGCAGACAATGCCGCTAAGTTTGAACGTTCTGGATTGAAAGTGCCTAGCCAAAATTATTCAGACGTGACTGTTGCCAATTTTTTTCATGCTGTTGAGAATTCAGATGTTGAAACTTTATCAGCAATTAAAAAAGAGTTATCACCCTCTGAGTTACATGTTCTTATTAACTCAGAAGACGAAATTCAAGATAGACCACTACATGTTGCCGTAAGAAAGGACTCTCCGGATATTATTTACTGGCTTCTATCAAACGGAGCAGATCGAGAGTTGAAGAATTATTGGGAGCATACAGCACTAGAACTCGCAATAAAGCTCAGGCAAGAGAAGTGTGTTGAACGGTTAAGTTTGTCTCTTGAACAGAGCGCAGTGTAATTTAGGTGGACTAGCCATCATTTTAGCTGCAAAACTCAATTACTCGAAAGGAAAGTACAATGAAAAAATTTATATTTGTCATTGGCTTTGGTCTGATTGTTTCGTTTCTTGGATTCAATTTGGATTCTTGGTTCTATCAAGGCGACAATTTTTGGGACAGAACAATGCGTTTTATCATTTGTGGGATAGGTGCTGGCATCACGTCATCTGCGGTGCGATTATTGTTGGATCTATATCATTTAACGCATAAAGGAAAGCCGATGACGATCTTAGGAGTTGGTATTATTTTGGGTGGGGCTGTTGGGTATGGCTTTGCATCGAACGTAATACAATATTATGTTCCATTTGCTTCACCAGATAGTACAGGTGGTGATGTTGTGATATTTACTTCTCTTGTTGTTGGCTGTTCAGCTTTAGGTATTCAAGGCTTTTTTGCTAGGGTTACATCATAATCCACATATTAAGCCATTACAGTAACGTCACTTCGACAAAGTGCAGACATTTGTCTCAAGCTGTCTCTGACGCTTTTGGGCTGCTCAATACGTTGTGTAGTCCTTCGAGCCGACACATATTGCATGCATTCCCTTTATATTTTTCTTACGTGCTTTGTGAACGCATAAGTGTATGACTTGTTGGCGTAAAGCTGTAATATTTCAATAATGAGTTGTTTTATTTGTGACTCAAAAGGACCGTATCATTTCAATGTTATAAGTTAAAGGATAAATTGTGCAAATTAAAGAGCTGTTAAATCTTTCATTTTGGATAGATGAAAATATAAAAGAGCTGCAAGTATCCCAAAAATACCAGCAACTTCACAAAGCTATGCAGCAGAATGTAAATGCTCATCATAACCAACCAATGCAGCCTTTCGAAGCCCAAAAAGAGGCTGTTATTAATACTATTGAGGATATTTCGGTTTCAGATCTTACGAATGAGCAGGAAAAAATGCTATCGAGGCTCGAAATATCACAATACATAGGCTCCGAGGGCGTTACGAATTTAGAAAATTTGCTTTTTAGGAACTCGTTAGATATCGCTACTGCAACAACTGAAGTAAAATCTATACACGACAAGCTCAGTCAAGCAATTCAGAAGTCTGATCAATTAAGAGCCAACCTTATCACTTTAGTCGATGATGACGACGAAGATTCTGATGAAGGTGAACAAGTTATTATGCGTGTTCATTTTCAGAATGATGTTTCACTCAATAATCTCACAGACCTAAAGAAGTTAAGTACTACTTGGTGGGAAATAGGCCGGGGAATTGCTATGGCGCATGATGGTGCGCCTGAAGATGTTAAAATTGTTGGCGCTCAGAAAGGTTCCATTATAATTGAGCTTGCAGTGCTAGCAGCGATTGCCGCAACAACTAGCCGAATCATACTTTCGGCACTTAAGGTAGCTGACAGAGTGCTAACTATTAGAAAGAAATCTGAAGAGATCAAAGCGCTTAAACTTGGAAATCAGAAATTAGAGGCTGAATTGGCAAAGGAAGCTGATAAGGAAAAAAGGGAAGGACTTGAATCTATTACAAAAGAAATCTCAGTAAATCTTAACGTTAATCAAAATGGTGATGGTGAAAAGTTCAAGGTTCTTGAGAAATCGGTTAAAAATCTAATAGAGTTTGTTGAAAAAGGTGGCGAAGTCGATTTTTATAGCCCTGAAGAAAACGAAGATAATCCAGATATAGAGCAAATGAGATTAAACTTCGAAGAAATAAAAAAGCTAGAGAAACGAGTGCTCGCTATCGAGAGTAAAAGTTCATAACGATTAATTCTAGTGACCGCCTCGGCGGCGCTTGGATATGGCGTTGAACGCCTGTTCTTTGTCCAAAAAAGAGGACGTGCTGGTATTTGTTCATCCCTGCCTGGCCGACGTGGCCAAGACTTGCCATAAATAGTGTAAGTTCGAGTATGAGCAACAATAATGCAATTAAGTGTTCACCTGAGTTTCATTAAACACATTTGACCAACGAGAAGATTCATAGGCGCTTGAAGGGTGGTTGATTCCAAGTACCTTCACTTCACGCCCTTCAAATGGGTACGTGTAAAAGCAGTCGCTATGAACGTCATTAGCGATATAACATCCGGAGCCGAAATCTTCTGGTATTGCATCCCAAACCTTATTACCCCAGCTGATTATTATATCCGGTGCGTATTCTCTAATAACCTCTAAAAATGCCTTTCTATCAGTGTCTTCGTTATAGTTATAATGCTGAGTGAGTCTGGGATTTGAACCTGCTGGGATCTGCAAGTAGTTATAAAACATTACGGAGTTCCACAGTTGCTCTCGAAGGCATTCTTCATGAGCTGTTCCTTGCACGAAGCTGTTCATGAACTTAGTAAAAGTGGATTTCCAATTACCTTTGATACTCTCATCTAAATAGTCTGTCATCACACCCGTTGTGAAATCACTGGATTGTTTTTGAGAGTCCAATTCTCCAATTTCTGACTCATCTGTATAGTGTGAATCACCGAGAATTAAAATTTTGTTGCTAAAAACTGAATTAGGCTGTCCATACTGGCTTCCGACCCAAGGTCTAAAAAATACATTGTTCATAGGTAATCCCTTTTATATTCCGTTAAGCTAACTAACCTTTATTAGCTAACTTGCCCAGCATAGTCCCATACGTCAACATCTTCTGGTTTTAATTCTTTAATCGCCCAATGCCCTGTTACATGAAAAACACCGTCCCTGAATACAGCGTTGAACTTTGCGGTCGGTGATTTACTATAGAGTACTAGCTGGCAGTTTTCCTCTGGTAAGTCTAGTGGCTGTGTGGGCATTGGTTGGTAGTCGCGCTGTGAATATTGCTACGAAGATACTGTTTTGCCGGCCACCACACTGTTCATCTTGAAAGTCATTGCGGTTACATAGCTTTGGGGCCAGTTCAAGCCAGCAACGTACCACAAGGTTGGGAGTCTTGTCATCGAGAGAGTAGACTGCCCCGGGGCAATGACTAAATAAAATGAGCGCTTCGAAAGAACGCTCAGAAACGAAACTGAAGTGTTGCCGTTACAATAATCTTCTTTCGGATGTCATGTTCAGTTGTTTCCGATTCGCACACCTTGTCTGCAGAGGTTGCTTCAATCTGTATAGCCCATCGCTTATTGAGCCGGTAGTCGACTGTTACAGCGTCATTGGAAGTTAAAAGCACTACCTCCCTTCGATTTACTCTGATTACCCGCTCTTCTTGCTCGTGGCTCGCATTTGAAGGTGAGGTCATCACAGCCAGGGTAGCAGCAGTCAGGCACGTTAGTTTCATCAAGCTTCACCTCGAACACATTTATTTCAATACTGATTCAAGCTACAGCGAAGTTGGATTGGCGCAATAAACTGACCTGCGCTCTGATTGTCAGTCTCTGACATTTGATGGTTTGGCAAGGTCAGGCACTTTCAAATGGAGCTAAAATTGGCCACAAGAAGCCGTGCGGTTGTCCATAGAGTGGCGGAAAAACCCGCCCCTACTGCAAGGGAAGACAAAGACAATCTGTAGAATGCCTGTATCCAAGTTATTGTGGTACCGAATATGAAAATTGCTTTAAAGATAGCTGTGCCGGCAGTGATGCTGTTCCTAAGTGGGTGTACATCCATGAATGACGAAAACGTTGGCCAACACCAGGCAAATGCTGGCCCTTATGAAGACACTCACCGAAGTACTCAACGGGTGTCTCATACTGTTGAGTTTGAGAATGACTCTGCAGAACTTCCCTTTAACGCTGCTGAGGTGGTAGAGCCTCACGCCAGGTACTTAATCGCTAACCCTGACATCCGTGTTGGTATTCAAGGCAATGCCAGCGAATCGGGTACAGAGCAGTACAATTACAATCTGGCCATGGGCCGGGCTAAAGCCGTAAAGAAACTATTCCTTGAGCTTGGCGTCGACGAATCTCAACTGGTCACGCTATCAGTGGGTGAAACCCGCTCAAAAACGACACCAAACCGCTCGGTTGTACTGGCATATTAATCTGGGGAACCAAATGGACTTACTTCGAAGGTTTAACGAACAATTCAGCCGGCAATCCATCGGTATCATTGATCGAATTGGCGCATACGTTGTCAGTGACATTGCGCTGTCATTAGGTCAGGGCGCCACTAAAGAGCGGGTCATCAATGTGCTGCGTGACAAGAATTCGTTAATAGCGCTGCATGACGATATAACTGATGATGTGCTAAAAACTCGACTTAGCACATACATAAATAGTGATGAGAGCTACTTTAAACAGGTTACTGCACTGCCTGTGGCAGTGTTGAAACAAATATAGGTTTACTAAATTAAAAGTGGAACCACATATTAAGAGAGGAAAAAATGACTATCAAAGGCTATACCCGATTATTAGTGACAGTACTTTTTGCAGTGGCTTCTGCCAATGTCTCCGCATCCATCTTCTTTAACATAAACCTGGGGCCCGGAAATAACATCTATCGAGAACTAGGGATAGAGCCGGATGACTTCAATTTTGATAACCATTTTGTAGAGCATAATCAGATGGAATGCTCAACGCCAAAGCAATTGGGATCGCGAGGTCTTATGGAGAAAGTTTTTGCTTCTCATATTGATTCAAATAAACAGGTAGCTGATAACATTGTTTTGTTTAGAAACAAAATGTCTGAAGTTATGGTCGAGGCCTTTAGTGATGCAATCACAGAATTCAGGCAAAGAGACAGGTATGCTAAATGTAGTTATAGTGTTGCTTCATTTAGCAACAACTTTAGCAGCTTAAACGACTTTTTAAAAAACGGCCCGAAGGTTGTTCTAAAACTTATCGAGAAATCAGGCATTAGAACATTCTCAAGTGTTAACATAGATTTAAACGTAGATACTGGCGAAGTTATCCAGCTTACTGTTCAGCAGGTATCGCCCCCTATGACTGCAGCTCAAATTAAAGCTACTCTTTCAAATGTAGAAAAAAAGCACGGTGTTACGATGAAGCAGGCTCACAATACACCTCGACTATCTAGCTATACGTTTCAAAAGGAAGATATTTATTGCGGGATTGCATTTAAGGAAGATTTATATCCATCTCCAATCTACAAAACATTGTATGGCCTCAGTGAATACAGAAATATTAATTCCGGATGTAGCTTTACTGAGCTCAAAAAGAACAGCGTTTATGAATACGCTATATCAAAAAGTGAGACATTGTTCAGGGAGAGAGCTGAAGGCGTAATACAAATGTTTATAGAGGAATATGCTGACCAGTTTAATCAGGAAACGGATGTTTCACCGGTGTTCTAGTCTTATAAGCGGGATTTCATGACATCCTTATAGAATATACACCAGCGAAGTGGCACTATGTTCAGAGCCTATACACTGGAATATTTGAAAAGGATGTCTTGATATGAAGCTAGTGATAATTTTATCAGCCGTTTTGCTTATAAGCGGCTGCGAAACACAAGCCGACAATCGTGAAGATGAGGCAATTCTAGCCGCTCTTCAAGAAGTCAGTGATATAGTTACTGGTGTCACCTGGAGCAAGTGTGTCGATGTTCCTGGAAAAAATATCAAGAATTGCGCGTTTACCTACACATTTAAAAGCGCTAAATATACCTCTGCTGAAGCCGTTTCGGACTTCACGATTTTAGAGTCATCCTGGGCGCTTACTGAAAACCCAGAAATCATCAAAAGACACCAGAGCGACAGGTATAAAGCGTTTCTTTTATCAGGCACGTCAAGGCTGTTAAAAGATGCTGAATTCGGGCTCGGAGGTATAAAATCTGCAGTAGAAATTTGTGCTTATATGAATCCCAATAGTCCTGAGCAATGCGCTTCAGGAGTTAATGGTGTACCGAAATACCCGAATAAGAACAATGTCACCATCAACGTCATTGATGCTAAGGTAATCGTGAAATATGAACAACCGCCCATTCCCGATACGACTCCAACTCAAATTATCTATTCTCTAGAAAGTATAAAGCCTATTCGTTGGAAAGCTGAATGTAGCGAATACAAGGATTGCGAGGATTTTGTTTTATAGCAAATTCATGGCATAAAAGTGGAAAGCTGAGCCTTTTAGTCAGAGAGAAGCATTCAATCAATATTTTTGTCATAGTCGCAAGCTTACCCGGCTTTTTGTAAAACCTTTAATGAGCTTAAGTATGGATACACCAAACAAACCAAGAGTAACTTTGGAAGGCGATGATGCCGTCGACCTTTGGTTGGCAGGTCGTGATGCATGGAATCGGTGGGTTGATAATAACCCGGACGCAAATGTCAGCTTTGCTAGAGTGGATTTTTCGAAATATCTTGAAGAAAGCGCTCCAGAAATATCATTTGAACAATATTTATTCCCAAATGGGGAAGTCTCGTTTAGTTACGCTACATTTGGCGATGGGGGGGGTTATATTTTATGGTGCTACCTTTGGCGATGGAGATGCTATATTTTTTTCTGCCGACTTTGGCAGAGGGTATGTTTCGTTTCGAGATGCCACCTTTGGCGATGGCAATGTTTCGTTTAGTCACGCCAATTTTGGCGATGGTACTGTTTCGTTTATTCACACCAACTTTGGCAATGGGGATGTTTGGTTTAATGACGTTACTTTTGGCGATGTCGCTGTTTCGTTTAGCCACGCCAATTTTGGCGATGGCAATGTTACGTTTAGCCATGCCACCTTTGGTGAAGGGGATGTTTCGTTTAATGATGCCACCTTTGGCGATGGTCGCTTATTCTTTAATGTTAAAGCATATGGCGTTGGAGCTTTATCATTTGAACATATCACTTGTACTTCCATTTCGTTCGAAAGTACGGAAGAAGCATCATCTGTCAGAAACTTAACCGACTTTTCGTTGAGAGGCGCAACTATCGATGGCCCGTTGATACTGAACAACCTGAAATTTAACTGTATTCCTGACCTACGTAGCACCAAACTGTCACATCATGTGGATATGGATGGCCTTGACGTAAACCTCGTTCGGGAAAGAGGCAATTGGAGAACTTGCTGGCATCGGCATGCAACGGATAAAACCGCCCAATCAAAACTCGGCCGACTTAAGGAAATCGCAGAGCAATTTAAGCATCACCATGAAGCGTTAAAGTTCAACGCTATGGAGAATCAGGCAAAACGCTGGGTTAATGAACCCTCTTTCATAAAAAATGTTATGGATATGCTGTATTTCCGTTTATCAGACTATGGCCGCTCATACGTGTGGCCAATGGTTGGGTTAGCATTTTCATGGTTGTATTTTGCGATCTCTTACACGCTTATAGCGTTTATCGCGTCGGGAAAATTACCAAATCTGTTGCATATGCTGGGCTTTACGGTCGTCAATAGCCTGCCCTTTATCCCAATCGGACGCTCTATACGCACTAAAGCAGAAGCTTTATATTTCAGCGGCTCAGTAGATTGGGTCTATGGGGTTATTACTGTGCAGAGCGTTGTATCCCTAATACTCATCTTTTTAATTGGCCTTGGGCTAAGGAATCAATTTAGACTGTGAAAGAGACAAACCTGGTTTAAGCCAGAGGGGGGGGGCAACGGCAGTTTAATTATTTCGCCTAATTTCATCCATCATAGCGCGTATACGAGCTTGTGGTGATGATGCTTCGATTAAGGCGTAGGCAATATGCTGTATCCGCCCTTTCGATGACTCAGGCGCCGTAGACAGCGCTTGATGTACCATCTCACCCACTTCAGTAACTAATGGGTCAGAGCTAATGACCACCAAATCAAACGAACTGTCCGAATAAAGGGTATTCAAGTGAGCACACATCTCAGCGGAGCGAGCAACAAGTGTTTTGCATAAACTGTACAGCTCAGCGTGATGATTCCCCAGATAGGTTTCGGTACCCGGGTGAAGCAGGTATTCGGCCAGGTTCCTGGTACAAGTCATATAAGCCAGTGGGTTTTCAGACTCATGGGTTTGTTTCGAATAGCAATACAGGTAGGCGTAAAGGCCACACAGCAGCTCTTCACCTTTCGAGTTAAAAATGATGTCAGCATACCCGGTTAGGTTGCTGAAGTGTTTGTTTACCCAGTTCATGGGCACGTATTTGGCCATAACCGGGCTTGGATTACCATGTATTCAGAGATAAATGGTTTCAAATCGCATACTTTTAGGTTAAACGCGCTGCATATCGACGAGGGCAAGGTAGTGGGCGAGTCGACAGGAATACCCCCTGTCAAACCGCCCATATGTAGAGAAATCAGGAAATGGAGAGTCGTGTCTCTTTAAACCACTCTGTTTGCGATATACCTCAAACGGGCCATACCGGCTAACCCTGCCAGCATTAACAGTGTTGAACCAGGTGCGGGGATGTTGGCCTCTGAGACTGATGTGGTCACGCCAACCATTTCGTATCGTACTTGGGTGCGACCGGACGCTCTAACAGTAAAAAAATTCCAAATCCGAGCAGGCGATGACGGGTAGTCAATGGGGAGGGCTGTGCCAGAACTAAGCCCATTCGGACCATAATTTTGCATAGTCGAAAGAGAAAAATCAGATAGTGCCGAGGTGGGAATATTGGAATTTGTCTCTCGCACACTATTGAAAACAATATAGTCAGTGGCGTCACTATATATATCAATCCAGCCTTCATCATCAGTTATCGAAGTGTTGCCCCATGTAGAGCTAGTAAAAAATCTAAACTCAAGTATAGCCTCATATTGATATGTGTTTGTTGGAACTATTCGTGAAAGCGGCGTATCAGCATCATAAACAATCGTTGCTAGAGCGCTATCGCCAAAATATTGAGCAAGAAACGCATCGGTATAGTCATCTGATTCGCGGAAATCGAGCTCTAGCTCGTAATTAACTGTCACAATAGCGGCGTTGGCCATGCTTGCATAAATTAATGCGACGGTGGCCAGTATGATTTTTTTCAGGTATTTCATTATATCTTCCTTCATAGATTGAGTTATTTGCTTTCGCAAAAATAAACGCAGCGCTACGTAAAAACTCCCCCAGCCTAGTGATTGCCGAGCAGGAAGATAAATCCCAGTTGCGTAAGTGATTAAAAGCAGAGGTGAAGTGAGGTTGCGGGTTATCTTTTGACATCAATCCCTCCTGGATTCAGTGCGCTCAACATGCGCATTAAGGTCAATTCCTGCACTTACCATACCCAATTGGCTGTTCAATATCCATACAACCCAAGATAAAAAACACGAAGAAAAGCATACTAACTCAAGATTAACTATATCATACCAATAGAACCCCCCTGCTAAACCTGCCAGCTTCGCTGGCATAACGCACTTCGACTCCACCTGCCGGGGGCAAACCCGAGGGGGCGCGAGGAGGGGGCGAAAAGAAGTCGAGCAAGAAAGAGAGATACGCGATACGGCTTTGGGCTTTCGGTGCTACCCAGGGTCGGCCGGCCTCTGACGGTGGTGCGAGTGGTGGTATAGTGTATATTTATGGTATGATATAGTTATTATATTGATGAGGCAGATTTCAATGACAATCCCTGACAATGGAACCCCAGATGCTGATGCCGTGGCCATCGTGCGCCGGGAGTACTGGCACCTCGTTGAGCACATTAAATTGCTCATTGATTGCCTGAAAATGGGCACTGTGACCAAAGCACAGTTATATGCCCTCCCTTATGGTGAGCTCGATGATGTCGGTGTCGACGAAGTCATGATTGACGTTAGCCGGCTATCCGGTGATGCCGCCATAGAAAAAGCGTTGCTGCATTTGCTGGACTTTGAACTGCGCCATGAAAATCAGGCCGGCGTCATGGCACAGCGATTACCTGGTGTTATCTGTATACGCCATCCGGATGAAGATGAACTACGTCGACGTGTCACTGAAATCAATCGCCTCAAGAAAGCCTTCGAACGAACAATACTGCAGTTGGCCAATCACACAGACACACGATTTGAACTGGTGAGTAAAGCCGTACCTAACCTTATTCGTAAAGCGTTCACACGGCAAATTATGATAGGTGAGCCCGGTTATTCCCGCATTGGGTTTTCCTGGGTTCGGCTGCACTCCCAAAGCAAAGCGCAAAACAAACAATTCTGGATCGACAAATTAGAGCTGGCCAAGAGTGCGAATAAACATTCCGCCAGCCATGCAGACTGGGTAAAGTCCATCGACATGGAAAAACGCCAGCTGATGAATGCAAATGATGCAGAGCTATTTCGGATACGTCGCCCTTTACGCATTACACCAATGATGAACATCCGTGATGAGAATAAGAAAAGCCGGCAAACTACCAAAATTGCCCACTCCCCTATTTGGTTTATTAACCAGGATGTCACCATCGGAGAATTAGGCCCTTACATTGGCCAGGCTAAAGCTGATGCGGCTGCACCGGTTATTGAGCGGCTGCACTTGTATAAGGTGCTCTAGGCACGGCTGTAACCTATTTTTTCTCCTCGACCGTTTATACAACACATGTCCCAATGGGTTTGGTATAGTTAAGTTGTTGATATTAAATCGAAGGAATAGGCATTCATGAAAGCGCATTGGTTAGTTGCATTCAGTGCATTATCAATCGGAACTTCAGCTATAGCTGCTGAAAACCTACCACTGGAAGTGACTGAGCATTTTGATAAGGAATGGCGCTGTACAACAAGTGCAAACGTCATGATCATCGAGGATGGCACGGTAAGTACCCTACCCGGCTTTTCTTTCACTCTTACCTTAAAACAAGCTACGTTGAAAACACGCGTTGAAGCCCACTTCGATAAACATCCCGTACTAGGTCAGTATCTTTTGAGTAGTTCAATCCCTGATTTTAAATACACTCAACCAAGATATAGAGGAGATGTAATTGTCATACCTGGTTTTACTACAGGTCGACTGATGAGCAAATTTGAACACCTCTCGCAAGGAAAAAATAGTTACAACACGGAACTCCACAATGTTGTTTTGGATTTACATATCAAAGAAGACACGCTCAATTACACAGTTTATACGCCGTCACTAACCATGCGAGCTGAGGGTCAAAAGGTATCTTTATACACTGAAAAAGGTGCTTGTCATTCTGATAAGAAATAATTACCCAACCAAGCTGGCAACAATCGATAGGGAGCTATCGGATGCTACGATATTTATGGGTTATTGCGTTTCGATTTCGAAACCTTGAATATGGTAGGTAAAAGCCATCACCGTAGGAGGATGCATGAAGGTTTACAAAGGAACTGTAGTATTCGCAGTGCTCGCATATTCATCTGTTGCTTTGGCTCTGAGTAATGGCGGAGGAAATGAGCCGCCTGGCAAATCAGAACAGCAGTGCGTCGAGTTTATTATATCTGAGCTGGACAGGTTAGATATTACCTTTGCCAATTTATCAAACAAACAATACTTAGAGATGGCCAAAAGATTTTTGCCGACTTTAATGACAGAGGAAGAATTTGAAAGCTGTATACAACGAGTTCGTTTAGCCGAGGTAAAAGACAGCCTTATCCTTAGATATTGAACCACAGCGATATAATAATACATTTTTCTTTCAGTAGCACTCGCACCTAAAGTAACGCCGCCAGAATTAAGCCGGCAGCCAAGTTAGCCAATATGGCCATTCCGATTTGCTTAGGCGTCTTCCCAAATCCAGCCACCACCGGTAAACCATTGATAAATTTCGTATAATGTTGCCGGGCATTAAAACTCTCTTCATATCCAAGAAATACTTTTCGTACCGGTAAGGTAGTTCCTAATGAGCATGAATCTAAACTCACACCAGACATGTAAAACGGGGCATGACACTGACGCCTAGCGCTGGCCATCACCCACTTAACCGGCTCACCATCAACACAATAGGCCAGCTCAGGAATTCCCCACAGTTCAGAGCCAGAAACATCCTCAGGATAGAGCTCTTCAACCTCGAAATCATCAGGCTTCATCCCACTCTTCACTCTCTCAACCAACCAACTTGAACAAACCTGCCCAGAGCGCTTAAGCGGAATGCCATAATGCTCCTCAAGCCACAAGCCCTCATCAAACCTGGTAAACAAGCTCAAAGGAGAATCCAGCGCCGGAGAACCGGCAATCACAAAACGCGGGATTGTTCTGGCTAATCGGTGCAACCGGTACAAAAGCGCTTGTGATACTTCACAGGGTGCAACGAAGTACAAAGGCTGCCGGCCATTCGATGCCAATATTGCACTGTATATCCGGTCAACGATCTCTCTGTGATTAGGAAAATCCACAAAAGCTGATCTCAACTGAAACTCTTCGACAGCATGTTTGGCGCTAAAATCGTGCGGATAGACAGCCTCTAGAGCCCCAAATGCTAATGACAAATTCGCTACTAATGGCTGGTAAACCCTTGGCTCAGATTTACAAAGCTTCAAATACTCAACCACCGACAAATTGCCCTGACGCGATATGTATCTCTGTTTATAATGCTCGAAAATGCCCATACCCCCCCCCTGTATAGAAAACGGTCTCCCATATTTCCAGCATAGACCTATATTTTTTGGAATCATAAGGTTTGGGTCTTGTTTGTTTAACTTTATTTAATAATTACTTTCGAATCATTGACTTAAAATCACGATTAAACTGGACTAGTGTGATTACCAATATCTCAATTTTTATACATTGATTAGCAACATAATCCATGGATGTTGGACATTGTATGATTCACTAAAATTTTCATTCTTGGCTCAGCACCTATGTGTTTGACTTAGAAAAAGCACTTATTGAACCGTCAGACCACTCCGTGAATATCGTACAACCAACACGCCACTCACATACTTTTACTACATTTGTCATTTTATCCTCTCCGGTAATTTAATTGCCGATTGGCCACCGGCCTTTCAAATATTGTCGGAGTTCACTACAGCCAACTTAAACTGCCTCGCCTGCATCATGTCGATGATGTTGGGGCAATCTATTTTGCTCAGTTCAGGCTTAGCAAAGTAATAGCCTTGTGCAAAGTCAGCGTCACAAAACTGAGCCACGTTAAATTGCTCTTCGGTTTCGACGCCTTCGATGATAACCCGTGCTTCCATGTCATGGATGTATCGCACCAAGGCCTTAAGGGCTTTCTTATGCCACGGATCACGCGCTGCGCTCTGAATTAGCTCTTTATCCGTTTTTACAATGGAAGGCCTTATTGTGGTCACATGCTGAAAGTTGGAAATGCCGCAGCCAAAGTCGTCAACCACAATAGGGTGACCGTTACGTCTGGCATAACCCAGATGATTGTAAAATCGCTCTTTATCGGAAGGATCTATGTGCTCCGTTACTTCGATGGCAACCGTCGAGGGGGCAATTCCATTCTCATAGAAAGTATTCAAAGCACGGACAAACAGTTGACTTGATATCTGATCAGGGGTGAAGTTAACAAACAACGTTTTTACACCGCCATTCATCATCAGTGCTTTCAATGTCAGCGCTTTGGATTCAGCAAGTCCCACAAGATGCTCTAAGAACAAATTTGAGTCATTTAGAAACGCTTCAGTGTCCTTACCTTCATATTCACGCAAAAGTAGCTCATGGGCCACTACAGAGCCAGAATTGACCTTAACAATGGGTTGATGCGCAAATTGGAAAGCTCGCTCAGATTTCCGCATAAATAAATTCCTCAAAAAACGCTCTTATATCGGTGATGAGTATAGCCGGGCACAAATACAGCGCATGTCTATACACATCCGTAAAAATCAATGCCTACTGACCATTTTCTGCCATTGCTGATTGAACCCTTGCAATCAACGACCGCTCATTTTCAATTGCGTCCATTAACAGGACGATATCCGTGACGCTGGTTCCACCTTCATGGTGAAGCTCGAGTGCACCATATTTTTTTTCTTGGTGAATCGAGATTGAGTCAACGGGAAGAATTTTCTTCTTCCAGAGATCCTGGCGGATGTAAGTTAAGCCGCCTTTCTCATCAACATTGAGCGAACGTCTGAAGAACGGCGCCACCGGCAAAGCCAAAGCGGGTATAAGCAACCAAATCGTAGGTAGACCACTATAACCGATTGCATGGTAAGTGGTTAAAAGGGCATACCCGAACAACACGGCCCCGGCAAGATATGAAAAAGCCAAGTAAATGGGATGCGAGAGCAGCAGGTAATAATCAAATCGATATTTGTAGGCGATGCTCATTTTAATGCACTGCCGGTGTTTTCGATTTAACAAAGCTGCGCATATTGCCAACCATCTCATTAAACTCTAGTTGTTCTGAAGCACTCTTCTCCACGAGGCTTAGAAACTCTACATTGTTAGAAAAGATATACAGCTGTTTAAAGGCCTGATTCGATAAATCCACTAATAAACTCTCACTATCTGCTATACTTGAATTGAGCAAGGATTTTTTGTTTTTAATTTGTAAGTGAATTCGGAGTAGATCCAGAGGCAGAGCTAAATCTGACTCTACATTTGATGTGTTTTGTGCAAATACAAGCTCATTCCTTTCGTTGCAGCGGTAGAAGTACCCACACAATTCAGGGAGATCATAATTCCCAGAATGCGAAGAAATTTGCTGTATGGCAGTAAGATTTTCCAAAAACAAAGCGCCAAGAAACGCAGAAGACTTCAACTGTGTATCAGATGCAAATGCTAGTTCCATAATTTCTCTTCCGAATTTAGATTTTAAAATAGTATCACCAACAGACTTCCTTGCTATCGTTTAGACATGGCCAAAATGGCATGTCTGTGGAAGGCTTTAACGGACCTAAAGTGCTGTAATAAACACATACAATGAGCAGTAGATGAATATCTACCTCTGAAATCTTACGTATTAAGAAGATTGAATGAGCGATAAAAAAGTAAATACCAGGTCCGTACCGAAGCTTCCCTACCATGAAGCTGCATCCCTTCTTTACTCAATGGGAGTGAGGAAAATCAAAGACCTTCAAGCGTTAAACAAAAACGCGGAGCGCCCTCCAGAGATCCCTCAACGCCCGGGTGAATACTACAGTGAATACTCCGGTTGGAAGCAGTTCATCGAAGACGGGCGGCGTTATTTCGAAGAACACGGTATGCCGGCTAATGAAGTGCCTTCATATACGCAATTGAAAGGCACGATTAGAAAATTGGGCATTCGTACTCAAACAGAATTCAAGAGTGCATTGAAAGCCGGGATGTTTGGACAGCATGTGCCGTCCAATATTGAAGTGTTTTATGGTGAAGAATTTGAGGGGTGGGATACCCTACTATGCTCTCACAGTAATTTCATGCCGTTCGAAGAAGCTAGGGAAATGGCGAGAACCTTTGGCCTGAAAACGTCCTATGAGTGGGTGAAGTTCAGCCGAGAAGGTAATAGACCAAATAACATTCCAGCATGGCCACAAAGAGTGTACGAAGGTGAGTTCATTTCCTGGGATGATTTCCTAATAGACCCCAGAGACAAAGAATACCTGGATAAATAACAACAAGCCTGTTCAAACGGTAGCGTGTTTCCCGTAATGCTTTATCATTGTAGTTAATTGTGGAGTACTAAGAGACCGCTATGTTGAATTTATTATTAGCTTTAGTGTTAATGCCAGTTGTTATATTGGCTGCATTAGGAAGTGATGTAACCTTATCAGCATTGTTTGCCGGTGAAGCTGTTGTTATCGCCATGTATTTCATTTTGAGAAAGAAATACAAAAACAAGCCTTATCGTACATCATATAGAAATACAGGAACCAGCAAAGATGAAGAATGTGGTTTGGATGAAGAAACTACTTACCACATGCGCAAACACTCATCTATGTTTGATGACCGATTTTTATAAGGCCCTCCAAATTAAATGGAAGGCCTTTTTGGTCTGTTATCCGCGCCGGATACTTTATTTACGGTTGCATCAAAAACTGTTCTTAGTCGGATCATCCATACCCATGTCAACAAATTGGCCGTACTGATAAGCATAATAATTACCAACTGAATCTCTGTAGCCTTCACCAATATACTCACCCTCCGCACTTACTATATCACCTACCGGTTCGTATGAACTGCCATCAGATGCCGTAAAATTTCCGTATGGATCTTTTTCAAGGCGAGCGTATCCATTTTCATCCTGGGTTACTGATGTTCTTGCCGACTCCTGTGCAGCCTCTATCCCAAATAATTGTTCTTGTCCCGTTTTAGCAATGGTATTTTCCAAGTTGGTCTGAGATGGCAATGCAGTTACACCAGAATTCTGTTGAATGCCGGCTCCTTCTGCTATCTCTGGAGAGATATCAGGCCCAGCACCCTCTGAGACATCTTCGGAGGGAGATGCAGTTACACCAGGGTTTTGTTGAATGCCGGCGCCCTCTGCTGGTGCAGTGGTGCTTCCTTCTCCGAAAAATTGTGAATTAGGTCGAGTAAGTGAGTCTGTTGGCAAATCAACTCCGGTAGGTAGTTCTGACGATAAGTTAATCCGTTGAAGACCATCAGATGCTAAATTAATTGGAGCAGGACTTTCTGCTAATGGAAAAGCCTGGGTTGGAACGTTAGGTGATTGACTCACTGTATCAGGCTGATTAGGAATAACCGAAAGCCAATCATTAGAGTTAATACCAGGTGTTTTAAAGTCAGGGAGGTTTATCCTGGCTGGATATTCAGCTGGTTGTTCTTCATCAGCAACGATTTGCTTGATCTTGTTAACGCCATCATTCATATTGTCAATTACCTTACCAGCAAGATCTCTAGCAGCACCAACTGGTGTGTACGCGGCGTATTTTTCTGCGTCTTTCAAGCCGCTAGTAATTTCAGCACCTGTTGATGCAACATTACCCTCGACATCCCTACCGGTTTCTTCTGATGCGTTAGCCTGCATGTTACTTACTATTTCGTCAACGGGCTTGCCGCTTGTAGTATTTTCAAGTGGCGTTGTATCAACTTGCCGCATCTTCTCGAAGGGCACCTTAGTATCAGTTAAGGATTTTAGGTTTTCGTTCTCAGTTGCAATATCGCCTATTTTGGCTGCCCTTTCGTTTAGCGAGTTTGCAGCCAAGTTAAAGCCATTATCGTCTTCACCAGACATTTTACTGCCGACAAATTGATACATTGAGGCTGCAAGCGCTAAATCTGTTTGCTGCCGGCCTAAGTCTTCGCCTCCATCATTAGCCAAAAGCTTCTTAATTGCCGTTTGAAATGCGCCAGCGTCGGATCCATAATCACCCCTAAAATTACCGCCATCAGCCTGCTCTCCGAGCGCCCTAAACTCCGTGGCACTCTGAACGCCAAGCGTATCTTTCAACATATCTCCATATGTTTCACCCGAACCGTTTGGCACCTTCATATTCCAATAGTCATCTGTTTGCAGATTTTCATTACTGCTGGCTTTATTCCATTGGATATTTTGTGTAGATGTAAACCCACTACTATCGCTAACTACGTCCTGAATAGCAGCTTGACGGTTTATTGAGGTCTGCAGAGCCCTAGCTTGCTTTTCAAGCTCGGAGTTTGATTCGCTATTAGAGAATCTTTGGGTATTTGAATATTGTTCCATGAGACTATCTTTTTCAGAACCTTCAAATTTTGATGTGATTGAACTCTGCCAATTCGTGGCAAAAGATTTCATATCTGCCCACTTTTCCTCGAAAGTAGTCCCTGTTTCATTTCCGGCTGATACTGATACCTTACCAGACAGAGGGGTAAGAAATTCGGCAGCTTTTGGTACACCTATACCCATCTCCCCGCCCAAGCGAATAGCTGTTTTAGTTGCATCCGTCGATGACATTCCAAACTCCTTTTTTAGAGCCTCTGAGAGCCCCTTGACCCTTTGATCGATACTTGAGTTTGCTATTTCTTGAGCCGATGACTCTTGGTTAATAGCCTGAACGTCTTTACCTGTATTAACCTGCTTAGCAAATGATTCTTCGAAGTTTTGGGCGTTTGTTTGCACTTGTGAAGCCGCTGCAGTAGTAGTTGCACTGCTGGCTGTACTGCCAACAGAAGACAGCGTTTCAGTCCCTAAACCACTGTTAGTTAGGTTCGAATGCCCTACGCTATATCCTCCGGTTGTTGAAGTCATTTGTTGCGTTGCATCAGCAAAGGTTCTAGTACCTGCATTCATACTTGTTGCAACCGTAGGTGCTCCCATATTTCCATCTACTTTTGCTTGCGTCATTCCTTTCATTGTTCCCATCAATGAATGCACACCACCAAATAGCAAGAACATACAGATCATTGGTATGGTAGTTGTCAGCATGCTTGCCGTGGCTAAATAACCCTCGACTTCAAGTATGGTGGAAGGTAATGCATCAAACGAGAGTGGGCTGAATGTTGCAGATGCCTCAAATGCCTGTTCAACTGATATTGCGGTATAAAAATCGACGAAAACTTTGACGAAACCCCATAGGTTAATAAAAAGCAGCAGGGTCATGTATTTACCGATATGTTTAACACCCATTCCACCAAGAACTATCAACACGGCATAAAGCGGGTAGATAAAAAACGTCAATGATTCTAGCGCTGTGATGACCGGTGTAGAGATTTGTGAAAATACTTCTCTTTCGCCGGCTTTTTCATAGACTCTTGACCGCATTGCCTGGAAAACCATGGCATCAACTTCTGTTTCATAGGAAGTACCAACTAGGCCATCCCTGACTAAGTACGATTGGAGTAATCCAATCTGTAGGTCATAGGATGTAACACCAGAACCAAAACTTCCCTGAATTAAAGCAATCGAATCTCTTACAGCAGCTTGACGAACACCTTTGTCTTCGAAATAGTCTTCGAGTAAATTTTGAGTAGTTGCGCTCTGTAAAGTTAACTTTATTGCGTTAAACGCATCTGGGCATGAAACCCTAGTGCCAAATGAGCTTCCATTTTCATCCAAGTAAATATCTGTTGGAAGCCCATTGTAACTTACTCGGATAGCATCTATAAAATCCTCCGTTAACTCAGTATTACGCATTTTAACAATCGGAGACTCGGGCTCTCTGCCATCTAATTCATGATCAGCTATGTAGCAGTCTTTAATGTAGTTATTCATTGTTTTTTGAAGGTCATAACCTTCGGATGCAGTTGAGCCATATATGATGCGACTTGGTGGAGGCGAATTGTACATTTTGACAAGTGCCGATAACGGGTCAATTTCACCACTACCACCCGAATATACGACTGGCATAAACGTATCTTCTACCACTTCTCTCAACGAAGACAATGCACTTGTTGCTAGCCATGCGGGAAGCGCCGCAAGCAAGGGAACATCATCAACAACACCAAACAATCCAGGATCTTGAGCTGAAATAACTTTAACATCAAATTTAGGAGTAATCGGAGAAGCTAGAAAGGTCCACATGATGATACCTAATGCAAATTCCTTGAGGGGATAAGGGGCATTTTCGTCCATCATTTGCTTAAAGAAACCCCAGGCTAAATACAGCACGAGTACTGTGGCAGATATCCCAACTAACGTACCATCGTTAGTTGTAAGCCTGGCAATACCGTTTATGGCCTGAAAGATGAATTCATGATTGCCATGAACTAAAATTTCTACTTCATTCATCGAAACAACTACCCAATATTAAAGATTGGGTAGAATTATAAGGATGGTTTGAGAGGAAGGGCGTCAGCAGACCTTATAGATTGGGGCAGTCTGCTGACACTTTACTAATCTTTATAGAATCGAGTACCGCTAGAAATTGTGTACACACCACCAGCAGCGATTTCTACCAATTTTTTAGCTTGGCGCTCAGTGATTTTGTAAGCAGAATAATGCACTGAACTTGAAGGATAGGAGCCCTCTTTTTCATCGCGCAAATGCGCTACCACACCTTTACGTGCTCGCAATGCATTTTCAACAATAGCCTGGGCTTCACCTGTTCTGGCGGTATTTTCAAGCAACAGCACAAAGTCAGGGGCTGAAATTGAGACAAATACATCGCGACTGTACTTTTCCAAGCTTTCGGATTTATCGCAGCCGTAGAAAGTGAACAGAACGTAATGTTCTTGATTAACAGTGATTACATCAGCACTGTTACTTTTACACCAAGCATGAGCATTTAAGCTAAAAACAAGTGCAAAAATAGAGAGTAAGATTGATTTCATAAAGGTCACCCTTAATTAAATTGAGTGACAACAAAACAGCCATGACAGCATGCCACAAACCGCACATAAAAACAACAATTAAGTCATATAGTTACAGGGGAAATTTGCTTACATTGAGAAGAGTTTACATAGTCAGAGAGTGGCAATAGGGCGACCATTTTAAATGGGGAATAATGCAGTAAATCGGGCCCCTAGTGGGGGCATGCAAACAAATGAGGCTTATTGCCTATATAAATAAAGACGCTACAACTTGGGTATGGTTATTTAATGTGGCTGTTGTTTTGTGGCGAGAGGAAAGTGATTAAATTTTAAGTGACAAAAAAAGGCCTACCTCTCGGTAAAGGCCTACCTCTCGGTAAAGACCTACTTATGGCTGTAGTTGGGATTATTCGAAAGGCGAGGGCTACCTGGATGAGTGTTTACTTGTAGTGAACTTAAAAGTTAAGAGTTGAAGAAAAACATCTTATTTCAATCATCGAGCACTCTGCCGGTTGCCCCTCTAATCAATGAGCCTCTTTAAATGTCTTGTAGGCACGGGCCTGAGGTCTGTCCGGGCGGATTGGTAACAAATTTTTGTCCCAGCTATTGAAAACCAGCCTCACTGAACAAATATCAGACAAACAACAGAAAGAGGCGCTTATGCACGATTATGCTGTATTTGGACACAATAGAGCTTCCATTGGTCGTTGGTTGGGAATCGCATCAGTAATCCTAACCGGCGCAATATCTAGCCTGATATCTTTGGTGAACGATTTAACTGGATTTCAGGCAGTAACAGGAGTTGCTATTACCACTGGTATTGTCTATTTCGGCTTGCACTGGTTGTTTAATAAATTTGCTTGGAAAATTCCTTTTTTCAAAATACCAAACCTTAACGGGTTGTGGAAAGTCGCAGGAACTACATTGACTGAGGAGGGGGAGATTAAATATCAGTGGAATGCTGAAATTGATATCGAACAAAATTGGGAAAAGATAGTTATATGCTTAAAAACAAAAAGCAGTACCAGTGAAAGTTACACTGCAACATTAGCTAAAGCCAATGGTAGTGAAGCCGGATGGCGTTTAAGCTATAGCTATAGCAACAACCCCAACTTAGAGCAATCACACGAACTTAATTCACACAGAGGATATTGCGAACTGTTGATCGACAAGCGATTGGAGTCTGGAACTGCAGCTTACTTTAATAGTAACGGCAGAAGGACATTTGGAAAAATGGAACTCACGAGGAGTGCCAATTGATTAGTTTCGATAATAGGCTAAAAAGTTTAAAAGATAGACGTCAAGGGTCGAGAGAAAGGGCGTTAATTGAGAATAATCTATCAATCTTTGATTCAATCGATGTTCGAACCAAAGAACGCTACGAAGAGTTGTCCGAGAGTGCTCCGATAAAATACGCAATTGGTGCGATGGCTGCTGTCGATTGTCGATCAACTCAGATATCCATTGACGAAGGCGAACGAGTTGCCACTACGCTGCTCAATATGCTAAGTACTTCAGGTATTAGTGCAGAAAAAGAAATTCAAGGCTCAGTTGCTTTGGACATCCACATCGAAGGTCATTCAGATGTTGATATGCTTGTATTGAAATCTGATATCGTAACGGTGCAAAATCCAAAAATAGACGCTACTCAATATTCAACACCAAAAGATAATCGACCGATGGTTGAGATCATAAAAGAGCTTCGTCAACAGTCAGAAGTCAAACTGACATCCAGATACTATCAAGCCAATGTGGATTGCACTGGCAACAAATCAATAGCTATTAGCGGTGGCAGCCTAAAACGTAAAGTGGATATTGTCCCTGCTTGCTGGTACCACAGCCATGATTATCAGCTAACAGGAGAAAAACATCATAAAGGTGTTAATATATATCATAAGGGCGAACATAAGCTCATTGGCAATCAACCGTTTCTTCATATCAAACGAGTCAACGATAAAGATTTATTGTATTCAGGTAATCTCAAGAAAGTCATTCGTCTGATGAAAAATCTAATAGCTGACATGCCCGACTACAAAAAGCGGATTGCCAAAAGCTTAACAAGCTACGACGTCACCGCAATTGGATACGATATGGGCGAGCAGCTAACTTGCCCATCCTACCTTTCACTAGCTCTTGTGGAAAAACTAAGAGCACATCTTTCATTGCTGGTAGATCTTGCTGCACTGCGTAATTTACTCGAAGTACCTGATGGCAGTAGGAAGGTATTTGATTCTGAAGATAAAGTTGAAGCATTGAAAATATTGCATCGTGAAGTAACAGATTTGGCCACATCTATTTATAAAAGTCTAAATCCGTATAGCCTAGATTCTTATAATTCAAACCAGTTACTGCAAAAGCAAATTTTTATCTGACGTTAGTTGAGTCCACAAAGAAGTAAGAAAGCTAGGTCCCGCATCTCTGTCTGTGAAGGTTACACCTCCACAGAGTTTGGACAAACAAGGCCCGCAAGAGAGAGGCTTTTGGATACAAAGTACTTGTACAGGGCTACCTTATACAGCTAACCTTTCATAATCTTGTCGCAGACAACCCATTTCACATAATCCTGAAAGTTGGCCACAGTATCGTCATTGCCGTTGTGGTATAAATACCCCTTGTTCACAATGTCCCTATTCCATGTATTAGCCAATTCAGACGTAACATAAGTAGTTCCAGCTTTGCCGGTCAAGCAAAGTCCGATCCGCTGTTTTTTCCAGGCCCTCTTTAAGACATCATTTTTCGACCAGTAAGTATTTAGACCTTCTTTGTTGAAATTTTGAGTGATTGTGTATGTGTAATACACCTTGGACTCGTCAACCTCGGTAATGTTTAGCACAGTGTTATTTCTGAGAACTGGCAGTACATACATGGCCTCATAAAGCTCAAAGGCTTCTTCAACATACTTTTGTCGAGCCTTTAGAGAGCTTTCTATGGTAGACCGTACAACCGTGTGAGAGGTGATCGAATTAATTGCTTCCTTTGCTTTCAGGTAGTCGGATGCAGTTGTTCCATCTAATTGTGAAAGCCTGTCAATTACCGCATAGGCTTTTTTGAGGTTGTCCTTAGCGTTGGCAGACCCCTTAACCAGTGCCATAACTGCTAGCGTTTTCTCACTATCCAATTCAACTTCAGCTGTGAGAGTGTATTTGTTGTTGGCTCGGTCCCATTGTTCATTGACAGGGTTAACAATTACATGAGCGACTGAAGCTGCTTTCACTTCTTCACTGAATTGCCCATTTACCAGCCTTTCGACTCCTGTGATCAGCACCGGCAAACGCACAATACCTTCACGCTGAGCCTTAACACGAGCGAACTGACGAACCAAATCATCTGGTTGACCATTGACAGCAACTTCAACCGTTACTTGAGTGCTGGCTGCAACTGCTGACGATGCAATAAACAAAAACAACAATAAATATTTCATTTGATCTCTCCAATTAGTACGCGCAAATTTTTACATGAGTCGCAAATCGCGCAACCAATTGGACCAAGCATAACTAAAATCTTTTAGAGCTTGTTTCTCTGCAGTTCTTTTCAAGGGCAACCCTTACGGCTGAAAGGGTGTTTGCTTGAATCTTCAAAGTCGAAGCTTTCCTTTTTTTGCCTTGCCTTTCAGACTGAGCGCTTTGAGCTATACGCTTATTAATCTGCCTGTCGATCTCTGCTACTAATCGAGATACATCTACTAACATAACTGACCTGTTCCACTATTCTTTGTTGAGTGCCATATACGAAGCCAATGCGCTGGTAACTTTGACTTTGCTATTGATATCTTCATTCACTTTCTGGCGAAGATGCTCAATTTGCGCTCTGAACTCCCCTGCCAATTTGTTCATATAGGCCGCATCAACCAACTTACCATCGTAATAGTTGCTTTCAGTAACAGCAGTTAGTTTCATTTTGGTCAGGATATCAAGCGCAACATCTTCAATTTGCTGATGTGCCATTTTTAGAATAACCATATCCGCAACTTCGTTTGCTGCCATGCCCTTCACATCTTTGGCGATTTTCAAGTAGTTTTGATCGGCCAACAGGGTTAACTTTTCTTGTTCTGCAGTAAGGTCTTCCTTTCGCCTTAACTTACCAATAACCCCGTCTTCTGTGGGGCCACTGGCATCACCTAACATAATCCTTTTATATTTTTCATAAAGGCCTTCGAAACTACCAGGTAGATTCGACTCAGCGCGTATATCAAGACAAGCCTCAACATAGTTACTGCCAGCCCCACACTCCCTGAACATACTTCCTTCGGTTGTGCCTGGCTGAATGCCATACAACAAGGTATCAAGAGACAATGAAGGCTCAATTGGCGTTGATTCTACACAATCCTTTCCAGCTGCTTCATTCGCAGTACAAGAGCCGCCTACTAACGCCTTGTGAATTACTGTTCCGAAAACTGATTGAATGAATTCGACCGTTGAACGGGTGTCGTTATATCCAAGATTTGGAAGAGTAAAGTTTGAATAAGAAGCGCTTATTGCTAATGCAACAAGGTTCTGGTCAAAGATTTCCTGCCTGGTGCTGTCAGACACTTTACTGCCACCATCTTCTTCATCTAATAAACCATCAAACCAGGAGCTAATGTTACCCTTGTAAGCATCCTTCCCAAGACCGGCTGAGTTAGCCATGTCACCAATCGCATTTGAAAACCCAGTGGTTTCGTCTAACGCCCCCCATGCGTTTTCACAAGCGTTTTTACCAAACTTATTCATCTTCTCGATGGTGTTGGAAATGTCTTTGGATACTGCTGCGCATGCTGGACAAATTGAATTCAACGCTATGTTGAAAAAATAAGGGGCGGCACCTTGCGCAACACCACGGGCTACCTGCACCAGCTCATCGCCAGACACCATGCCAAAAGATCCTGCAAAAATATCTATTCCGCTACAGCCACCTCCAACTGAAGGTGGGGAGAACCTAAGAAAGTCCACGTCAGTTTGTTTTACTCTGCCAGTAAATGAGCCGCCATAGAAATACCGGCCGTTTGATGTGTTATAAGTACCCGTCGCCCCCTGAGAATATGAGTCAAACAGCTCCTGCATATCTGCAGCAACAGCGCTCATTGAGAAAGCACAAATACCAGCCACAATAAAACGATTAATACTTTTCATGTCTATTTCTCTTTATTCAGATTCATTTAGAGGGGAGGTTTGGCCAAGTAGCTTTGCACGCAGGACATCGGCTAGATACCCGGGGTCCTTTTCAAGTTGTTCTTTATCTACAACGATGTTGCCTTTCTTGTTTTCGAAGACGTTGATTTCACGTACAGATTGAGCTTTAGCATATTGCTGCTCATCAATAAGCTTCGTTTCACGGGCTGCAAGAATTAATCTGTCTTCAATCTTCGGAAGCGCCTCAAGGCCTCGCGTCAATGGATAGAAAAACTCTTTGTTGTTACCAACCAAGAACATGGTGGGAGTAGCCACTACCTTCAGGCGTTTGGATACTTTCAACCCGTAGTCATTGACGTGTTGAAAGCCTTCCATGCCGGGAATCTGTTTACCATCCATAGAAACTGCAAGGATTTTCACACCATGTCGATGTTGTAACTCTTGAAGGATTGGTAGCTGTTTGTGACAAAATCCGCAATCAGAACGATAGAAAAACCAGATGTGAGCATTTTGTATCACTGCGGTAAGCGCTTCGCTGATTCCCCTTTTTGTCTGATCACGGAACATCGATAGGCCGACAGTAGTGGTTGGCCGGCGCTGGTTCTCATCGAGTGCAGGTTCAGTTTCAATAAACTCCATCATCTTTGTAGAAAAGCGCGTGGAGTAATCCAGCATTAGTCGCTGGGCATATGCGAATGATGCTAGGTTTTCCTTTGAAGGCGTTTCAATGGCGGTGTCACGCAGTCGGTCGATATTGTTTCTCAACCACTCAATATCCAACGTGATGTTCTTGGGTTCACTTTTCACAGACTTATTCGACTGAGTGCTAGACTCTGGAATAGCCTCATCTTCCTCAGTCGGCTCAGGTTCGACTTCAAACCAAAACCAACCGCGCTCTCTGTCAGAGTAGAAGTTTTTTGACTCTGGCTCGCCAGAGCTCAAGAGTGGCAACAACGCCAATAGAAGTAATGAATAACGCATATAGAAATAGCCCAAATATATAATTACCGGAATTATATTGCTGACTATTGCCTGCTTATGGTTACAGAGGTCAGTAAATTGCTATGTCTATGGTTGGGTAATAGGGTTAAGGACGCCAAAAGGCCTGTTGGCCCTTTCTCTGGGATAACGTTCTTAAGCCACTGCTGAAGTTGCTTCTGGCAAATCCAGTTGCATTGACTGATTTGAATCCTTGTCGGTTTTTTTTCTAAGCTTGCTAAGAGTTGTGCAAGTCATGCATTGCCTGACACGAACGTTCTTAGAAATAAAAGGCTTTTTGCATTTTTTCTCTGAACAATAGCTGATCACAAATTCACGCGAAGCCAGGCGCTTGAAAAAATAGTAAATACGATTCACAGACATCTCATCCTTAGGATAAAGCGCCATGTAGGTCGTATATAAACTAATCAATTTGCCTGCTGTCATACGATGGTTAACGACATCGCTACCAAATTTATTGATGAAAATACGCAGCAACCGGTCGGCGCTATAACGAAATTTGCCACGAGAAGTCAGCCAGGTTGTAGAATCCCTATGAGAATGACCATTAGGATCTGGCGCTGTGCTCACTTCAAACTCTTTTTTTCCATGACCAGTCAGCTCTGTAATAATTACATGCTGACAGCCAATCGAAGCAAGTAAGTTTGCTTGTTCTAATACCTGGATATGACGCATCGGTTATGCCCCCGCTCTACTCATTGAGTCGAACATCAGCGCCAATATTTCATCGTCTTCCTGGGAACTGGCAATTTCAAGTAATGCCTGAGTATCACGCACGTTAAACAAAGGAGAATTGTTAGCGATGGTAGCCAGCCTGAATATTTCGCGCTCACTCACTGCACCCAAGACATCAACGTCTTGCTTTGTATAACCGTATGCTCCACGAATTGCCATTGGATCCTTTCTTGCAATTCGAGCTTTACGCGCCAAGATGGCCAATTCATATTTCCTTATTGCATCAAAATCTGCCTGAACACTCATAATGACCAATCACCTTATTTAAAAATTACGTTAAAAGCAAAACAAGGAAAATACTATCAGCGCTTGCACATCTGGCAACCAATTTATTATTCATTGCTATCTCGATTTAGGGAGAAATATCAGTATAAGCACCATAGTTTGTGAGAAATCTCTTACACCAGTTGGATTCTGCATTATTATATTCAAAGAGAAAACAACAAACGAAAAATCAAAGAAGTAATTAAAAACATATACTTATGAAGGAAAATATAATTGGAATACCCAAAGGTATTATGATGCATACGTTTGTATCATCTGTAGCACCAGTTTTAGCCAAAAGAATAACGATTAAAACTTGACCAGATTTGTGCGGAATAAAAAGGCCGGTCAAAATCTATTTTTCCGGCTTTGGGTACAACAATGTATAAGAAAGGTTGCTACTGAATACTTAGCAAGTCAGTGCCGAAATCAACGTTGCCAGATGATTCTAAAACTTCCTCGTTACCTTGCTCTGCTGTTGAGGCCACTGCACTCGGTTCTGACAACACCTGTTCCTCAATTGCTTTCGCAGAAGGTGAAGTCTTAGTATTCTGAGTAGACTTTGGTTGAGCGATTGGCTGGCTCTCACCTTCAACACTTCTTGCGCCAACAAGTCCATTCATGGCTAACCTATATAGCTCATAATTCCTTGCTCTACCTTCTCGCCCTTGCAGATGATCAAACAACTCACCTTTAGGGATAGTGATCTTGAACGTAATACTCATGGTTAAGCAGCCTTGAATTTATTCAGCGCCTGATAGTACTGAATGCCACCAAAGTGCATTCCTGCACAAACAGCACTAAGTGGGTTCTTCACAATTTTGATTTTGTGATTTGGGTAAGCCTCCTGCAGAGCCTTTTTGTAAACCTTATGAGGGCCGCCCATCAAGATGATCTCGTCAATGTCTCCACCATTGCCAACAGCATTCTTCATTTTGGTAATCGCTGCACGGGTAACCGTTTCAATGGCGCCGCGTAAATCAAAGCTAACGTCTACCTCATCCCCATCGCAATCTTTTCCTTCGCAAACCGGGAATGGGTATTTCCGGCCAGCAATCCTGATGTGGTCTTTATGTTTCCAGAATGCCTCATCTAACTTCTCGATAGGAAAGTCAGTGAGCATTGGAAATGACAGTCGCATGACCTTGGATACTGAATCCAATACAGCAGACATACCCAAGTCTTCGCCACCAGAACGTGAGTCGTTCACTTTCAATCCATGAGACACGATCCAATCAAATGTGCCGTAACCTGGATCGACAGAAAGAACATTCAAGCCGCGCAGTTCGTTGTACCCATCCTGGCCAATCGAATTGGCATGAGCCAGAAGGCCACCTAACGGCTGCACAATTACCCATGCATCCTTGACTTCTACAATGCGGCCATTGATTTCATGCTTTCCAACGACAATCTTTTTGAGCTCATCACGCTTGCCCCAGTTTTCAACGGGCAGGCCTAATACCAACAAATCAATAGATGGTTCATTAATGTAATACAGAGCTCCGAGTAAAAGTGCCTGGTATTGCTCAGAAGATATGTAGGTATTGTTTAACACCCGGGCGGATTTCTTATCCGCGACTAAAGCGGCATCAGCACCAACCTCGTAAACAGAATCTTTGATTTTCACCTGCACTGTGTCACGACTATTCAGACCAGCGCTGAGTCCATCCTTTGTTGGGTCTACCTGAGACACCAACGAAGAGAATGTGGTGATAATTGGGTTTTGGTTCTTGTATTCCCCTGTTGTGAAGCTTGTGGTACCAAAACCAAGCTCAACTGCTCGAATAACTGCCATAAATGTATATCCTCTATAAATAAATCAGAAAGCACCCAAATGGCGCCAAATAGGTCTAAAACGCACTTTCGGTGAATCATCTATCTGAATAATCACTCCCAAGTAACCAAAAAGCCCTAAATAGGCCTAAAAGAGCGGGGTGATTCGGTTCTGGATAAATGGTTGGCCTAAAGTAACTAAAAAGACCAATAAAGACCGAAACTGGTATCAATCCTATATGCCGTTGGCCCTATTCGTTGTTTGTAGAGATGGGAAATATAGCGTGTCTATAGTCAAGAAACTGCTGTATTCCTGGGGTTCTGGAGTCTGCTGTCAAAACAATACCTGAACATTACATATTCAGTTTGGAATAATAGCTGAACACAGCTTCCTGCAGGTGTTTATCGAGTGCGGTTTCAGGCGTAAATAATAACTGCACATGTAATGTTCAGCTTTAATTTTCAGCGCCAGATTCAACAAATGAAGCTGAACAATAATATTCAGTTTTGTTTTATAAAAATATCGAGTGGCCTTACCGGGTGGTTCGTAATGTTCAGCTAAATTTATAACTGAACAAGATAGTATTATTCATTTTTAATAAAAATACCCCTTTCAGACAATTCAAGTTTTCATGGTCCTTTGGCCTTGAATGTTCATAGACCATTAAAAATACACCTCCCTACCGACCTAACTGCTTTTCATGCTGATACATAATTCGCTGCATTAAAGAACCGGATGGATGGTTATGTCAGAAGTAATTGAAGCGCCGAGTAGCTTGTCAGCGCCAACACAGATAGTTATCGACGCTATTAATGAGTCAATAGAGCATTACAAGCGTGAGGCTGAAATGATTGTTGCTGCCTATTGGCAGTGGGTTGAAGAGTCCAACAAACAACTGAGGGCGAGTAAGGCTATCGGTGAAAACCTGAAAAAGCGAACTGCGTATATGGGCCCAAGGGTTGAGTACAGACCTAGCGGCAGATACACCAAGCTAATTCCAAACTGGGTTTTCTATCCATACAGCGAAAAACGAATGAATAGTCCGAAAAACTTCAAGAATGGAGAGCGGATTAAGCCGGGCGCGAATAAAGAGTACGCATTATCCAAGCTGCTAAAAACGTCAGTGGGTTGGGACGGCAGAAAGATTATTGAAACCGAGAAGATGCTTATGCCAATACGAGAAAAGTTGGAGGCTCTTCATGAAGCTAAGGTGAGCCTGGAAAGGCGAGAGACAAGAATTCAGAGAATTGCTAACAAATATGAGGAATCTGGCAATGGCGAGTAACAATGAAAAGCAACACAGAGCTTCTTTTGGCAAAAAGCCAGTTAAGCAAAATAATGCTGTAACCATGACTTTGAAGGTGCCGTGCGACTCAGCAATCCTTCACAGCTATATGGAAAGAGTACAACCTTTGACATTGGCTATGTTTGAGCGGTTAGGCAGCCTAAAACGAATGCTTGTTAAAGACCGGCCGCTGACCGAGATGGTTACCAAGTGGCAGTCAACCAATATGCAGATTGCTTATGAGCAATTAGAAGAAATACGAATACGTCGCGAAACAGTCGTACTTACTGGTGCCCCAGATGTGCCGCAAATCAATGTTCCAGAATCATACGGTTTCACCTTTGAAGCATCACACCCAATTGTACATGACATGGTAAACCTCGTTAAAGCGATCAACCATGAGCTTAAAGAGAACGAGGCATTGTATTTTGCTGGTGTTATTGATGATGTCTATTTCGAACGCTTGAAGACGCAAACAGTATATACATTGTCCGGTGTAACAGACCGCATTGCTAAAGCGACCTCTCCAGGCAAAAGAAAGGAAGGGGGGAAATATGCGCCAGAATTGCTTGTTAAGCATATTCGTGGTGGTTATCGATTAGACTTTGCAGATGTTCCGTCATCATTTCTGGCTCTGGTCGAAGAGTATGAAGCTGAGACAGCTGCAATGAAAACGCTGGTCAACCGAACGCCGCTCCCGGAAAAAGTAGAAGAGAAAGTTGAAGAAAAAATCACGACAAAAGCCAAGTCAAAGGCAAAAGTGAAGGCTGCGTGATGATTGCGGGATTGGCTAAGAAGCTTTTTAAGCCGGCTTCGAAGCAACAGGTTGCCGGCTTAGTTGATATCTATGGTCGCCCTGTTAAAGATGCGAGGGAGTACTTTTACCCGAAAAAAGTAAAGGGTATTCCCGTATTTGATGTTCCCTCGATACTCACCCACTACCGAACTAAAGTTGATGAAATCATAAAAAGAAGTGGAATCGGAGAGCACCGTAAAGGTGTCAACGGGGAACCGTTGGTGGACTTACTGTTTACTCAGGTGATCGAGCGTTATATAGAATATATCCACATGCTTCCTGCGTCAGAAAACCACCACCACTCGACACCTGGTGGCATGATTGTGCATTCATTAGAGTCTTCTATTTATGCGCTTAGGCATGCAAGGGAGCACAAACCTGCTTCAACTGGGATGCAGGATTTGGACAGAAAGTGTGAGCCCATTTACCAATATGCTGCTTGGCTCGGTGGCTTCCTGCATGATGCGGGGAAGGTGCTTCAGGATATCCTGGTTGATGCTGTTGAGATATTTGATGGCAAAGACAATAAAACAATCACCAATGCTAATCGTGTTCCTTCATGGCAGCCGCAAAAGGAATCACTGATTTCATGGGCTAGAAGGTTTGGTGTTGCGACATACTCAGTAACCTACCTTCCTAACAGAATACATAACAAACACAATGTCGACTCGGTGCAATTGTTAGCCCCTGTTCTTGGTGGTGGCGAGGCATTGGATTACATCCTGAATGCCCCGGTTAACATCCACAGTGAATTGGCTCGTGTATTGACTGGCCATGACACAGGTAAGGACTACTTATCAGAGTCGGTGCGTCAGGGAGATAGATTGAGTACAGCTCGAGATGTTTCCAGAAACACGAACACATATCTTGGTGAGCAGAACGTATCGGCATCGGCAAAGATTTACCGTGGACTACAGTTGGCTCGTCCAACGTGGACCATTAACCGTGAACATGGGCACATGTGGATTATCGGCGGAGAGGTTTACCTGCGTTACTCCAAGGCGTTTGAGTCGATTGTTAAGACAGCGACAGAGAACCACTATGTCATTCCAAAAGATGTACGCACCGTGATTACGATCATGGAAGATAACGGAATGATTGAGCCGTATGACAAGTTAAACAAGACAGTCAAATTCACTGCAGGTCAATTCACACAGAAAGACATTAAAGATGTGTTGAGTGGCCAGAAAGTTGTTATCTGGGAAGAGTTAATCAAAGTAAAGTGGAAGGGCGTGGTATTTGGCTCTGACCCTATGCCTGATTCTGTCCCGGGCTTGATATTGTTACCCCGTGAAAATGCGTTGTTGGAGATTGATGAGAATGGAGGCGCTACCCGTCACGAACAAGGTGTTGGAGTGACTACGGAGTCAGAACAAGACAATCAGCCCCCTGCACCGGCCCCAGCACAGGCACAGGCACAGGCACAGGCACAGGCACAGGCACAGAATGACAATAATGCTGCTCAGAATGCTGCACCTGCCAAAAGCGCACCTGGTAAGAAATCCAGAAAGGAAGGCCAGGCTAAACAACAGGTCACTGAAATTGTAGCTACACCACAGCAGGGTAAGCCAAAGAAGAAGAATGACAATAAGGGCATTAGCTTTAAGAACGCACCGGTCAAGGAGGAGCAAGCTGATACCCCAGCTGAGTCAGAGTCAAGTACTGACATTACTGTCACAGAAGCACAAAAGGGAGTGGTTAAGGGCAAGGACACACTAAAGTCAGAGAGCGACAATGGTGTTAATCAACCGCTTGAATCGAGCGAGGCCTCATCACCGGTTGTGTCTCTTTTAGAGCTGCACAAAGCAGTATCTACATTGACGGTGAAGAGTGATAGCTCGTGGATGAAGCTAGAAGAAGTCATTTCCTTTATTGGCGAGGCAGATAAAGCCAAGGCTATCGAAAGCATGAAACAGCAGGGTTTATTGACGCTGACTAAAGAAGGTAATCCTATATTGGAAGTGGCCATGCTCGAAGGCAAGTTCACCCAACTGGTGAGCGTGTTACCGGTACCGTCAGAGGATGACAAAGAAGTTGTTCAGGAAAAACAAAAGGCAAAACCAGCTAAAGCAAAGCCTGCCACTAAAGCTAAGGCGAAGCCAAAAGCTCCAGCACAGAAAAAGCCACAAGCTAAAAGCAAATTAGTCGAAGGTAGTCAGAGTGATTCTGAAGAAAAGTCGGAATCTCCTGATTATGGTATCCACCTCATATTGCAGAACCCCAAAGAAAATTCACTGGGGGAGCTTATGGTGTACATGCGTGACAATGGCAAAGCATCTGAATTGGATGAAACACCCGAAGGGATGGCTTTCCAGTTAATCGCTTTGGCATACGCACTGAAGGACAGATTGGGTAAGCGCATCAAAGAGCGCGACATTGCCCGAGTTATTACTGAAGCCGGGTTCGGTGACTCAGTAATTGGTGAAGGTCATACGTTGAAGTATGTCATTCCCTACCCTTCCCTGTGCGACATTGATTTAACAGAGGTAATTAAATAATGGCGATGAAAAAAATAGACCCATCATTTTCAGAGCATTTGTTTCGCCCTATCTATGAATTGAACACCGCGTCAGCTTGGCTGGCCGGTGGTTTGACTACACCGTTTCTCAGTACCATGTATTCGGGTGGCGGTAGTTTGCCAACAGCAATGGCCATTGGCGCGGGGATGTTGGCTACTGGTACCTATCATGGGGTTAAGTCACTTCCTTTGCTGAAGAGACAGTTAAAGCTCTCTACCAATAAGAAGACATTCATGAGCGTCAAGGAGCTGCGTAAGCGAAATAACCTTGAAAAAATCATGACATCCGGAAAGGCGAACAAAAATTTACGAACCACCTTTATCGGTAGTGGATACAGCTGGGGCTCTGAGCATGCTAACCGTGCCTATCAAGTTATGGATATGGATAGCAACATGTCACAGGTGGAATTGCCCTTTTTCCTGAAGCCGGTCGTTAAGGCGATGATGAAGGAAACAGAAGCTCTGGGTGGTAAGCCGTGGATCCATGGTATGGGTGATGAGAAGAAAATCTCTGTTAACGAATCCAACTGGTTTGGTCATACGTGTATTACCGGGAACGTAGGTACCGGTAAGACCGTGTTGTTGAAAATGATATCGGTCAACGCCCTGCATATGGGTGACGTGCTGGTTATTCTCGACCCGAAGAACGACGCAGACTGGAAAGAGGCCGTGCAAAAGGAAATGGAATACCTTGGTATGGGTGACAGGTTCTATCACCTGCACCCAGCGAAGCCGTCTTCATCTGTGCGCATCCCGTTGTTAAAGAATTACACTCGTATCACTGAGATTGCTGACCGCATTGCGCCGTTGATGGGTTCTTCTGGCACCGGCAAGGCGTTCCAGGACTTTGCTTATGAAATTATCTATTTCACAGCACAGGGCCTGCATTATCTTGGTGAGCCGATTCGTTTGACCACGATTCAAAAAGTCATCTCTTCTAACCGTCGTGGCCTGGCCATGCGCGTATTGGATAAGTACTTCAAAGGTGCGGTAGGTGAGAACTATGCAGAGCAGCTGGCTGATGAGTTTGCGGATATAAATGCTGACCGATTAGCGGCTATGGCGGGTTATTACAACCAGTATTTGGCCAAAGACAACGAATGCAAAGCCGTAGAAGGGATGATTCAGTTCGCACTGCACAATGAAGAGCACTACGTAAGAATGGTGACCTCTTTGCGGCCGGTGCTGACCAGCTTAACAGCTGATCCGTTAGATGACCTGTTCTCCCCTATTGATGACATCCATGATGTGAACGACACAAGGGAAATTGTTGACCTGGCTGATGTGATGGAGCGCGGTGGGTGTATTTACATCTCACTGGATTCGATGACCGACTCATCTACAGCTGGCTTCTTGTCACGACTGTTGCTGGCTGAATTAGCGGCCATTGCCGGTAGTCGATACAACTCTGAAGACAAGAACCCTCGCCGGGTGACCATTGCCAACGATGAGGTGCATGCCTCTATCGAGAATAATGACGCAATGATGAACATGCTTGCCCAAGGTCGGGCAGCGTCCATGCAGATGTTCTTGGCTACACAGACAATCTCTGACATTGAAGCCAAAACGGATGAAGCGACGGCACGTCGATTCCTTGGCCTGTGTAACAACTTCATCTCGATGCGTACCACTGACCCGTCCACACAGGAATATGTGGCAGCACAGTTCGCTAAGGCGTCAGTGTCTCAGCAACAGGTGCGAACAGGGACATTCACTGACACTAACTCTTCGGTACTGGATTTTAGCTCCGGGTACCAGGAGACATTAATGAAGACCAGGGAAGACGCCTTCCCGCCGACGCTGCTCGGCGATTTACCAATATTGCAGTACGTAGCAAGGCTGGCTGACGGTAAGAGACTGAAAATGCGCTTACCAATCATATTGAATGACGATGAAGATGGAGAGGTAGCGCCATGGGCAGCATAGAAACCTTCACTCTAAAGAAAGCTGATATCGAGAAGTTCATGTCAGCCCGTTACAGTACTCACAACCTGTGCCTGGACAACCGTCATGCGTTGACTGAGTTATCAGCTCATCACAGCGGGATTGAGCGCGTTATTGCCAATCTGTGTCAATACTTCACACCGGCCTTGCCCAGTGGTAACACGACGCTGATGGACTTAATTGTTCACGAGGCGCTGTTGGAATTTGAAGACAAGATTAAATCAGAGAGCCTGGATATTGCGTACCAGGCATTTTGCAAAGCAGTACTGAAGAGCCTTCCAAGGGTAATGGAATACCGGGTCTTTATTGAATCATCGTCAAGGCGTGTGAATGACAACGAAGAATACTGGGATTGTACGCGGGAAGGTTTGCACACCTGGCTTGAGGCCAATTGCGTGACAAAACTGCTGGTGGAGCAAGTGCCGTTCTTAACGTCACTGAATAACAATGATATTGCGATGATGCTTGCCCCGAAGATATTTAACCGTCAGGACATGCTGTATCTGGGGCTACCTCCAACTGGATTCTTCCAGCTGAAAGGTTTTGACCCAGTACTGGCATAAGGGGGAATAGATGGCCACTGTAATTGCAGGCGAAAAGCTCACTAGAAGCCATGTGTTTCATATCATCATCTCGGTTGCCATGTTGATATCTGTTTTGATGGTCGGGCTCGTAGAAGAGCAAAAGTACAGAACAGATGTGCAAAAGGAATTGGCGGCAGCCAGGAATGAGCTATCCAGTGTTGAATGGGATTCCATTGAAACGCGGGTTAGAAAACGTCATCAGGAATACTTCTATGACAACGGTGTTTACGACCAGCTCAAGGGCATGATTCTGCCCAAGGCGGAAAGTCATGTGGATGTCATTGCGAACAAAGAATACCTGTACCGGATCATGAATAACGTACAGGTGTTTGCCTATCAGGTGTTTTACCGGTTGACGACAATGGAATACTGGCTATCTATGCTGGGGCCAGTTTTGTTCTGCATCGTCTATACCGGTTACAACGTCTGGCGAGTGAACAGGTACCGCATGGGTGGGGCTAAGACAAGCCGCGCTCGAATGTATATGAAGGCTCTGTGGCTAATTATCATTTGCTTTATCTTTCTGCTTGTTTCACCGGCCATGCTGAATGTGCTGTCAGTTTATACCCCGGCGATTCTGCTGGTATTGATGGCATTCACCGTTAGTAAGTACATCCAGAGCTTCCAGAAAGATGTGTAGGAGTGACAATGTTCATTAAATTAGAAAGACGTAAGAAAAAGGAAGGCACTCCACCACGGGTGTCTGAGGTTCTGGATAAGCATTTGGATACCTTGGTACGCAACATCAAAATCAAGAACTTCGTGTTTATGATGATGATGTTTGTGGGTATGGGATTTGCCGCGTATCGATTTGTCATAATGACACCAGAAGACCTGCAAAAACAGGCTGGCCATATCGCGCACATCGAGATATCCGGCGAGATAAGCAAAAGCAATCGTCAGGGCTCGGGTGAACCCCTTGCGACAGCCATTCGTGCAGCGCTGGAGAAGGAAGAGGCAAAAGCGATATTGATTACCGCTAATTCTGGCGGTGGTTCACCGGTACAGGGTGAAATTATTAATCACGCCATCAAGACAGTTATCCGGGAGAGGGATGAGTCCGGGTTAGAGAAGCCGATTGTTGTCGTCATGGAAGATGTATGCGCCTCTGCCTGCTACATGGCAGTGTCATCGGCTGACATTATCTATGCACACAGTTCCAGCCTGGTAGGAAGCATTGGCGTGCGTATGGATAGCTGGCAGTTGGCGGACGGTCTTGCCCGGTTAGGTGTGAAGCGTACAACTTTAACATCCGGCGAGAACAAGGCATTGCTGGACCCATTTTCAGAGCTTGACGAAGCACAGTCAGACAAATTGAAGAATGACCTGATCATGCCGTTGTTTCACATGTTCGTTGATTCTGTCAAAGAAGCACGCGGCGATAAGTTGGACTTAAGCGAGCCGGACATCTTTACTGGGATGGTGTTTCATGGGCGCAAGGCTAAGTCCATTGGCCTGGTAGATGAAATCAAAACTTTGGACCAGGTGATTGTCGATATGCGGGAGAAGTACGAAGTACAAAGGTTTGTGACTTATAACAAGCCGAAGTTCTCACTCAAGGAGATGATTATGGCCAGTATGGAAACTGCCATGGAATCCGTATTGTCAGAGACTATTTCTGTTCACTGATGAAAAGCAGTTGCGCACTCATCTCACCAGGGTGCGCAGCTGACGCTTTAGCCACAACCTTAACTTACCGGTCAGAGTATCTGACTCCAGCATTCCGCTAACCCACCTGCCGCCTTTAATCCATTCCATACGCATTCCATCACCGTGAGCCCTTACCCTTCCGTGTAACGGGAATATGGTGATACACGTAGAACACAGTCCATGACCATTAAAAGCAACGGCATCGGGAATTGGCCGGCTAACATGGCCACGCAGATGTTGATGTGGCACTTCGGTACCGCAGTCGGCGCAGGAACTGGATATTTCGGACACCTCGCAGCCATTGGGAAGCTTTAGCGGGAGCTGGGAGATAATTGTTGGCTCGGATTTATACCGAGCTTTCATGTTTTCCAGTCTGGTCATCGGGCACCATCACTTATTGTCAGTGATTGACACTATGCATTCTTCAGTTGGCAGTCGAGCCGGGCGGTTAATCCCGTGCTTTTCCAATACCGACTCAACCAGAATGCGAGCCTGGGCAAGGCCATTGGCGTGCAAATGGTTATCAGACTGCTTTGCGACTTGCTCTTCCTCGTGGATTTCCACCAGCGCAAATTTCAAGTCCGTTATAAGTTGATTCATGGCCTACCCTCTTGGTTATAAAATTTAAGCGTCACAGCAACACGATGGAGCGGTTGGAGTTGAAATTTTAGCTGATAGATACAGCGGGTACGTCAGCTAATCGTGATTCTTGCGATGTTGTTTCCATGTCGTGCTCCTGCTGGTGGGCGTTAGTGTTAATCATTGTTGCTATAGGGCTTAAATATAGGTATTACTCATATTGAGGAAATAGTGTGCAAATATGCAATTCTATAGTACTCAGCGCGTTACTGGAGTTGACCCCTTCAATACCCTCAATAGTGACTAAGTTGGCAATAGTGTGTGGGTTTTCCGGGTCACCCTTATTCCAATCGTGCTCGTTTTCATCCGGCATATTCGAACAGGAGAACATACACCCTCGCTTGGCTGAATCATTAACCATGGTTATGGCTTCATTCTTTGCTTGCTCAATACTAATTGTCATAATGGTTCCTGATTGGTGAATTTGATAGCCATAGTAGCCAGTTGTTGATTTGCCGCCACTACTTCAAATACTGATTTTCTATTCAGCTCCTTGAAGGGCTGACACTAGCTTAATAGCAATACTTTCTGTTTCAGTGGTGGCTTTCCACTCCTGAGCGCCTGTGCAATCAAGGCTAAATACCTCCCAGTTTTCACCATCTGCTCTATAGTCATAGGTTTTCTCAATATCTTCAGTGAAGCTAATGATTAATTCAGGCCAATTTGCAACTTCGTCAGAATCCCAATCATCATTGTGATCAGTGTGGTCAAGTATCTCCTGTATCTCTGAGCGAGTGTTTTTTATCTCAGAAGGTAGGCTTTTAATGAGCGCTACGAACTCTTCTGCCTCACTCCAATCGATAGCTTCGTTTTCTTCCCATCGACGATTGAAAGTCTGTGCTGCATCGTGCAGTTCTATAACCTGTTTAACGCTTTGGATGTTCATAGCAATAGCTTCCTGTCTCGGTGAATTCTATTGGTTCATTGTCACCCAATAGCAGGCTGACGCCACCAATTGGATTCGACAGGATATTTCAATGTCAGTCAGTGACAGTATGAGAATGAGTTAACCCGGAGATTCCCTTACGGATGTAATAGCCCGTAGGGATTTGCGAGGCAAAAGACTAAGCCATGAACTGCAGAGCCATTGCAGTAAGCTTACGCTTAGCAGCCGGGTAAGAATGATGGCTAATGGAGCGGCCAAACATCTTCTTAATAAAATCAATGTCAGTCTTCTTCTTTGCATGGCGCAGTGTACAAAACACTTCCGCGTCGTAGTCCTGATATGGGAAGCGGCGCAGATTTATACTGTTGTTAATTTGGTCGGTTTCTTTTAACTGGGCCAAGTGTGCTTCATAGACGTTCACCGGCAATGCCTTGATTGCGTCCACACCAATGCGCTGAACATGGTTGATAAGCTCAGGGTGGTCAACTAAATACTGTGCAGGGCGAATACATTCAATAATGATGGTACGTCGTTGGTCTTTGGTGAACTGTGCCAAAGCAAAGGCAATCTCATTGTCAGTGATGCTTAATGAGCTCATCCAGCTTTCGAGGCAATGATCATGTGTACCGAATTCTGATGCCAGCTCTTGAAGAGATAAAGTTCCCATAAAAAATGTCCCATTGGATTAGGCTTCCGCCTGATGTTATCGATGGGTTCATTATCAGGTAGGTGGTGAATGTCGCTACCGATTGAGATGTCACCTCTCGCTTTATTAAGTGGTTTAACTATCTCGCTTATCCGCATCGGTGCCGCCGCCCAGCCCCATTTAGCAGAGTGTAGGAGTGACATTAAGGGATACCTGGCAAACCAGAAAAACTCGATGCTTGTCCCGGATGTTTCATTCCTAACACCATAGACCTGCAAAATTCTGTGCCTCTATGAACATTGATTGATCATCAACTGATGTTTAATACGCTTACGCTTTAAAGAGGTGGAATTCATTTCACTGACTTTTGGCAAAGGTAGCTGAGGTACTGGCACCCGTAGGGTGAAACTGAAGACTCAGGGACATAACGGGTGTTGGGAAACGCCGTAGATTTTAGCTTATAGAGGCAAACTTAATGAAAAACATGATTGAAAAAATCAAATCAGTACGTGTCAGCAAGCGTACAGCTATCACTGCTGGCTTGGCTGTTTGTGTAATTGGTAGCGCTGTGGCCGGTACCGGTGGTCTGGGTGACTTCGATGACACCTACACTGATATCGTAGACTCTTTGGAAGGTACTATTGGACGTATCATCACTGCACTGGCCATCGGCTGGGGCTTTTTCCAGATTATCAAGCAAAACTGGTTGCAAGTAATCGGTGCATTCCTTGGTGCTTTGGTATTGTCAAACATTGACGCCATCGTATCGAGCGTATTTACCGCGACCATCTAAGAAAGGCTGGTCTGAACGAAATTTATAGCAATAGCCCCTCCCAGTGAGGGGTTGTTTTTTTCTGGAGAGTAAAATGAGCGAACAAGCAAAACAACCTAAAACAGTAAAGCAAAAAGCACTGATGTTTGTAGCGATTGCCGGTATGGCCATTGTTACTGCGAACTATTTGTTTGACCTAAAGGGACTATACTAAGTCCTGGTCGGATTGTTGTTCCAGAAGCCCGGTTTCCCGGGCATTTTCATTATTAAAACCCAAGATAATCACCCCATATAGTCATTCTCTGACATTCAAGCTCTGCTTCGATAATCAACATCGTTCATAGAGGTCCGAATTTTGGTTGCTCTATCGAACGTTGCCCTTGAATTCCTGTGAGAATATACGCGCCAATGATAAAGCTTTGGAGTAACGGTTTTGCAGCAGGAAAACCCTAATGAATACAGAAATCCACGGAGAATAAACGAGCCGTTGATTTTGATTGTGTGGCCAGCAATTCAGATCGCACCTGCAATCGCCCTTCTTTCAATGGGAATGCTGTTTAAGTATGTGGGCATTTTCACATTGGCGGCTTTTGCCTGGTTCCATGTGCTGGGTTATGTCATTCGACACTCTGCGCCGCATGTGGTGCTTCATAAGATTTGGACGTTTGGTTTTTTGGATATGGTGTTCAAAACGACTGCTACGGTTGTTGACCCCTTGAAAAAGAAATATTTCAGCTAATAGGTGCCGGGAAATGAAAAAAGAAAATTCTATGGTGGGCGCTGCATACAGTGACCTGCTTCAAACAAGAAAGGTAATGATGACGGTGATAGCCGTCTTATCTGCCGCGAATCTGTTCCTGGTGTTTATGGTCGCGACAAAGAGTACCACTGTGGTAGTCACGCCCCCGGATTACGCTACCGAAGTAATGATAGGCGAAGGCGAAGCGAATGAAGAGTACCAGAAGCAGTTTGCATACTCGATTGCATTGTTACTGGGCAACATTGACAAGCAAAACGTCGGTTTTGTTATCAACAGTATGTCAAAAATGCTATCGCCCTATTTGCGTAACGAATTGGTTCCGGCGCTGAAACGTGAAGCGACGTTGCTGGAGCTGCGTGATGCGGCACAGCAATTCATTGTCACAGACATGATTTTCTCGCCTAAAAACGACCTGGTATGGGTTTGGGGTGAAAAGCGATTGGCTAAGAAAGGCGCTGAGCCAGATGTGGTTCGATGGACTTATGAAATCACCGTTAAGCCAATTAACGGTCAGCCTCGCATTACGCACTTACGCGGATACAAAGGCACACCGAACATTAAGAGCCGTGATGAAATTATTGAAAAACCGCCCGTATTAACTGATGAACAGCACGACTTGGTTACTGGCACAGCAGATGTGGAGAAAGACTAATGAAACAAACTGTATTATTTGCATTGCTGGCAGCAGCATTGAGTCAGGGCGCAGCAGCTCAAGACCAAAGTAAACAATTGCCGACAATTCCAATTGAAGATGTACGTGCGGGACGCTTGAACTTAGACCAGGTTGTGCAAGCGCCACCAGCGGCGCAGAGAAAGAATGGTTTTCCAACCGAAGAGCAACAGGTTTCCGCATTGGCCGCCCAGTACAATCAGGTAATGGCTACGCCTGTAGCTAAGCCTCAGCAAAACAGTATTGTTGAGATGGCCAAGCAGAACTACAAGACTACCCAGAATTATGACCTGAAGCCAACGGACAGTATTTTGATTCCGGTTGGCCAGGGTTTCATGAACAGCATTCTGACCGACTTCGATATGGTAGCCGTGAAAACGTCTGACAAGAAGTCACTCCTTGAAGCAGATAAGGGTTATGTGTATGCAACGTTGCGCACCGATGAGCCGGTAAGCCTGATTCTTTACGAAGAAGGTGTGCCAGAGTCTCAGGTGTCAGTGACGTTGATTCCTATCCCTGCGCCGCCCGTGATCATCAATTTGAAAGTAGCAATGTCTCAGGCGATGCAGGCAAAAGCAGTCGCATATCAAAAGCAGATTGCTGAAGAAGAGAATATTGCAAATGCAGCGGCTGAGCAGGCTTCATATTCTGACCAACACACTAAGCGTATTGTTGAGCTTCTGAAGCCGGTGGCGTTGGGTGATTTGCCGCGTGGCTTCTCTCTATCCAATGACATTCCGCGACAATACAGAAAGCCATGTCAGGTGGGAATTTACCAGTACACAGGCCAGCGCTTGATGGGTGGCCGTGAAGTCATTGACGTAGTATTGCTGCGTAACGATTCAAACCGGGTTTATCAGGTACGTGAAGAGATGTGTTTAGCTGATGATGTCATAGCCGTAGCTTTGTTTGAGAAATCATATTTGCAACCTGGCGAAGACATGGAGTTGTATATTCTGCGAAATAAATTCTATGAGCGTGAGCAACAGCGTCAGAACCGCCGACCTCGACTGACTGGGGGTAACTAAGCCATGACGGATTTATTAGAAAAAATTAAACAACCGGAAGTGCGTAAATATCTGGTGATGGGTGTTTTAGTCGCACTGGTATTCGCATTCCTCACTTACAGCGGGGAAGATACGTCAGAAAGGCGCCGTGCCTCCAAGCCGGATGCAACAGAAAGTGTGTTTGGTTTAACCGAATCAACAGAAATGATCGAGCAACAGGAAATTTCTGTGCTGATGGATACGGTTAAAAAAGACCTTAACGAAAAGGATCGTGCACTTTCTGAGCGTGAACGTAAGCAGAAGGCGGAGCTGGATAAAGTTCGTGAGTCTTTGGATTCCACGCAAAATGAACTGTTTGAGCTTAAGAACATGATCCGCCAATTGGCAAAAGGGGGGAATCGTCCGATTGATGCCGGTCAAGCAACTGCTGGTGGCCAAGCGCGATTGGCGGGTGATAATACCCCTTTGGACGTAGCCCCCGGGCAGGAAGGTATTCTGTATCGCCAGCAAACTCAGGTGGTGACAAAAGAGCCGATGGTTTTTGATAACGACGTGATCAGAACCATTACTCAGCGCAAAGTACGCGAAGTAACCGAGTCCGGAAAAGTCGAAGTTAGAGATGTTCAAACAAATACCATTTCTGGTAACACTCAGCAAATTGACGACCAGACAGCCCGTGCAAAGTCGAAGGCTGAGCAGAACAACGCCAAAGTAAATGACGAAGATGGCGGGGAATATACACTGGCGATGGGTTCAATCATCAGCGGTACAACGCTAAACGGTGTTGCAGCACCTACTGGTGTTCAATCCACCAGCGAACCCATACCCGTGATGATGCGAATAAAACAAGAAGCGCTTATGCCAAATCACTTCACACTGGATATTCGTGAGTGCCACATGCTGGGTTCAGCTGTAGGAAACCTATCTTCAGAACGGGTTTATATCCGCGCAGAAGGCATCAGCTGTATCACAGAAGATGGTCAAGCCATTGAAAAGAATATCACAGCCTACGCAGTATCAAGCTATGACGGTATGGCCGGTGTTAAAGGTGATGTGGTATCACGGACTGGCAGCATGATAGCGAGCACGATGATGGCCAGCTTCTTAAGTGGCTTCGGTGAAGCTGCTGCGCCGCGTCAGGTGCAAGCTGTGAATACCGCGCCTCAAGTGGATACGCTGTGGCAGTCACAGAACCTGAGCACTTATGCCGGTTCAGGGATCTTGAATGGTGCCTCAAGCTCAGCTGAGCGTTTGGCAAACTACTACATGAGCATGGTTGAACAAACCTACCCAGTGGTAGAGCTGCTGCCGGGCACACAGATTGATTTCCTGGTGCAAAAAGGCATGACCATGAAGTTGGACGGCAATGGCATGGTGGGTGGCTAATATGAACCTGAAAAAAGCAATGGACTCAGCCATCCCCTTTATTCTTATCGCGGCAATTGTCGGTGCAGTAGGGCTTGGTGGTTACAAGGGTGTTGAAAACATGATTAACAACGCCCTTGAAAGTCAGCCAAACACACCGAAGATAATGGTGGTTGACCTGGAAGGCCTGGCCAAGGCGTTGACTGAACGCGGCGACTCCCCGGAGCAGACTGTATTGTATATGGATACACTGATGGCTGTCCTGACAAAGCAGGGTTACCTGGTACTGGAGAAAAAGGCCACATTGTCAGTGCCTGAAGGTATGACAATGAAAGTAGTATCGACTGAGTTTTTGATGAAGGCTGCGGAGAGATTGGGCGTTGCCCCTACCGAGGCTGATCGTGACAAGCTTAGGGAGTCAGTCAATGACTCGACCAAGAAGCTGGAAAGCTTTCTGAATTAATAAACAAACCGGGTGCAAATGCCCGGTTTTATATATCTGCTCCTTAATACCTCCACACTTAACACAATCAAATTTAAAATGGATTGTTTAAGTGTATCCCGGAAGGGAAAATGGGTACTTGTTGGAATAAGCGCGAACGCCTGATAACTGCCAACTCATACGGTAATTTATCAGATATCCCCAACTTACTCGTAATCAAACAGTGTTGGCAATGATTGAGCTTGCAAGGGGGTTATATTTGAACCAAAGTTAAAGACATCATCGACTTGAGCAGCAGCGGTCATTAATGAAAATACGCGGAATTTGCTCTTGGAAAACTTCTTCACAACAAAATACAACGCTACAACTGCAGCCTCACCGACAAACAATGCAAACCAAGTTACATCTTCACCAAACGTAGCCAGCACGATAAATGGCACCAATACTAATTTCAAAAATAAGTAAAACATGACTGTGTTCCGACCCTTCAAACTTGTAATAATGATATCGCAAGTTCAATTTTACGCCGCAGTTTGAATAAATATTAACCACTGGCGTAATCACCGGTCACTGACTGACATTAGGAAAGGGTAAGCAAAATTCTCGTCACCGGTTGTGTTTACTAAGAAGCCCTAAAGGTTGTTACTACAGGCAATACACGTTTGAGCCGCACACCATGGCATAGGTGTAAGGCAAGTCGCCAGAGAAGTGTTTGTTATCACTCAACCGATAAAACTCTTTCGCCTTATAAGGGTTATAGGTAATTGTATCAAGCTCATTAAACGCTCGTAGTGTGAGTGGCCTTTCGAACACGTCTATGAATGTACCTTTAATCATAGCGTGCACATTCTTCCTTTGCTCTCTCAAAACGCGCTGGCGAGATGATTCTGATAGTTTAACGCTAAGTGGTCTTTCAGGAGTAGCCTTAAGCACAACGACCTTCCCATACCCTGCAACACGCTGTTTAAGTTCGCCTTTGTTGTGCATCACTGAAAACATCTGTTTCTCGTACTTGTTAAGGTTGCGATAGACCGATACTGCATCGCCCGGTCGAGTTTGCCTGACATGAATCTTTTTTCTGCTTTTAACCTCGCATTCAAATACCCCATCCACCAGCAATGAATTGCCCTGTGTGAATGGAAGGTAAGCAGGGCTCGCTGTAGCGGCCATATCGTCGCGGAACTCAAAAAGTGATTGTTGCATACCGGGTTAGACTCTAGGTGTTTAGATGAGCTTATTATCCCTTACCTGAGAATTGACGCAGTAAAGTGGGAAGCGCTATTGAATGTCAGTCAGTGAAAATAGAAAGGGCAGTCAGTGCGCCCCCTCTTTCCGGTTGCTATATTTACGTTTAGTTCAAGAACCTGCTTTTTAGGTTACACTGAAGAAGCGATGGCGTGTCTCAAAACAAAAACACGGAGAGTATAATATTGTGCCCCCCCACAAATATAAAGTGAGCGATGTTACTCAACCAGAGAGTGACGTTATTTTTATTCTTGAATCCCCTCATAAAACCGAATTAGAAAAAGGCTACCCTGCTGCTGGGGATACAGGCATTAACATGAGTAGGGAGCTATTCAACAATGAAACAGCACTAGGCGAGCTGGTGGCTAATAGTGCCGCACTCCCCTACCGGATATCACTACTCAATAGCTCACAGTACCCTTTACAATACGAGGCTTACCCTAATCCATTAAAGGTTCCGAGAGATGCAGAGGAACTTTTTGATCTCAAAAAGTGCAGTAACAACGACGAAATGAATGAAGTGCTAAGCAAGCCAGAAGGCGTCATAGCACTAAACGACTTTCGAGAAAGACTACAGATCTTCCTCGATGCGTCCAAGAAGGCTAAAGTCGTGGTGTGCGGTAAAATTGCGCAGTGTTTTTTTGAAAGTGGGAAGATAATACCAAACACTTCTCTCGTGTTTTATTCGCCACACCCTTCAGGTAAAGCAGGCGGGTGGAAAGATCAGAACATGGTGAATAATCTTCGCCAATTTCTCCGCCAGCCTACATAGATTTAGCTTAATGTGCCTGATGTTTAATCGAAAGACGGAACGTCTTCCAAGATTGTCGCGTCTGAATCGAACTCCACCATGCGAAATCCAGCTTGGTGCGCCGACATCAATAAGCCCAACAAGTTACAGCTGTATGGTTCACCTGCAAAGTCTTCCACTTCTTCGTAAAGTTTGACGACAAAGCCTGTATCCCGCTCCATGACCATCTGAAAATCATCACGGGCAGCCAGGTTGCGTAATTGCTCGATGTCATTAGGAGTCAGGTGGCAGACCAATGCACTTGTATTGGTCATCAGTATTCAACAAATCGTGTTCGAACGTAGGTTCCTCAATGTCACCGGTCAAGATAGGCGTTAATGACCAGTCTTTGCTGGTTTTACGGGCGTTTTTGTATTCATTGACAGCGGTGCGCTCTGATAAGATTTCAAAGCTGGGGCGGTCGTTCCAGAGTTCACCGGTTTGGGTGTTCATAACCTGAAAGCCAATAATCATGCTAAAGCTCCTTATGCTGCTTTGCGGTATTCAAAGAAAAGTTCTGTACCATCATTCTTATTTGTAAAAACAATCTGCACGCAGTTCTGGCCAATAATGGTTGTTGAAGGTGACCAATGAGAGAATTCATCGTCACAGGATTCACCATCTTCATCGACAAATTCAATCGAAGGGTCTTCATAGGTTCGTAAGTCCATAACGCTGGGGTGGCTATGAAAATCAAAGATTTCTGAATACCTTGCTATCAACTCATTCAGTTCGGATGGATCAACTAAACCGAATTCTGGAATGTCGTTTTCTGAGTTGGTTTGCGCCTGTAATTTCATGTGCTAATGCCTTCTCGTTTAGATGGGATAAGTATCCTATGAACGAGAATTAGCGCAGCCGTTTGAAAAGGTCAGGCTAAGGCTTATGAGTATAATGTCAGCCTGTGACAGCCTGTGAGATTACTTTCCCGGATACCTTTGCCCGGATGTGAAAAAGCCTCGATTGTTAGCGAGGCCTTGTTGAGTATCTTGGAAAAGCCAAAGGCGTGATTCGGCTACCTAATGGCTCTGTGCCATCACCCCATTCAAATACCCACATCAGATAACGCTTTCCGGATTTTAAATAGTTCCTCATCTGAATAGTGCGTATCCGCATACAACGTTTCGCTGTCAATGAGTGACTTTAATCTCTGCAATATCAATCTGAAGCTCTTATTTTCTGCCAGCAGATGTTCGCGGGTCTTGTAGCTCATCCTAGTGGGCTCTCCAGTTCGTCACGGAATGTCCCGGTGGCACGTTCCAACAAATAATCAAAATCCAAACCCAGTGAATTGCACAGGTGCTGCAAATCACCCAGTAAATCGCGTATCCCCTGCTCTACCGGCTCCGGGTCAACGTTGCCATAGGCTTTGGATGCATACGCCATAAGGGCATTCCAGCCGCTCCCAGCGCGTGCCTCGTTGGCAGTTTCCTCGCTGCAATGGTCATTAGAGAAATGGTCAGCAATAGGATTGGCTTGTTCAAAAGTGATATCTGTATTGTCAGTCATTGTATGTAAACCTTGTAAGTGATAACGGTGTATAGGTTGCCACTGAAAGCAACCCGGGCAACTAATCAGCCAAACATCTCGATGGTGTGGGTATCGATTTGTTTTGCTCCCTTGGTCTTGGCAGTTTTCTTGGCCGCCTTCTCTGCCTCTTCAGCAGCCTTGCGTGCCAGCAGCTCCTTGTGACGCGCCTCGAGTGTTTTCATATGACGACGTACCGCCACTTCGTCAACCGGGACACCGGCTTTCTCAACAACCGAAACAGGAACACCTTGCTTCTTCACGGTTTTGAAAAACATGCTATGACCGGTGACGCGCTCGAGGGCTACGATTTTGGCGTAATGGTCGGGATACCAGGTAGCAGCGTTGCCGATGTCATTTTTGTTCCCTAAAACGCAGAAACGACAGCTAGTTCGGGTGTTAACCACTTCATTAGGGTCTACCAGCGTGCCGTCCATGTTGCGTTTGCCGTAGATATGGAAAGGTTCTTGACCGGCTTGTTTAATACCCGCAAAAACACCTTCCGGGCCATCAGCTTTCATATGGAATACTGGCAACCAGTCAAACACAGTCCTTGACTTTATGGTCAGTCGCTTGTTTACCCATAGAGGATTTTTCATTGCGCGTTGGCGGGATTCCTCGGCGCGAATACCGATGCAGTTAAAGCCCACCGTTGCGCCGCGCTCTTTCATCACTTTGCGGATCAACTTATCGATAGGGCCAGTCTTGAGCGTAGAAGTGCAAAGCCGGATTCTTGCACTAGGAAAACGAAATCTTAAAAGCACTAAATCAAAGAAGTCTTGGCGCTCGTTCTCGACCACATAGAATGGGGTGAAGGACGGTTTGTACCGCTCTATGTGCTCAAGCACTCCATCGTGCTCGACTTCACCCAAATGGGCGTGAACATAGATAATCTGATTGGCAGGCACCAGGCGCTGGACGGTTATAGCCAGAATCTGACTGTCGCGGCCTCCCGAGTGAGATATAAAGAACAACGCCCGGGGATCCTTTGCATAGTGCCGGATAATCGCTTCTCGACTTTCAACCGATTCCATAGACAGTTTATCTACGCCATTGATGTCGAACATTCCTAGTTGTGTACCTTGGCAGCTCATACTTCTGGCTCGTTTGTTTAGATGGGTTCATAGTACGGCAAGCCTGGATTGGCGCTACAGAATGACCAGTTGGGTATTGGGGTCGTGAAGCTAGATGTTAATCTAGTGACATTACACAGAAGTAGCGTCATGCATGCAAAAAAAACGCCCGTAGGCGCTCTGGCGGTTAAAGATTTTCCCGGCTCCAGTCATAAGCGCTGGACGCCTCATCCAAGCGTTGCAGCTTTTCTGCCAGCACGGTGAAGCCACTGACCCTTAGATGCTCTATCTGCGAGCTATCTTCTATAAGACTATTGGCAACGGCGATAAAGTGATCCTCTATCCGGTCATAGTCAGACCGTGACACGTCATCGACGCTGGCACAGTCAGTGGTTTCCAAAACGATGCTTTCTCTTGGGTCTTGATTGCTCATAAATATTGCGCCTTTTAAATTTTTAATGCTGCTCGCATAGCCTGGATGTACTCAGGGTAAGATTCCTGAATCTTCTCTACGGCTGTCCTGTAAAAATCACTTTCATAGCCAGAACCGTAAAAATCATTACCGACAAATCCGGCAATGCTATCTTCCTGCACTCCCATAACGAACAGTGAGTGGTAGTGAACGCCCTGACGATTGAAGCGTGCACGCTCACGTCGCTCCTGCTTCTTCAGCTCATCCTTTGGAATGTCTGGGTTGCATTCGGGGTTGTAGATGTCTCCAGCGTGGTCAGCAAACGTGAAATACTCATCAAGCTCTTTAGTGATTCGCGCCAAGCCATCCGCTTCGATTCGCTCAAACATCGCTTCTTGGGCACCCATCTCAAGGTAGCGTTTTAACGCTTCTTCCTCGGTCTTGAATGCGTAGCGATCAGGATTGCTTGTGAAGGCTTTAAGCAGGCGATTAGTGATGCTGTCTGCTCTGTTTACAAGCTGTTCCTTTTCGGATTCTGTAATGCTGTAAGTAACGGTTTTCATGGTTTGCTGCTCAGTGAATTAAGATGTGGCTATGATCGCAAAGGCGGGGATTCCCGCCACTAATCGGATAGGACCCCCGTGAATGGATGCCAGTGACTGACCTTTAGCGTTCCCAGCGCTTTTGCTCCAGATACGCGGCGCAGGTGCCGTCATCGAGCAGGTCATTTAATTCATCAGCCACGTATTCATGGGCGCTCAAGATGAAGTCAGGAAAGCCAGAATCATTGCATGACGTGCAGTAGGCGTTCTTAGGGTGCCTCTCCAGACGGGAATATGGGTCTAGGCTCAAATCATCAATCTTGAGCTGCCGGTCAGCGTCCATGTAAAACTGATACACGTAGTAAGATTTGTTCCCAAGGTAGGTGAACGTATTGGGGGTATAGTCAATGTTTGACTTCACGGTGTCGCCATTTTCGATAGCGTCATACCAGATGGCCAGATAGTCCTGCATCAGCTCGCCTATAGCAGGCTCAACGCACTGGTAATAGGACAGGCCGTCGGCTTCAAGCTCTTCAGAGGCTTCGATGATGTCTGAGTATTCCACGTCTGACTTGATTGGAATGGTGCGGGATGAGCAGCCGCACAGAACCAATATCAAAATAAACATTAGATGCTTCATGCTTTATTCCTTGTTGGTGGTCATTAGTTGGATGTGTGTAAATTTTAATTGAGCGTAGCAATTCCAAGGTAACCCAAGACCTCTAAAAGCAAGTCATCTTGTTTACCATTCACCTTTTCCCATGGAACCTTCCCTCCTACACTTCCCTTTGCGTGTATAGGGAATACATTGGGATGTTGCGCAATGTATGGGTGATCGGTCGGGATGGGCGTATCGTGATGCCAGGCGCAAAGCGGAAGTACCTTCTTGTGGCAGCCTTCTTTGGTTCTACCGTCAAAGTGATGGATTGACACCGGGCCCCCACTAAAGGGGGAGATTAGGCCCTGATTGATGCAACAAATACAGCCAAGCTTGGCCATTTTGTCATGCAGCTCAATCTCTGATTTGTTGCGGCTAATTCCGACCATGCCTTTGGACTTTAGCTTTTTACGATGCTTGTGAGGCTTACTGGCAGGCAAGCTCGGTTTGACCGGATAGGATTCTTGGGACTTTGCTTTGGCTTTTTCCAACTTTCGTTTGAATGCCGCCTCTGCCTTTGCTCGTTGCTTCGCCTGGTATTCAGGTGAATTGATTTTGGCAAGTTGCTTGAGCCTGGCTCGCTCCTGGTATTGCTTTCTCTTTTCAATCGATACTGGGATCATGACGTTCTACTTTGTTGAAAGTGTTCCGCCTACGGTATGGTGAGCCGATTTTCACGCAACTGATTGGACGCAAAAGGTGGCACGTCCTGTGCCGTTCAGAGTTATGAGAGGTCGATAAGGACCTGAATAGAGATGGCAGGGAGCTCTATGTCAGGGAGCCACATCCTTAGAAGTATGAAAGTTAGCGTGAGTGTTGCTGCAGCGATGTTAACAAGTTTCTTTTTTTTCATGGGATCTCCATTTGACTGTACATGCCATCGGAATGGCGCATACCCGCAAGGGGCAAATGGAATTTTCTGAAAAAATAATAAAATAAATAAATTGCGATTAGGCTAACTGTATTAGCGGTTAAATTACATTGGACTGAGCCAGCTGAGCTACAACATGAGATCGTACTTTGGGGCTGATTTGCTTCGCACAGGCTTCCATAAAGAACTGCTGAAGCACCCTCTCCGGCTGTCCGAAGGAATGCTCACTCAGGAACGTCCACAGCTCATCGCTCTCGACTGCCTGATACAATGACCTGGGTGAGCAGTCAAACGCTTTACACAGCGCTTTACGTTGAGCGTTAGAGAAGCGTTCCAGCTCAAGGGACAGATAGCCCAAGAAGTCTGTCTCATCAAAGCGCTCATCGATGCCGATGTGCGTCAGTGACTGACCATCAATAATGTGTGTCAGTGAATCAGACAGAATCTGCTGCTGCATTTCCGTCATTAGCCGGCCTTTACCAAGGTGCTTTCTTAATTGCGTTGCGTCACAGCTCAGCACGGTATTGGGTGAGTCATGCAAGCACATATGCAGGACATCTCGCTCAGAGCAACCAAGGAAGTGTGCAGCTGGAGGCTGACATTCCCGCATAAACTCTCTGACTTCAGCCGGTGATAAGGCTTCTGCGTTTGACGGCAGGCCTGCTACGAAGTCAAATGGCAGCAACGCGGCGCATCGACGGTAATGATCGCTGACGCTCAGCTCGCCCTTTTGCATGGGCACCATGATTTGCACACCTTTGTGGTAAAGCAGGTTGAGCTCACGCTTGTATTCCACAAGCAAATCATAGGACCGCTGTTGCAGACCGACGCAATCCGGCGCGACGACCAATAAGTTGGCCGGTGCGTGGCTTGCATCAATGATGTCGTGATACAGCTCCAAAACGGTATCGAAATCGATGTCCGGGGCCGTGGGATCTTTTTGTTGTGCCATGAAAGCACGAAAAGCGCCGCTATCGACAAAGATTTTACCGTTGTCAGTAGCGTATTGACCAAGAATGGCTCTCACTGGTTTGGATGTATCCATGACACAAACGCCGATGGCGGATCCAGATTGAATGTAGCCAAGCACATCAGAGCGGTTGCAGGCGCCCGATTTGTAGGTGGTAATAACCGGCGCTGTATTGGTTGCTTGCAGCATGTCTGACTGGGCGCTGGCAGTTACTTTGCGCTCAAAGGCTGACTGCCAGTCATAGACGTTGGCCAGAGGACGCTTACGAGCGACTGGGCGTATATCTGTGGCAGGAAGACCGAATAGGTCACCTTGCGCTTCAGTACTGGCTAATTGTGCTTGTGAGTTCATGTGAAGCCCCGGTAAATGAATAAGTTTGCATTATCCACCGGGCTTGATTTGGGGCATCAAAACGGAATGCGTGGCCGGTAGATTTACCGGCCATCGATTTCGAGAGCCGCGTTTCTTGCAAAGCAATCTTACGCGGCCATTAGCATCAATGGACTCAATGACAGCCGAAGAGAAATTTGTCAGGGATAGACTGATATCTTTGAAGGTTTGCCCCACTTTCAAACCTTTGCTTACGACGGCTTTGAGTGCCGCTTCCTTCTGGTGGATAGCTTCAACCAGAATTCGGCAATAAAAGATATCCATTCCCAGTGCGCCGTTTTCCGTTGATTCTAGCAATGCGGTACTTCTGGCCAAGTCGTCAGGTGTTGCACCAATAGCCTGAGTAACATGCTTAAACACGTCGCTAGTGTACGTTAACCCAAAAGTGATGACTGCCTGTGTCACTGCGTCAAACAGAATGATAGAGTTATCATCCAGAGCGTCACGCAATGACTTTACCGAGTCATATCGCTCCAGGCAGCGCAGGGGTTTTTGAAATGGCTCTTTGTTGCATTTTGACGTTTCAGTCATGTATTGAATCTGATAAATCATTACAACGTTTCCTATGCTTAGCATTGTAAAAGTTCGTCCCACGTCGCAATGTCGCCATTGAGGTGGTAGCCTGCAACGCCCTGTGATTCACTAACAATGCAGTGAAATACATCAAGCTCACCTTCAAGCTCCGCCACTTTGGCAGCAAGCTCCTCATAGGTTGGCTTGAAGTCCTCATTCCAAATGGCTATGTACTCACCTTCTGAAGCATAAGCTGGCAAGTTAGTTGAATGGTCGCAGTTGTTGCACTGAAGCCATTTATCGCGGTTTGCGTTTTGGTTTTTCTGAATATTTGGTGTCTCGCAGCATTGATGGTATTCCATTAGTAAAGCTCCACTTCAGAAGGTAAAAAGGCCAGTTTTTCACCACCGGGCATTTTGACAATCACGAGCTCAGCTTGGACTTCACAGCGGTCAATCAGGCCTGAACACTGATTCCAGATACAGGCGGTGTTAAGTTTAACTATTTCACCGGGGTGTAATGTATCCATGGGACGCTCCTAAAAAAGAACTGTTTAACTTGAAGACAGGTTAAGGCAGGCCGGTAACCGCGCCACAAAATAGATAGGCCTATCTGCCAACAAGCTCGTCGTATTTCAGGATGTATTCGAAGGGGCAAATATCAGCCTGTCTGCAGTAGGCCCATAGTGCCTCCTGACTTTTGACCATGACCTCAATGTCTTCCTGTGACACAGGCACAGACCAGATGATGTCGGTCGGATCATCTTCGAGATGGTAAAGAAGCCCTGCTTCTGCAAGCTGCTTGATATACGCTTCCACGTCGTCGCTGCTGTTGAAGGTGGTGATTTGAAGCGCCATGGCGTACCTCAGTTATTCAGTGAATAGAATTTAGTGTGTATTGCTGGTGGCATTTGCCGTCAGCATGTCTTCTAAGTCAAAGACGTTCAGGCGCAATTGGCGTAGCACCTTTTCAGCTTCTTTGTGCTTTTGATTTATGGCCAGCTTCTCTGTCAGAGAAAGGCCTGGCGATTTAGCCTTGGTGCGCAAACGTTGACTGTATTTCTTTGCCAGTAGAATCTGTTTTTCTGCATCTCCGGGGGTTTTCATTTTCGCTACACGAGCTTCATACGTGATCATGTTTGCCTCATCTGGACAGTTGTTTCAGTTAATCGAATTGTATGGCAACGCAGAGTTCGCGCATCAGGATGGCTTTTGTAGCCGGTGCTTGATGATTTACTGGTAACGGATTTATAGTGGGTTATCACTGACGCGGCTTTAATGACATGCAAACACAGGTAAAATGAAATGTGTGGTAGATTGAACGTAACAGATGACCCCCTGGTTGTTGGACTTTTGGCGAGACTTGGAATCGATATCCAATCTCAGCCTATTAAACCGAACCGGTTTGTCAGGGCCGCCAGCCCAATCCAAATAGTCAGAGAGCAAGAAGGTAAACGGGTATTGCAGACAGCGACCTGGTGGTTATTGCTGGAGCCATCTGAAAAGGGATTTAAACCGTCAAGATACACCAGCTTTAACACTCGCTATGACAAACTTAATGTGCCGCGTTCTGCCGGGTACCACCCCTATAGGAAAAGCAGGTGCATTATTCCTGCCCGGGGGTTTGGTGAAACGGAATTTGAATATAAAGGCAAAAAGAAGGTGCCAAAGTATTACCATGACATGGTGGCCAAGGACTGCGCCATAGCATTTGCAGGCTTATGCCGTGACTATATCTGCAAAGACACTGGAGAGGTCACTACCGGATGCTCTGTCATCACTCTCCCGCCCCACCCTAAACTGAAAGATATTCATACAAAAGCAAGCCCAATGATGCTACCACAAGACATTACCATGGATGATTGGCTTGATGCTGGAAATGAGGATGTTGAAATGTTCGCGCACCTGCTAGAGCCAAACATCCGGCATGATTTAGAGACGTTCCAGATAGATAAACCCAGCAGTCACAACTCAGTTGGCAAGGCATTTACGATACACTCGGATTAGCACAATAAAGGGAAGCTTAATGACACCGGAACAAGCGAGAAAAATTGTCGGATTGGCTAACAACAAGCCGAAGTCATTGTCACTCTACTACCAGAATGAGGGAGTGTTATACGAGGTCATCGAGGGCCAATACGATCACACATTTGAAAACTCTGATTTGCCACCAGAAGCAATGGTGAACGTCGAAACCCTTGATTGGATCAGACTTTCGGAAACTTCTGCCTCAAATTTTAAGCTTGCTCATTTTATGGATGCAGTGGATTAAAATGAATTAACCCCGCCTTTAATTGGCACAACCGATAGTAGAGCTAGAGCTAAACTATTGGGCAATCCAATTAAGGCGTTAACAAATTAAGGTGTATACTCCCCGCCTTATCAGTCGAGGTATCTAATTACTTACTTTCAAGTTCATCCATTGGCACAGGTACTACCCTATAAACTTCGATTGCATTGTTCTCGTCATAATTGTTTGATTCTAAAATCCAGTTTCGACGAAAATCACGATGCGCACCACCGTAATTTCGAGATACATAATAGACTGCTACTGCAACCATAACGACTGCAAAGATTTGCCAGTATGGGTGTACATACTCTTGATCATCTAATACAAAGACCTTGCTGCCTACCACTACCAGCCCTTTTTCCTCAGATGTCAACTTCTCTATGGATAGCAATATATTCTCAATTCTGGTATCGCTGAGATTGGTTCTAGACTCAATGCGCGACACCAGTCGTGCAACCTGTTCTTTAGTCGGAGTGGTGATACCTTTGACTCTTAATCCTTCAAATTCTTGACCAAACACTGAACGGCTGCTGTCTGCACCATACTCGATGAATATTGTTTTAATTTGCGGGTCTGTTTCAAATAGATTTATAAATGACATTATTTAGTTCCTTCTTAGGTAGAATGTTTAATATTGAAACTATGCTTTAAGATAATAGCGTTGTTTTATCTCACTTCGCTTATCGAATGACAACATGCCTAATAGGCTCCGCAGTTAGCTAGATTCCCTATTAATCCATTAATATGACTGAACTTTGTTTTCATAACAAATGTTATGTACTAAGCACAATATTTAATCTATTTTATATTGGATGGGCCGATTGATTACTTCAGCTGTTCGGTGTCGATTTAAAAAACTTCAAATTAGACAGGGAACGCAGCAGATGAAACAAAAACTCTCAATTATCCTTCTAACTCTGACATTTTTAGTTGCTTGCAACTCAACTGAAAAAAAAGCGAATTCAAATCCAACGACAAACAGTAATGATGATGCCAGTGCAGTAGCACCAAAGGTGGAAGAAAAAGCACTTAGGACCAATGTGTACATTAGTAAACATTGCTTATTTGAGCCCCCTCCACCTGAGCCAGAAGCGCTTGCTGAAATATTAATAGGTGCATTGGTGCCATTGGTTGTTAATAGTGCTGTCGACTATTACAAAAAGAAACTAACCGAAATCAAGAAGAATGAAAATAAGGGCCACATATATGCAGACCTTTATAGAGTTGTAAATGCTACTGACAAGTACGCCTACCCTATTTTAGACCCAAGCTTTTCATGTGTAACCGTCATTACCGGCATGTTCTATCCCAGTCAGTTAAATAAAGGGTTCTATAGTCACGCTGGAAAAATAAGTTATACGGACCTAGAAAAATTAGATACAACCGAAAAGGTAGTCAAGTATTTGAATGAAAATTTGCCAAAAGTTGCGCCACAAAATGCGCCGTCTAGATATGAACCAAAACCACTATTTGAAACAGGTGAGCTGTACTCAGTCTATGAATACAAAATGCATCAATCGAATGATAAGACCGGATTTAAGGTAGAGAATACATTCCTCCATATAGCTAAATTGTTAAAGGATGAAAAAGAGCGAGGGCAAATATATATCACGTCAATAATGGGGCCGGGTAAAACAGAATCAGGCAGTGAATACGCAACCATAACCATGAACTTCGGAGAGGTAACTCCAGGCACAACTAAGACGTTCAAACCTACAGATAAAAAATGGATGACTGGATATTATCAAACGCCAGGCATGTCTATGAGTTCATGGGGAGCGTTTGTCAGGGATGTTACGCCTATTATTACTTCGCCAACGTTCAAACCGGCAGACCTTAGAGAAATGATAGGTAAAGTTTATTCACCTGTACGCATTGATGTGACAAATGTTCAACTTAAGGAGCCGACAAAAGGTGATAAATTTTTAGCAGAATTGCTAGAAAATATTAAAGAGCCTTTATCTACAGCTATTGTGAGTAAATTGACTCCAACTGATAACGAAGAAGCTAAGCGAGACGCCAAAATAGCTCTGCAAGAAGCTGTAACAGCGTACAACACGGCTATCAATTCAGAAACGTCGGACAGCTACAATATAGAATTACAAAAGTTAAAGTTCGACAAAGCGTGCGAGGCGTATAAAGAGCTAGGTGGAATATGTATGGCACTACCTGTTAAGCCTAAGCCTAAGCCTAACCCTAAGCCTAACCCTGAATAGCAATTTATTGCAGGCAAATAGGGCGCAATTAGCGCCCTATTTGCCATTCACTAATTATTTTCTTCACCCATTACAAAAGAAGCCATCGCTCCCGCACCAAAACCACTCGCATTAATGAAAGTGTTACTGACGCAGGACCCGGTCTCTCAAAAAAATGAGCGTCCAGTTTCCGTAGAAAGCGATCACTTCAACTTTAACAATCGAGCGAAGCTGAATGTCCGGTGTTTGTCTATAATTGCCCTTCAGATAGTTCGAACATACAACCGAAAGTCATTACAAATAAAAAGGGGCTGGAAAGCCCAGCCCCTGAATGGGCCCTTTAAGGCCCTATAACCCTATTTCCTGGGCTTGTACTTTCTCTTCGCATCAACAAGCAAGTCTTCGACAAGACTGCCCAGCTCAGAGCCGGATACATTCGGCCAAGCATCAGCGATTGATTTTGCTCGCTGGCGCAATTCCTCATGTACATATTCATGGTCAGATAGGTTTATCATTTCGAGTTTAAAGTCCTCATCCGTTTGGAAACTTCCATTTCCCAAGAACCTTAAAATCTCATTGATAAACCGGGTGTGTGAAACTGTCATTTTCCCTCCTATGTAGGTTGCACACAGGAGCAAAATAAAATGATTCCAAATCGGCGCTACCGACTGTATTTAAAGGGGTTAAAGGGGATTATTAGGCCTGAAGATCATACTGAATCTATTGTCAATGACTTACATTGTGAGCATGGAGATAAACGAAATAATGACAGCTGAGGATCCCGCAGCCATGTTGTGACTCAAAGAGCAGCTTGAAGCTTCAAAGCAAAAGTATGTTGTTTAAGCTTTAGGGATGATCAGCCGCTGGTGGAGATATTATGGAACAGATTAAATCTTCATGAGCAATTCCAGATACAAAAAAAGCCACAACAATGTGGCCTTGATTGGTTGAGAGTTTTTATCCTCTTTGATTAAACATTCTTTCAGCTGACTCGCTGCCAATCTGCTGTTGCGTGACTGGCTGCTGTTGTTGTGGAGCATTTGGCTGTGCTGATGCCTGTTGCTGGCTTTGGTTCTGATAACTTTCAGATTTCTTACCACGAGACAGAACACGGAACTCACTCACAATCAGTTCTGGAGTTTCGCGCTTAACTCCATTGCTGTCTTTCCATTTGTTGATTGTCAGCTCAGCGTTTTTAAGCATCATCTCAGTGCCCACTGTTGCCAACTGACTAATCAGTTCGCCAGTTTTACCAAACGCCTTACAACGTACCCAAGTGGTCTTCTCTTGCTGCTGGCCTTGCTTGTCTTTCCAATACTTGGTGGATGCGAAGGTGAAGTTTGTTACTGCATCGCCTGATGGCAACGTAGCTGGGCTGATTTCACCGATATTACCTACTGCTAAAACTTCAATAAATCCAAATGACATCTTCATACCTCATGTTGTTGAGCTTGTTTTCAGTCACTTCTTGCGACAGGGATATAATCCCATATAGCCAATATGTCGCTACCGTATGAACGCCTTCCCTTCATGGTGTTTCGATGTCTCTGGCTGACAGGTAGTTACGCGAATAACCCTTACGGATGTTGATTTGAAGGGTTGCCCGGCCACTTCAGGGAGCGAATGTGACCGGACGGTTGGGCCTAGGCCTGCTTGATTGGAAGTAAGGCTTTTATGGTGTCTTCAACTGACTCCACCGCGCTTTCATAGGGGTGTTCTGGGTTCTCATTATCATCATAAAAAATATCACCCATGTTATTTACGCACTCCTGCGCCAGATCTTTAATGCTGGCTACAGTTGCCTGGGTCTTGATTGGTACCTGGTGAATGACCACTTTGCGAGTGGCAACGAATTCTTCATTGAAGATGTAAAGCTCTGACTGCTTAAGCCCTTGCAGCTTAGCCATTTCCAAAGCCTGCTCAATGCTGATTGCTTCACCGCGATAGTCATTGTCAGGGACCAACTCTCCATCCTCCACATCCGCAGAAAGGCAATAGGACAATTGGAACCAGCGACTCTCTAAGATGAAAAAAGTTTTTGGGGATACAGCATCTACGAAGCTAACCGGAGTACATTCTTCGACCGTGAACAAGTCTCTGATTTCAGTGTGATTGGCATGCTCGGCAGTTAGCGCATCCAGTTCAGACTGGTATTCAGACTTAACCGTAATCGCGAAAGTATCGAACGGGTAAGGCTCCATCGCAAACGGAAGGTATTTTTGAGCAAGACTTGCGATGACCTTAGTGGCCACCGACTGCTTTAATTCGACTGTATGGTTCATCGTGCTACGGCAAGGAGACCCGGTACTTTAGTGCCGGGAGGAATTGCCGCTCCATAGTTAAAGTTATAGCCATCACTGCGTTGTGTTATCCGACAATGTTTGTGGGATACGCCCTGCACAGCACCCGATTCGGTTTGAATGTTGAAATAGCCGCTTTTGCGAACAGCCACTCTTCCGACATGTAACCCTTGTTTTTTTCCAAACGGGACATTGGCCACGACCAAATCACCCGTTCTGAATCCATGAACGACAGAGGATGCTTTGGCTGACGTTCTGGGGAAACCATACTTGTCAGCCAGACACATCTGTCGTGAGCCATGTCCTTTTGCCGAAGCAATAAGGATATGATTACATTCCAGCGAAACAGCGCTACCGTTTGGACCGACACACGCGGCATCAATCCAGTGATCTTTTGGATAGCGCTGAACAGACCGATTCTTCTTTGTCAGGCCGCCCGACAAGAATTGCGTATTTGGAATGATTGATTTGATTCTGTTGCCGACAGCATAGCGTGTGGCATTCACCGAAGCGGCGTCTTTCATCGAGGGCCGGTATCCGTCCATGATGCGCTGCATGTTATTGGCGCGTGTCAGGTTGAGTTTATCACCGCGCTGTTTGCATAACGCCATCCAAACATTGGGATGCAGGCTACCTTTGTCCTCGTTGCAATTGCGGCAACTAATGACATGGTTAGCCAATCGGTTTGAGCCACCCAGTGCTTTGGGCATGATATGTTCTTTTTCCAGCACCGCATCCTTTGTCAGACCATGACAATACGCGCAGGTATGCTGGTGGCGATACAGAAGATACTCACGTAACTCCCAGCCAAACAGCGAGCCTTGCTGGTAAGCTCTTCCGGCAATGTCCGGATTTTCGAGCAACTGTGTATCGAAGCGCACCGTTTCTACATTTGCCGATGTGACAGGCGCGAACCTATTTAGGCGTTTCGCCCACGTTTCCACATTGTGTGCCCGAGACATCAGTGATGGTGGTAACCATCCCGCTGTACGGGTTCGGTTCAGAAAGCGAGGCTTGCGATAGCGTGTCTTGCGTTGACGACGTGAGCGGCGTAAGGCGCGACGACTTTCCAGTGCATCACGCACCTGTTGTCCACGATGGACAATATGCTGGCCGTAGATGGCAACGTGACCGCGTTGAAGTAACGCGACCAGTGCAATCCCGGTAGTCTTACTCCCAGGATCGACATTCAATGACACTGCTTGAGTATCACCTCCCTGTCTCTCCTTGAGAATGATGGTGAAAGGATAACGACGAAACACCGCTGCTTTACCATCACGTAGGAGCTGGCGTGCTCGCGCTTGACGACAAGGCATTAAAGGTTGTTTCTGATTGTCGAGCACCAAAACTCTCACGATATCAATTCTCCAAATTAATGTCTGTTACCAGACGCTCTCCGCATAAAACGGGTAATGTTTGCCTCGACCAAGTTAGTCGGAGGTTTGAAGAAATCGACACTGGCTTAACCCATTACGCCTGTTTAATCGCTTCCCGCAGAGCGTGGAACTGGCAAGTCATCCCACGGTGCCTATCTATTCTCCGATAACGGCTCCATCAGTTACCTGATGGGGTCTGGTCAACATAGGGCTTTACAAGCCCGCCCCTTTAGGGGTGGGTAGTTGACGTTAAGCCTTTTGAATTTGTGGTTTACGTGGATCAAGGTCTGCCCATGACTGAAGCAATGCCAATTTGTCAGATTGAATTTGAAGGTCGTGATTGGCGTAACAGTAAATGCCGACCTGGATAAGCTCGCTGGCAGGAATGGCTGCCTTTGCAGTTGTCGGATATCTCTGGTGAAGACGGCCTGCCGCAATCATGGCGCGGTCGAATATGGTATTCAGATTACACGCATCAAAGAGGTTGCCTTCGAAATACACGGTCACGTAGCCCTCAATTGATGACTCAAGACTACCTACAATAGCGCTGCCGCCTTTAATCAAAGTGCTTGCAACTGAAGCGCCTTGTACTGGTACAAATACTGGATATTTCATGTGAATTACTTCCTCTTACAAACGTAGGAATATCGTACTATCAAGCTGATTTGCCGCATCCATTTGAACGGCCATAGCCCGTTATTGAACAGATGGGCCGAGTTGAAGCTTTTCCAGATTCTGATACATCAAACCATGTATAAACTTGTGTCGCTGGTCGAGAAGGAATTCCTGGGTGGCTCGCCAATTTGTACGATTGAAATCCCGCGTATATTGGTTGTAGGCCTCGACGGTCGCATCTGAGAATGTCACGCCCGTATACTGGCATTTAAGGTCACCGTACTGAGCCAGAGGCTGCTTATCCAAGGGTGGCTGGCCGAGAAATTCACGCTCATAATTCATGATGCCACCTGAGCTTTTGCATTGTTGAAAGCCGTAGCGAGCGAAGTGTCAATTGCTCCGCATTTAATCTTTGAAGGCCGTTCGTCATCGTAGCCAGTGATTGTGTTACCTATAACCTCTAGGTCGTCTTCAGGCTTGAATGTGAATCGCTCAGCGCTTTTAATATGCGTAGGCATATTCATACACATGAGCGTATTGGCAAATTCACCGTCTATCGGTTTAAGAATCCAACCGCAGACACGCACGGCATCCCCCCAATCCTGGCCATTGTCAAAGTATCCATAAACCAGCTCGTACAGCTTGTAATCATATGGATTGGCATCGGAAAAGCGACGAACCGCAAATTTAATCACGTCACCCTCAAACATGGGTTTGCCGGTGCAATCATGCCACTGAGAAAACTGGCGGGTGTGCACGACTGAAGAGAAGTCAATTTCCAGCATCTCTTTACTGCCTACCTCAACCTGTTTTTCAACAATAGCGTCATTCTCGCGAACAAAAAGTGACATCAAAGGGCGCTGTTTAAACTCGATTAAAAATGCGTCATACATAGCTGTACTCCTGTCCTTCGATTAGTTTGGTACTACTAAATTTTCACGATAAACGGCCAGTGGACGTTTAAACATGTGAGGGCCGTCCGGCTTCAATGGTTTGCCAAATTGACTGTATAAGGGCAGTCGGTCCATAGCTTGGTTGGCCAAGTCTTTCACGCTGACACGCACTACTTTTCCGTAGGTGGTTTTTAACGTTTTGATATGTGGGTGCTTCATGTCGGATATCGCTTTGTTTCAGTTGTGACTATGGTACCCCTGACTGGTTTTGGCGCTACTGGATGGAACAAGCCGGCATTGTCACTGATGAACAATGAATGTGTTCCCGCCCAAGATTCATTCGAATGGTATTAGATGAGCTATCCAATTATGAAAAGTTAATCTTTCACGGTTGTTGTTCTGTTGCTAGAGTCACAACCGCAGCCTGGGTAGGCTAGATCCTAATAATCAGATATTGACAAGAGCAAAAGGGAACAAATAAATGAATAAGTCTCAATTAATTGACAAAATTGCTGAAGGTGCAGACATCTCCAAAGCGAAAGCAGGTCAGGCTTTGGATTCAACCTTAAGTGCAATCACTGCTGAATTGGCAGCTGGTGGCTCCGTTTCTTTGATTGGATTTGGTACATTCGCCGTATCTGAACGCAAAGCTCGGACAGGCAGAAACCCGCAGACAGGTGAAACGATACAAATTGCTGCGGCTAAAGTACCAGGCATGAAAGCCGGTAAAGCACTGAAGGATGCCGTAAATTAGAACGTCGGCGCTTCCGGTATCATTGTAGATGCAATTTCAGCCCCTGACTTCCGGGGGCTTTTTTGTTTTGGCAGCTTACCCCTTATTCTTTTAGCCTCATCCAGTACTGAAAGTAGCACTTTACATCCGCATCTGTGGTATCCCTTACATATTCAAGTATTGCGAACACCATATATACCCCCTACGAGGATGAATAGGCACAATATATTGAAAAATTGTAAGAGCTTGCTTATCAAAATAAATTGTTCTAAGTAATCATAAAAATAAAAAAAACAGCTTGCATTCTTTTAAATTATGCCTTTTCAGAAGGCTCATAGTAAGTGATTACTAACCTAAATACAGGCTACGTAGATATTGGGTTGCATTAAAACTAAAACCTCACTATCTTGATTAAAGAAGACGCACTGTGGATAACACAGTACAGGGGTTATACCGTCACGATATGTGATATTGACTCTTGCCAAGGAAGGAAAGCTTAGGGTGGTCTGGTACACCACCCTTCGCCTATCTACATGTCAGAAAACAATGACAGTAGGGTTCGGTTTACGTTTTGTTAGCACTCACGTTTCCGAGTAGATACAAATTTGTATCTACATTGATAGACTAGCTTACTATTCGAAGTGTTGACAACAGTTAAGATGAATTATTTCAATATCTTTATCTGTCAACATTCAACACTTCATATAATACAAGTAGTTACATCTGATGCTCTGCTGTCTCCTTAAAAGCTTTAAAATCTCTAGGAGATTATTTTATGAACAGTTGTAAATTTACTTTAGGCAAACATTGCCCGTACAAAATGGGGGTGCTCTGCGCTTGCCCAGAAGCTAAGCCGCTACGTTGTCATTTACCTTATATTATATCGGAGTTTGAACTATGAATTCTGGTATAAATAACAACGAAGATTTCATCTATCGCCGTTTTAAGCGAAAGAAGAACAGCACGGAACTTATGGATGCTTATAACTACGGTTATAAAGCTTGGAAGATTCCCAAACGGAAATAGCAGTTAAGCTTTGGGAGGCTGTTTATAGCCTCCCTATTTTGCACCGCCACTATCGGGGTGTCTGAAGCTTAATCAGCCCTATACAGCCAGCTGCAACTGCATTCTCGGTTGTAATAATGAATCACTATAGATTGCATCTGGATGGTTACCCTCCATCCGACTGATAATCCCCTCCCTTTGAGATTCCTTTTTCTCAAACCCAATAACGTCGCGTCCTAATGAAAGAGCGGCATCCATAGAAGCGCCAGAGCCCACAAAAGCGTCAAAAACCAATTCTCCGGGCTTGGAGCTATTTAGAATTAAATCATTAAAAAGGCTCACCGGCTTTTCAGTAGGATACCTGTTGCGAATTCGTTTATGACTCAAAACATCCGGAAGTGAGTTACTGAATAAGTTTCGCTTACCCTTCTCCAAGTAACAAATCACTTCATGCTTAGCTCTCCAAGAATAGCCAGTGCTTATGGCCATCTTGTCCCATACCAAAAACTTCTTCCATGTGAAGCCACAAGCTAAAGCGGCTTCTCGAACAACATAATGGGTTTCCTGATCACACATAATATAGCAGTGCGCGTTATTCTTTAAAATTCGATAGCAATCTACAATGAACCCTTTCAGTTCCTCGTTTGTTATCACTTCGAACCACTCCCCTGATAACCTAGTAGTAGTTCCCACTGAGCGGTGCTTCTCAAGAGATTCATATGCTGGGTCTGTGACAATTAGGTCGACGGACTCATCCTGCATGTCCTTAACAAGCCGTAACGAGTCTCCTGTAGCGAGTTGATATTGGTTCACCATGCATCCCTCTGGGTCATTGATTTGTTTCTGCAATGGTAACGGTTATTGAAGTTGAGGCTATTGAATGGCACAGCAGGTACAAAAAAGCACGCCTTGCGAAAGCTTGGCGTGCTAATTTATGTTTTTGTTTTATGTAATTTCAATCGGTCCAGGCCCTCATGAGAATACGCGATTATAATACTCCAACTTCTTAGAGCTATGCTGCAATAGAGGCGTCTTTTGCGGCATGTCTAGGGTATAAAAGTTCGAAGTCGGACAAATCTTCTTAACCCACGCCTGAATCAATAGCGCCAACAAGATAGCATGTGTCTCGGCTTCCTGTGGGACTGCCTCAACTAGCCATCAAAAGGCTATTCTCCGGCTGAGTATTTAATAAAGCTTCAAATGCTCTGGGCTCAATGTATTCGATGAGCTCAATGTCAACCGCACTGGGGTGCGGCAAAAAGTTTGTGGTGATTTCAGCCATGACTTTTCCATCTTTAATGGAAAGCCCTGAAACCAAAAAAAGTATATCAATCGCCATAGTTCCATAGAACGCTATAACGCTCTCTGTCAGGCACTGACGTTTGAACATAACTGTTTTATTGAGCATCCAGCTATACTTGCTTGTTTCATTTTCCACAGGATTGCCTCTTTTTATGCAACGTTGGCATGCTTGAAGATGCCAAGAACTTGATTATTAAACTGACCAATAACCTTTCCGATTAGCACATCTTTGCGCGTTACATCGTGCGCCCTTCTTAGCTCAAACTTACCAGCGACTGAAACAAGCATGGTTTTATTATCCTTGCAGTGTAAGAAACTTGTATCGACAACAAAGTGAAGCTCTTGTTGTCCTTTATAATTCGCTATCGTTGATGAAGGCGTGAGAGCCATCATCTGGGGCATTAAGCATTTAAACGAAAGTTTAATGTAAACCGGCTCAGGGATTGGAATGCGACTTTGAGCAAGTTTTGCAATAGATACACCATTATGGATGGACGGGAAAAGCACTGCGATATTTTTAACTCCATTAGTTAAATTGTGTTCTTCTAAGAGCTCTTTTCTAAATAAACTCATCTGTTTCAGTCCAAGTATCCACCATAACTGAGGATATTTTCCCATGGATAAGAATTTGCCTGGGTGAATAGAACGTAGTGAATCAGCTATCCTATGGTGCAGAATGTTTAAAAGAGCCCGCCTTGTTCTGGTTCAGGGGCTGATGGCCAATGGTTTTTTGCGCCCTATTGGCCTTTTTGGTCAACCTTTTGTGAACAATAACGCCCCTGGAATTACCCTCTAACTTTTTTGTAAACCTAAAGTTGAGCTAATTGACACCTATCGTTTGAGGTTGCTCAATTATTTCATGTTGCTTATTGTGTAGGATTAACTCTGGCAAATTGACCCGTACCAATGCTTCTGAGAAAACAGGTGGAACCGCGTTACCGCATCTTGCAACTTGTTTGGCTTTGGAAATCTTCCTTCCGTCTTTGTCAACATCTATAACGTAGCTATCCCTAAACCCTTGGGCGCGGAATAATTCACGAGGCTCGAACATCCGCATGCCGATATCGATAAGAATGCCGTTGACGGCTCTTACGAATTGCCTTCTCGGATGAGGGTAAACGTAATCCGGCTCTGTTCCCGCATAGTCCATTATCCTGGCAATCCACCAGGCGCTGTAACGTTGGTCATCGGTGAGTTGTTCGACCTGGATTTCTGCATCCACTTTTGCGAATCGGTCTTTCGTGGTGACGGTATGCAGTGGGCCATTCACTGACTGGCCTACATTGGGGCCGTAGTATTTCAATATGCAGCTACGGACTTCTCCAAGGTGGTTACCCCCGGCAGTAATTGTGTGAAAAGGATCTTTAGCACCGTGGCCAGTACACTGCCCTCTGAATTTAACAACATGTGCAGAAACAAGTTGTGACTTTCCGCCGCCACCAGCTGTAACAGTCCCGCTGGGTTCATCAATTTTATGGCCAACAGAATTACCGAACTGCCGTGCAACAAACGGAGTGACAATGCCAAAATGCCCCCCTTTTACGCCTGCACAGATTGTTCTAAGTGGCTCATCAATTGGCATATTTCGTTGAGAAGAGGCATTAGCGTGCTCAGTGATAAATGGTGTTACAACGCCCCACCCATTCTTGCTGGTAATGGTTTGAAGTGGGGAATTGATGTCCTGACCTCGGAAATCCTCACTTGAGTGGTTTACTTTGATAATGAAAGGATCATCTGAATCGATGACATATCGCTGAACGCCTTTAGCAATTCGGCGTAATGTATTGAAGGCTAACATCCTCTTCCGACCAAGCACAGAATTGCATTCTATTGACCAATCAATGCATTCAGCAGACGTTCTCCAAGGCAAAAGCCTACCTTTTGCTACGCAATCTGATTTAGGATCTCCGTGAGTGGGCCTTGGCCATTTGATTGCTGCGCCATCACAACGAGCAATCAGGAATAGTCTTTTTCTGATTGTTGGTGCACCATAATCACAAGCCCGAAGTTCGCGCCATTCCACAGAGTAACCTTGCCGCTTTAATGCATTGACAAATGATTTGAAGGTTTTCCCTTTGTTTACCGGGCACGGTCTGCCATTCTCAAGGACTGGGCCCCATGTTTTAAACTCTTCTACGTTTTCAAGCATGATTACGCGGGGGCGAACAGTAGCTGCCCATCGTACAGCTACCCATGCCAAGCCGCGTATTTCTTTCTTTACTGGGACGCCGCCTAAAGCCTTGCTGAAGTGCTTACAATCTGGCGATAGCCACACCAAAGCAACTGGCCGACCGTTAGCAGCTTCACGCGGATCAACTTCCCAAACTGACTCATTGTAATGCTTCGAATTTGGGTGATTAATTTGATGCATCTTAATTGCATCGATATCGTGATTGATTGCGATATCAACGTGACGGCCAGTACCCAAAAAAATACCTTCGCTCGCGCCACCTCCGCCACAAAAGTTATCAGCGACAATTTCTCTGAACAGCATTATCGTTCTCCAAAAATCTGTTTTAAAGACGAATTTCTTAAAATATGCTGTTAAGGTACTGCTGATGGTATTTCGCGCCACCGAATAGAAGTAACCCGAATTAAGTAAGGGTTACTCAATCTGCAGGACTGACAATACTGAATTGGAGCAATAGATGATAATCAACGTGCTGTTACTAATTTTGGTGGTTTTTGTGCTGTACTTTTTACTGAAAAAGAAGCCGTCAGAAAGCAAGGTTAATTCCTTCAAATCCTATGTTTTTCGGGAAGGTGAAAATATAGAGGCTGATAAGGTCTTTGAAGCCTGGACTTCTGGTGATATCAATTTAATGGTTGCCCAGCTTGAAACGCCAACCAACCTAATAGATAGGCACTTTCTGTTGATGGGTATCGTCGATTATTGCTACAAGAAGCGTTCTCAACCGGATTGCGCGAGAATGCTTGAGAGCACGGCACTAACTCATTTTAAAGAATTTCCTGCTATCAGAAAGGCGTTAATCAAGCAGCATGACATGCTGCCAAGGGTGACCACATTTCAGTACTTTGCCACTTATTTATCAGAATGCGGAAAGTATGAAGAGGCTATCAAAGTCTGCCAAGATGCAATTGGATTCGGCCTGCATGACAACACAAAGTCTGGGTTCGAAGGGAGAATAAAGCGAATTACTAAAAAAATGGAAAGTAACTCTGCTTGATTAACCAATGAAAAAGGGGCCGTTAATGCCCCTTATGAATGTTATATCTGTAAAATGTGAGTCATTAGATGGTGCAAGCGCCGCCTTCGATGAATCTTCCAAGTTGACTCACCAGCGCCAAAGTATTGCCGCTGTCTCACATGGCGGCAGTACAGACAAGGGAAGCGAATCTGCCACATGTTTTGGATTTAGCTCCCTCAATCACACGTTAAGCTTTACCAGCTCCTTGATGTATTTAATTCGCAGCAAGGCATAACCTAAGCAGCTACAGGGAAGTCGATGATATTAACATCATCTGATTTGTGGGTAATGCAGAACACAAGCAAGGCATCGAAAACATCATGAGTGAGCTCAACTTTGAAATATTCTTTGAATACTGTGATCTGAGCGCCAGCTTTCGAGCCAAACTTTGTCCGTGAGGCTAAGTGTTCTGAATACCCACATGCCCGGAAGGCCTTAAATAATGAACGGAACGTTGCAGCGAGCGCAGGCACCCCGCATTCGTTGGACACCAATTGGATGTCATTGACGATGTTGCTCATTCGCTTGTTGTCCGAACAGTCGTACCCGCCCAGCGTGCCCCAGTAATGGTGCGAGCAAATAGTCGTATGGGTAGCGGTCTTCTTAACGCCGTAGTCGGAGCGGTGATCTCTTTTCTTCAAGTTAAAGGCACAAAGTAATCTGTCGGCCGCATCGCGGCGGCCCTTGCTATCCAGTCCCTGCCCTTCCCTTTCTAATAGATGAATCATTTTTTCAAAATCCATTAGGTCGGCAGCCGTGATTATCGCTTCCTTAATGTCATCCAGTGACAATTCGGCCAGCTCAAGGCCTCGATAGCGAATGTTGACAGCTTTTGCACAGGAATTAAAAATCCGCTCAGCCTCGATGGTGGCTTGTGTATCATTTGAATAATACGCTTGAACGTTCTGTGCGATTTTATCAAACCAAGCTTTGTGCATTTGCACGAACTCAGTATTACCCGAGATATAAGGCATTCTCAGACTTACCCCGAATCCCCTCATGGACTCTGCTAAGTTGATCATTTCCTTAAGTTTGACCATTCCGGATGTGCAGTGTTCGATAAACTGCTGGCGGTATTCATGGGGAGTAAAATACTGATACATGGTTTAACCTCATTGAGAAATATGAGGGTAAAGTAACCTGGCGTTGAATTGGCGCCACTATATGGCGCCGGATTCGTAAGCATTAAACGAAGGCTTTGTTGAAAAGTCCTTTTGAAAAATCGATAGCTAAATTACAAACATTTCTAAATTTATATTCAGCACAGCTGCGCTCGAACCGAACTGGATTTACTTCGAAAATCTCCATGCACTGATCTGAAAAGCCGTCGTAATTTCCATTAGGGAAAATCAAGCTTGCTCCGTGATGACTCTCCCCTATTTGATAAGCCTCATAGACTACCGCAACCGATCCAGCTGGGTTGCCTAAACATGCCTTTGCCACAGTACACAACATGCCAACAGGATAAGCGGTATGCAGCTTAGGGCTGGTAGAGGTGGGAAGGTTGTATCTGCTTTTACTCATCTTTGTTCCTATGCAGCTTCTAAAGAAAACAGATCCAACTGCCCTATTATTGGCTTGGCTGATGGCATGGAAGTGGATTTCCCAATAAGGCCATTCATCCAGTTCCCGATAAAGCTTCCTGTTGCATCCCATGACTCCGGGCTTACCGAATTTCCAAGAATTCTATGGGCGCGAACCGCATTTGTTCGTGAGCCTTGGCACAGGTGATGTCTGCCTTCGGCAAGATCTACGATTATCTGTTTAAGTGGTCCATCAACGTCACGCACATTGCAATGCTCTGCGGTGCTGAATATTCGATGCAAATCAGGGTTGCTGGGGTGGGCTACCATGGCACTGTCAGGCTGAATTTTGCCGTAGTTTGCACCGAATGTAGGTAGCACAGTATCGGTCGGTTTGACCTCACAGAATCTGTGACTGTGATGCTTTTCTGTGTTTTTGACCCTGATATAGCCTAAGTCTTTCCATGCCGGTGAATCATCCGCAATTGGCTCAAGGATGTCGGACACGGTACGCAGATTGGTTTTGCTGCCGGTCAATTGACTTAAATCGATGTCACACAGATTGGCTGAATAAAACAACTTGGCAATGCGAGGACGAATTTCAAAGCCGCCGTGCTCTGTACCTTTGATTGTGGTACTGGTTGATTTGTAGCCGGTGCGCTCAAGTACCGTAGAGATAATGTTGTCCGTGTCAGAGCCTTCGAACCTGTGAGAGTTCTCGACCAGAATGAGCGCAGGATTGGCGCGGTTAATCAACTCAAGGACCGGTACAAACAACAGGCCAGCCAAATCATGAGCAGTATCCTTTTTGCGCTTAGCGGATTGCTGCTGACTAAACGGGGTGCATGGGTAACCCATAATAAGCATATCCATTTGCGGCACTAAACTCATATCCATCGTGAACAGGTCATCATTGAGCAGGATGGCATCGTCAGTCTTGCTAGACCACATCTCATTATTGTGCGCGTGAGTGTCGCTGGCAAAGCGATCTGTGTCGCCAGCGAAGCAAAGGCTGGTCTTGATGCCTTGGGATTTTAATCCACGTTTAATTTGTCTTGCCAACAAACCGAAGCCTGCAAATTGTTCCCCAATACGCAGTGGCGAACCGGATTTCAATTTTGAAAGCAGAGCGTTTTCACGTGCGGCTACTTTGGAGTCGTGATGATAGGCGCGAATTCGGATTTTGCCTTGCGGCAGATAATCCACATGGACGCGACTGGCTTTTGGGAAAGCGTTGGTCATGCCCTTATTTTGCAAATCGATTATCGGCCCCTTGAATGTGTCAGCAACCGTTCGGGTACCTTCCGTGCTTAACGTCAGTTCGACAAAGTTTTTTTTGTAATTTGCTGAATACTTGGCGCCGGCCACAAATCCACTGCGAACCAAAGAGGCGTTATTCAAAAAGACGCGCTTACCTTTGGCGGTTTCCTTAAGTGATAAAGTCTCGATGTGATGCATGATGGTTGCCCTCAAATTTTATCTAAGAGCACTTTATCAATATACTCAATTGGCGCTACAAATCAGGTTGATTTGGTGTCTTTGTTTTTTCCCATCAGGGTTAATAATGAAAGTGAATTCATCTTCAATGGATTTGGCATTGTGTCTCTGTGTTATTGCCTGCCCAGGTTATGTCTAATAGTAGTTTTGCCACTGGATTATACGTCAAGTAGATTTCAAGCGGCCTTAGTCAGAATGGTGCTAATACACCCACTTGGCAGGTACCCCTGATAGTCCAAATATTTTCCTCCGTTATGGATTAATCGGTTTAAATAGATCTTGCTGAGCGAGCCAGTGTTATCTTTTTCAACACCAAGAACCCCGGCAATGATTGGATTACTCCGGTTGCTTATCCGAATAGTCGCCGTCTTTTCGTCTTCAGACAATGACACTGAAATATGCATTGTGGTTTTTGACATGCAAAGTCCTTAGTGGTCGATAAATAGTTACGACGTTTCCAGTGGAAACACTCTCTAGCGCATGCCTAATAAGGCGAGCACTGTTTGCTAAAAGCTATTGATGTAACTTACGCAACTCTTTGTTGCTGTTCTGGAATGTACTTTATGTCGATATTTTCTGGTTTGTTGATTACCAAAAATGCCATTAGTGAAGACAGAGCATCACGAGTGATCGTAACTCTCGAATGATTATTAAAAACCCTGACTTCTAGCGTGTTTTTGCATCCAAACACCGAGCCAGAACCAATAACCTGGCCATCATTGAACATATCCGCGATATCACTAAAAGGCTTTGATAGGCCGGTAACACCGGTTTGCTTTTCAATGGCCGCCAGACCTTCAGATATCACGGTAATTCTTTCACGGCTCTGATAGGTTAATCTGCCATCTTCCCAAACATTATCTCTCTGTGTCCTGATGTCCCAGCAAACCCGACTGGCCATTAACTTGAAAAAGCTAGTTTCATGAGAATGGTGTTTATACATCGCCAAGTTAAGGTTCCGGATTACATCGCCAGCTATATCTTTGAACCCTTCCACCTCCAGGTCTTCGCTAAACCTCTTAAGAGTCTTAACCAGTATTTCGTAAGGGTATTGACTAACTAGCTCCCGGTAGCGATATAGCGAGTCGTCATCAAAGTAAGATGAATTAATTGGGGCACTTATTACCTCACCTATTTTAGACAATGATTCGTCAAATTCATTTACCATAAACTCTTTATTGGTATCTCCTTGGCTCGAAATAGATACTTCCTTGCAGATACGTTCAAGCCATGTGTTCAAAGCTGTCTTCAGTACTTCGCCTGGATAAATTCTATTAAAGGCTTTTCCCGTGAGTGCAGCCAACTCTTTTGCGGCTTTTTGATAGCCTACTGACTCTGAATGAACTAATTCAATTATTTCCCCCAGCTCACATTTATATTCAGCTGCTGATTTGATGCCTTTTGATTTCATTTCGATACCCTTTATCTATGTACCTTAATTTTCACACTAAATGAATTTTGCGCTACTCAACATGTTCATGGGTGTTCGAGATCCCCCGGGGGGATTTTTTAGCTTTTGTACATAGACCCCCTAATTAAGTGCTGTCTATTTACAAAGCTAATTTAGTAAATCCTTTAAAATCCGCACATCAGAAGTGCCAGTTGCTAATGTGTACCTGACCCTAAGTTAAACCTATTTGTATAGATGCTGGCTGTATAACTCATATAGACAAATGCACTATGTCTCATATTTCCCCCCGGGGGATCTTTTGGGATTAGCTGTTTAACAGGGCTACTCAAATGTCAGGGATACAATTTGAAAGAGAGTAGGTGAACGACGTGAACCAAATTTCCCCCCGGGGGATCTTTTGG